>JACPHJ010000104.1 GCA_016188675.1 Planctomycetota bacterium
AAAAGTTACTGCGGGAAGCAAAATTGGGATTTTGTTCACTACGATTTTATGGAACGGGGACTGACGCTTGGCCTGGATTTAATGACACAGGAATTGTATGAATTAGCCAAAAAAGAAAAACCAACCCATCTTTTTGCGGTTCTTTTTGATTTCCATCGTGATCCAAGGCATGAGGTTTTTAAACACATATCATCATTAGGCACAAGAACCATTCATTGGTTTTGCGACGACCATTGGAGGTTTGAAAAGTACAGCTCTGTAGTTGCTCCTCATTTTGATTTTCTTTGCACAACGGCCAATAGCGCTCTTCCAAAATACGAAAAACTCGGGATATCTAATAAAGTTATTAAAAGCCAATGGGCATGTAATTATGAATTGTACGTCCCTTTTGATATCGAGAAGGACTTTGATATAAGTTTTGTGGGTCAGCCACATGGAGATCGTGTAGATATTTTATCAAAGTTGGTTGAGGGCGGACTTAAGCTGGAAGTATTTGGTTTTGGTTGGAAAAACCGGCCACGCATTCCTTTCCATCAAATGGTCAGGTTGTTTTCCAGGAGTAAAATCAATCTCAATTTATCGAATTCGTCAACCTTGATTGGTCAGCAGATTAAGGGTAGAAATTTTGAGATTCCAGGAACAAGAAGTTTCCTGCTAACAAGTAATGCCGAAAATCTGTCGGAGTATTACGAGGACGGAAAAGAAATAGTAATATTCCATTCCACTGAGGAATTAGTAGAGAAGGCTAAGTACTATCTGAAAAATGAAGACAAAAGGAATACCATAGCGACAAATGGATACAAACGAACCATAAAGGAGCATACATGGCGCCACCGCTATGAGAAAATATTTAGATCTATCAACGTGGAACGACGTTGCTCTGTAACCTCAGGCGGAAAAACTAACCGGCTCGTTTCGGTAATAATTCCATGTTATAATCAGGCGCTTTTTTTACCGGAGGTTGTTGAATCCGTGGCAAACCAGGCATTTACTGACTGGGAGTGTATTATCGTCAACGATGGTAGCCCTGACAATACTTCGGAAGTTGCAAGGCAATTAATCGGCAAATATTCTGATAAGCAAATTATGCTGGTTGAAAAAGAAAATGGCGGTCTGTCTGACGCCAGAAACGTTGGAATTAAAAGTTCTACAGGAAAATATGTTTTACCGCTTGATGCAGATGACTTAATCCATCCCGAAATGCTGAAAAAAACGGTCTCTTTATTGGAATCTCATCCAGAGATTGCTATCGCCTATACTGATGTAAAACATTTTGGCAGTGCGAATCGGGTTGTTTGTGCTGGCGAGTATGATTTTAAACGATTGTGTCGTGAGAATCATCTAAGCTATTGTTCACTGTACCGACGAGAAGCCTGGGATGCCGTAAACGGATATAATCCCAACATGGTCTTGGGATATGAAGATTGGGACTTCTGGATTTCTTGTGGTGAAAGGGGATATTATGGGAAAAGGATTCCAGAGCCGTTATTTATGTACCGTGTCAAAGAGAGTAGTATGTATACAAAAGCCCTTGAGCATCATGGCGAATTAATGGCGAGAATTATTCTAAACCACCCAAACCTTTATGGCCAGAAACACGCTCTTGAGGCAAAAATAATATTAGATCAATGTTCTACTGGAAAACTAAAAACCGATCCTATGGTTTCTGTTATTGTTCCCACATACAACAGGCCGGATACCTTGAAAAGAACACTGGAAAGTATTGCGGCACAAACCTACAAACGTATTGAAGCAATAGTGGTTAACGATGCAGGTAAAGATGTATCGGGTGTTATAGACGCTTTCCGGGATAGATTGTCCATCAAATACCTTGTTCACGATAAAAACAAGGGCCTCGCAGCAGTAAGAAATACAGCCATCAAACATGCATCAGGCCAATATATTGCCTACCTTGACGACGATGATATATTCCTCCCGCATCATATTGAAACGACACTAAAAATATTAGCAACTACAGATTATAAAGTCGTTTATACAGATGCATACAGGTCATATCAGACAAAAACAGGAAACACCTACCAGGTTATCAAAAAAGACATTCCTTACTCTGTAGACTACAGTAAAGGTATTTTCTATAAAACCAACATCACGCCTGTCCTTTGTGTCATCCATGATAGAAGCTGTTTTGATCCAGTCGGGGTTTTTGACGAATCTCTCCCTGTTCTTGAAGATTGGGATCTGTGGATTCGGATGGCTGAGAAATATGATTTTTATCATATAAAAGATGTAACGTGTGAATTCAGTTGGAGAGTGGACGGAACAACGACCACCAGCAGCAAACAGGAGGAGTTTGCAAGGGTTCGGGAACTGATTTATAAAAAATATTATAATCAGTTCCAAAAGGCGCTTATGCAAATACAAGATGGTTCGCTGAAGCCGGTCTCTGCTCAAAACGTACAGAAACCAGTTTCTATAATCATTCTCACCTGGAATGCCTTAGAATATACCCAAAAGTGCGTTCATTCGATCCAGGATCATACAAACTATCCGTACGAAATTATTTTTGTGGATAATGCATCTGCTGACGGCACCGTGGAATACCTTCGCAAATTGGTTCAAGGACACCCAAACTATAAACTTATAGAAAACCAGATAAATAAAGGCTTCTCAGCAGGCAATAACCAGGGAGTGTCCGCTTCCACTGGTGAATATGTGATGCTGCTGAATAATGATGTGCTCGTCTCGGATGGCTGGCTGGAGAGTCTCGTTGAAAGCTTAGAAAAGGATGAAAAGATTGGCATGGTAGGCCCTATCACAAAATCCATTAGCGGCAGACAACAGGTAATATCCATTCAGTATGTTGATGAGAATGGATTCCATGAATTTGCACAGGGAATAAGAAGAACATACAAAGGAAGGTTAACCCCCCGTAACCGTATTGCAGGTTTTGCGGTTTTAATGAAAAAGGCGCTTTACGAGGAAGCAGGCGGGTTGGACGAATCCTTTGGAACGGGAAATTACGAAGACGATGACTTATGTTTAAAGGTTCGGGAAAAAGGATATGCAATTATGGTAGATGAAGGCGTATTCATTCACCACTATAGAAGCCAAACCTTTATTGGAAATAACATTGATTATCATAACAATTTATCCACCAATGGCTCTAAATTTAAAGGAAAACGGCCTAACGTTGACTACGAACAATTGCTTGAGTTACATGGAAGTCTGGTTGATGCCAACGCTGCCCTTTGTACTAGAGGCAAACAGGCGATAGAATCAGGGAATATCAATGAGGCTATCGAAATATATTCAAAGATATTACAAACGAATCCCATCGATGAAACTGCCTTGTGCGGACTGGCTCTTGCCTTTCAAATAGATGGAAAAATGGATAAAACCATTGATGCATACAAAAGGGCTTTTAAGGCTAATCCATCATTCTTTGATGCTTACTATAATCTTGCTATAGTATACGCAAATAACAACCAAGTAGACGAAGCCATCGCCCATCTTAACAAAGCAATCAATTTAAATGACAGCGACGCCTCTATACATAATAATCTGGGTGTATTATATTTCAAAAAAAACAGGTACAACGATGCAAGGAGTTGCTTTGAAAGGGCATTGCTAATAGATGCTCATTACAAAGAGGCACAGCAAAATCTCGAAAAAGTATCCGGCGTATTAGAAAAACATAATTTTATGTCAAACAAGGAGTGTGTGTCTGTGGCTCAACGACCCGCATGACAACTTCCTTTTAGCATTCCCTATACTTAATGTTACTCTTTTATTTTTCTATTCTATAGAAAGACTGAATCGCTATGAAAAAAGCATTAATTACCGGCATTACAGGACAAGACGGGTCTTATCTTGCAGAATTCCTGCTGTCAAAAGGCTATGAAGTTCATGGTCTTATACGTCGCTCAAGTTCTTTCAATACCGAAAGAATTGACCATTTATATTTAGACCCTCATAATCCTAACGTTCGGCTTCTTCTCCATCATGGAGATCTCTCAGATTCAGGCCAGGTCACCAATCTTATTTATAACATTCAGCCTGATGAAATCTATCATTTAGCAGCCCAAAGCCACGTGCGGGTTAGCTTTGATATGCCCGAATTTACTGGAGATATTACCGGTTTGGGAACTACGAGGATGTTGGAGGCTATCAGAAGAAGCGGTATTAAGACCAAATTTTATCAGGCTAGCAGCAGCGAAATGTTTGGAGATTCCCCGGCGCCTCAAAATGAAGAAACGCCTTTAAGACCCAGAAGCCCTTACGCAGCAGCAAAAGTATACGCTTATTGGATGGCCATCAATTATAGAGATGGTTATAACATATTCGCCTGCAATGGAATTCTTTTCAATCACGAATCGCCAAGAAGAGGTGAAACATTTGTAACGAGGAAAATAACACGGGCAATTGCAAATATACTTGGCGGAAAGCAGCAGAAATTATACCTTGGAAACCTGGAGGCAAAAAGAGACTGGGGGTTTGCACCAGAGTATGTGATGTGTCAATGGTTAATACTCCAACAAGACAGGCCCGAAGATTATGTAATTGGTACCGGAGAGTGCCATACGGTGAGAGAATTTCTGGAGCTTGCCTTCAAGTATATTGGGATTGAAATAGAATGGAAAGGCAAAGGAATCCACCAAAAAGGCATAATAAAATCATTAGACTGTCGCCGTCAATATCCAACATTTGATAAAAAAGAGGGAGAAGTTCTTGTAGAAGTAGACCCTAAGTATTTCAGACCTACGGAAGTCGATTTTTTATTAGCAGACGCCCGAAAGGCAAAGAGAAAATTGGGCTGGAAACCAAAAATTATATTTAAAGAACTAGTCAAAATAATGATTGATTCCGATATGGAATTAATAGGTCTAAAGCCCAAGGGTGAAGGCAAAAATATTATACGTAAAAAAGGTATTACCTGGATAAATAATAAGATTTAGTTCAGATTGAGGATTTATATATCATGAGCTTTTGGAATACAAGAAGAATTCTCGTAACAGGAGGAGCAGGGTTTCTTGGCTCTTTTGTCGTTAAAAAATTGAAGGAAAAGGGCTGCAATGACATATCAGTTCCTCGAAGCAAAGATTATGATCTGGTGGATAACGATGCGTGTAAAAGGGTTTATCAGGAAACAAAACCTGACATTGTAATTCATTTAGCGGGAAAAGTCGGCGGAATTGGCGCAAACAGGAATAATCCCGGAAAGTTCTTTTATGATAATGCCATGATGGGCATCCAAATGATGGAACAAGGAAGATTGTTTGGAATTGAGAAATTTGTTGCAATAGGAACAATTTGTGCTTATCCAAAATTTACCCCAGTACCGTTTAAAGAAGTAAATTTGTGGGAGGGATATCCGGAAGAAACCAATGCCCCCTATGGTATGGCAAAGAAGATGCTTTTGTTACAAGCACAAGCGTACAAACAACAATATGATTTTAATGCTATTTATCTTTTACCCGTAAATCTTTATGGTCCAAGGGATAATTTTGATTTAGAAACTTCACACGTTATCCCCGCAATTATACGGAAATGTCTGGAGTCTCATGATTCCAAAAACAAAATTGAGAGTAAAATAAATTCTGCTCAAATTGCAATTTCTGAATCACAATCTTGCATAACCATCTGGGGGACAGGTAATCCTACGCGTGAATTTCTTTATGTTGAGGATGCCGCAGAAGGAATTATTCTTGCAACTGAAAAATACAACAAAACCGATCCCGTGAATCTTGGCGCTGGTTTTGAAATTTCAATAAAAGAATTGGTGAAATTAATTGTCAAACTAACAAATTTCAAAGGGAAAATTGTCTGGGACACCTCAAAACCTGACGGCCAGCCAAGAAGGAGGTTGGATACAACAAAGGCAGAAAAAGAATTTGGATTTAAGGCAAAGACAAGTCTTGAAGAAGGGCTGATGCAAACAATTGAGTGGTATATGGAAAATAAGGCAACAATCGCATGTTAAGGAAATAGAATGAGCTACGCATTGTTTAAATATTCAATTAAACAAGACACAAGAACGTCTAATATTTAAACATCAAAAACATCCACAATCTTTCCCATTAAGAGTAATTACCCCCTCCCTATAAATATAGGCTCAGAGGTTTCAGAAAAAATAATTCATTGGGAACGCTTATTGTAATGAATATCTTAAATACCTGAAACCATGTAAGCAGAAGTAATATAGTAAGATACCCCCCTATGCCCTCCTTGGTTTATTTTCAGATCAATTTACTAAACATAAAAATATAGGGTCTTTGGTATTGATATTGCTTATTTTGTTGGTAAATGTAAGACAGTAGCCATCTAATTTAGCGTCTTACTACTCTACATTGCTAGTTTAAATATCCTTTAATTATGGTGATGCATACAGCTCAACAATATCTCGGCGAAGCAGAGCTTTTTATTGGAAGCGGACTTTTCAAAGAAGCTGTTGAAGCCTGTAAAAAGGCAATAGAAGCCGATCCTTCTTTCATTAACGCGTATTATAACTTGGCCATAATATATCACCGAATTCAACACTTCGATAACGCCATCATCAACCTTAAAAAAGTGATTGAATTAGACCCCAATGATGCATCAGCTTTTAACAATTTAGGTGTCTTGTATTTCACAATTAACGTGTTTGACGAGGCAAAAAAATATTTCGAAAAGTCTTTATCCATTGAACCAGATTACAAAGAAGCCAGAGACAATCTGGAAAAAGTTCACCAAAAACTACAGATACCAGAGACACAATCTTTTCTCAAACAACCTGCTGAGTCTACTTATACCAAAAGATGTTTAAAGATTGGTTTTGTAAGCATCTGGTTTGAACGCGGACAATCGTATGTGACCAAAACCCTGCGGGACGTTATTGCAAGAAAACACGAGACCTTTGTTTTCGCCCGTACGGGGGGTGTTTATGGTCAACCAAAATTAGATACCAACGGATACTGGAATGTCCCCAATCTAACCTCCTATCCAAATTATCAAATCCCCCCAGACGTGCTTATTAATTGGATACAAGGCAATAACCTTGATGCGATCATATTTAACGAAGAATATGACTGGAATCTGGTTATGGCGGCAAAATCCACAGGAACAAAGATATTAACCTATCTCGATTATTATAAGGAAGATTGGATACCTTACATGAGTCTGTACGATGCCGTGTTATGTTCAACAAAAAGGACCTTCAATCTGGTTAACGACATTTGTAAAGCCCATTATATTGGCTGGGGTGTTGATACAGAACTTTTTAAACCGAACGATACCGGAAATGGAAAATATACCTTTTTCCATAATGCCGGGTGGCTTGGTATAAATTATCGTAAAATGACACCTGCGGTTATCCTGGCCTTCGAAGCGATATCCCATCATCTGCCTGATGCAACCCTCTTTGTCCACGCTCAGACCGAATTGGAAAAACTTCCCACAGAAGTGATAACTATCGTGAATAATAACCCACGCATAACATATCAGGTCGAAACTGTTCAGGTGCCTGGTCTTTATCATAAAGGCCGTATCCTTGTTTTCCCTTCCAAACTGGAAGGGTTAGGTCTCCCCTTGCTGGAGGGAATGTCCTGCGGGCTTCCGGCAATTGCCACCGATGCACCGCCTATGAACGAATTCGTCCGTGATGGTTATAATGGCCTTCTGGTCAAAGTTGCCAAAAGGCTCACCAGGGGGGACGGCATCTCCTTTCCGGAAGAAATTGTGGATATAAATGATCTGAGTCGGTTATACAGCATTTAAAAATGAAAATATGATATGTCAATGTAATTGAATGCAATGCAGGATGGGGAGCGGAGGTTTTTGTAAATAAGGGATTCCATAAACTCGGACATACCACCCACTGCATTGATTACCGAAAGCATCGTGATAAACTGCACAGTTTATTCAGTGAATTGCCAGAATACGATGTTTTCCTATTGCAGCGAGGTGATTATTTCCCCATTGACTTGATTGAGTCTGTTCGGGTTCCCAGATTTTTTTGGGCAAGTGAACTTGTAAGCCGTTGCAGGGATCAGGACAGGTTACTTTCATCCGGACTGTTTGATTATATCTTTTTCCGTACCAAAAGGTGTATCGAGACTGCGGTGTCATACGGTTGGGTCAAGCAAGACAGATGCTCTGTTTTGCTCAGTGGATTTGATGAAACCATTCATAGAATGAATTCTGACATAAAGCGAGACATCGATATCCTTTTTGTGGGTTCGATAACGCCACGAAGAAAAATACTGCTGGAGAAACTCCAGTCCAGTTTCCATGTGACGATTGCAAATGCCTTTGGCAGGGAGCTTGTCCAGTTATTTAACAGAAGCAAAATAGTATTGAACATTCATGCCGAGGATCACAAAGATACGGAGACTCGTGTTTTTGAGGCGCTCGGCTGTGGATCGTTTCTTCTCACCGAACGGCTTTCGGTAGAGAACCCTTTCTCGTGTGAGCACCTTGTTGAGTTTGAGACATTTGACGAACTATGCGACAAAATAAACTTTTACTTAGACCATGCAAATGAGAGGGAAGAGATAGCCATGAGAGGTTACGCAGAGGCAGTAGCGCGCCATACCTATACTCACAGGGCTGATGAGATTATAAAAGTGATGTCCGCCTTCCGTCCAAAGTCAAGTCAGCAGAACGAGAACCAAATTACCGATTTAAATAGCGACTGTCGTCCGAAACCACGAAAAAGATTACGTATATTTGCCACTTTTCGGCACATAAATTGGGAAGACTTCAATCTCCAGCCAGCCCTGGAGTCTATGGGCGAAGTGGTGCGTTTTAAATGGGATGGCAATCCATACGACCCTCAATGGGATTTTGGTGACAAACAGCGGATGAATAGTGATCTCATCAAGGCTGTTCAGGCTGCTCACAGGGAACAGCCAATTGACGTATTTTTCAGTTACCTTTCCGGAAGACTAGTATCTCCAGGGATTATAAGAGCTATTGGTATGGCAGGCATTCCCACTCTCAATATTTGCCTGGACGATAAAACAAAATTCTACAATACCCTGGAGCCAACTGGTTTTACAGGTATGGCGGATATTGCCAATGCATTTACCATGTGTTGGACAAGTACGGAAGATGCCGTAAAGGCGTACGAATCCGTTAAAGCCCGTGCGATTTACCTTCCGGAGGGGGCAAACCCTGAGATTTACCGTCCTTTGGATATCCCGTTCGATATAGATGTTTCTTTTGTTGGGCAATGCTACGGTCAGCGGCCGTCGATTATCGAATACCTGAAAAGTAGAGGGGTGAGTGTGCAGACGTTTGGGCGCGGTTGGCCGTCTGGTGAGATTCCGGTAGAGGATATGGTGAGGATTTATAACCGCAGCCGGATTAACCTCGGTTTTGCGGCGGTCGGTAATTCCAAGGATGTTTGTTGTTTGAAAGGTCGTGATTTCGAGGTTCCTATGAGCGGCGGATTGTATCTCACACAATACCATCCCGAACTTGAAAATGTGTATGAAATCGGAAAGGAAATTGTTTGCTACAAAAATCTGGATGAGCTTGCGGAGAAGATCCATTATTACCTGGCGCATCCCCAGGAAGCTGAAAAAATTATGAAGGCTGGTATGCTCCGTGCACGCAGGGAGCATACATGGTTTCGGCGTTTTGAGCGGGCTTTTGCCGCTATGGGTATCCCGGGTTTTGAGCCTGGAGCTAATCCGGCGGCAAATACAAAGGGTTTTTCTGCTGCAAAGTCAAACGATGAACCAAGCAATGCAAAACCAGAAATAGTTATTTCTAGACATACCTCCAGACCGGCGTCTTCAAACGGGCAACAATTAATCGCAGAATTGCGTGAGTCTATTTCAGAATTAATGGCTTCGACTCAAATCAACACCGTTTCCCATTCAATACGGAAAGAATGGGTATCTAACCAAGAAAAGCTTATGCAATTAATTATGAATGAGGATCCAAGATATTTCTTAAATTGGGATATCATTATAAAAACTATGTTTGTTGGCAATGCCCCCTGCGCGGATGTTGAATATGCATATCTCAAAAACAGCCCCGATTGGAATCACCGATGGCAGAAAGCAATAGAGGAAATTCAGTTCGGTCAACCAGTACCATATACTAAAAACCCGTTTAGCAGTCCCAATCTTGTTCACCACGCCTACCATTTGGCACAGTTGGAAGAAAAGGCAGACGTTGCGGTTCAAAATCTTGATACGATTATTGAATATGGGGGAGGTTATGGCAGTATGTGTCGGCTTGCCTATAATCTGGGTTTCAGAGGTACCTACATTATAATTGATCTGCCTGCATTCTCAGCTCTCCAACGCTATTTCCTAAAATCTATTGGTTTACCTGTTGTTGCAACTTCAGCATTGTTTTCGGAAAATAAACGAGGGATATTATTACTTCCTAATATCAATAATTTGCCAGGTTTGTCAATTGCCAAACAAAATTCGGCATTTATCGGAACATGGTCGTTGAGTGAAACACCAATAAAATTTCGTGAATCTGTGTTTCCAGTCCTCTCATCCTTTAATTATTTGTTATTTGCTTATCAGGAGGTTTTTTGCGAGGAAAATAATGTACAATATTTTTCCGGTATCAAAAATAGGATGCAAAATTACCAGTGGCGTGACTACCCTATTGTGCACATACCAGGCAATCGGTACTTAATTGGCATCAGGAGTTAATATCGCACACATATGTTTAAAGTAATGAGTGTTTTTGGCACACGTCCTGAGGCAGTAAAACTTGCCCCGGTAATCAAAGAACTACAGCAACATTCGGAGGTTCTGAAAAGTATCGTTGTTGTTACTGCTCAACATCGACAGATGCTTGACAGCGTCCTGGATGTGTTTTCTATTAAACCTGATTATGATATGAATATCATGAGCGCAAACCAGGGGCTAACAGATATAACGTGTAAGGTATTAAAAAATATAGAAATGATTTATGAAAAAGAACAGCCCGACCTGGTTCTGGTACAAGGAGACACAACTACGGTTTTCTCCGCCTCACTGGCGGCATATTACAAACGAATCCCGGTGGGACACGTCGAGGCAGGACTACGTTCCCATAACAAATACCATCCTTTCCCTGAAGAAATAAACCGATGTCTTACCGGTGTTATGGCACACCTTCACTTCGCACCTACCTATGATGCAAAAACAAATTTGCTGAATGAAGGAATAAGTGAAGACCTCATTTCTGTAACGGGAAACACAGTTATAGATGCCCTATTAGACGTAGTAGTACAGGATTTTAAATTCAGCAATGATTTACTCAACAACATTAAAGGCAGGATGATATTAATTACAGCGCATCGGCGCGAAAGCTTTGGAAAACCATTCATAAATATATGTAAGGCCATCGCGACGCTGGCCAAACAATACCCCGATGTCATTTTTGTATACCCGGTACACCTCAATCCAAATGTCAGGAACACCGTGTATCCTATGCTGGGAAATGTATCAAATATAATACTTATTGAGCCACTGGAATATGTGCCCTTTGTCCACTTGATGAAACAAGCTTATCTTATTTTAACAGATTCCGGGGGTATTCAGGAGGAAGCACCTTCTTTAAATAAACCCGTGCTGATACTCCGTGAGGTAACAGAACGACCTGAGGTAGTAAGAGCAGGCGGCGCAAAGTTAGTTGGCACAAACCCCAAAACTATTATTGCCGAAACAACGCGTCTGCTAGAAGATACAAAAGAATACAATCGTATGGCCGACGTTCCAAACCCTTTCGGCGATGGTCATGCTGCTCAGCGTATCGTAAACTTCATCAACCACAAACTAATCAAAAATAAACAGGAAATGACGATTGGGGCAAATACTCGTGAAAAGCAGCATGTTACGGCATAGTATTTACTCTTTAGTTTCTTAACAAAAATATAATGAGAAATACACAAAAACCAAAAATCTCAGCCTGCATGATAGTAAAGAATGAAGAAGAATTCTTGCCGACCTGCTTAAACAGTATCAAAGATGCAGTCGATGAAATTATTGTTGTCGATACCGGCTCTGCCGATGATACGATAACTATTGCCAGAAATTTTGGCGCAAAGGTTTACCACCATCCCTGGAACGACAGTTTTAGTGAGGCACGAAACCTTTCAATCAATTACGCTTCCGGAGATTGGATTTTCCAAATAGATGCAGACGAGGAGCTGGAAAAAAGCGACATTCCCAAACTTCGCGATGCCATAACTACTAACAATTACGATGGAATTATTATCGCTATTCACAGCACTATAAAAGATGGCATACATAAGTTTTATCATCCGCGCATCTTTCGCCGCGGCAAGGGATTTTATAAAGACATCATCCACGAACAGACAATAATTGAGGGTGAACGGCTGCCAACGGAAATAAGGCTTTACCACCATGGATATAACCTTGATGAAAAAAGAATGCAGATAAAGTGGCAGCGAACCACCCATTTGCTAAAAAAACAAATTGCGCAAAATAAACACGATAGTTTTGCATGGTTTAACCTGATACGTAATTATCGCATGCAGGACTTGTTTCAAAATGGCATCGATGCAGGAGAAGAAGCATTGAAAATATTCACATCAGATTACTTCTCAAAACAGGGAGGAACAAACGGGCATCTGCACCACTATGTAATGATTATTTATGAAACGGCAAACTGCTGTCTTCATAATAACAATTTCCTGAAAGCAAAGGATTTGTGCCGCTTTGCCTTATCAATATTGGCTGAGTTAAAAATTAAACCAGAAAACATAGATATTATATATACTCTCGCCTGTATATATCTAAAGGAAGAAGATTACAGAAAGGCAATTGATTACTTTGAAAGGTTCCTATCGTCGCGCGAATGGTATCTTAAAAATATGCACAACATTTCTCTAATGGTTGATACCCTGGGGTACGACTACACCGCTTATAACGGATTAGGGTATTGTTTTGGAAAGTTAGGACAATTACAGACAGCTATAAACTATTTACAAAAAGCTATAGCTTCCAACACTAAGTATCTTACACCTTATAAGAATCTGGTTCTCTGTTATCTGAATGATGGAAATCTTGCCGAAGCCACTAATACGCTCTTAAAAACTATTACTGAAGGTATTGCAGATGACGAAACACTCCTATACCTGGGAGAACTCTACATAAAACAAGAGGCATACGAAAAGGCCATACCATACCTTGAGGCATATTTAAAAATTTATCCTGAGAACAAAGATACATTATTAAATATTGCACGATGTTATGAAAAATTAGGACACTGGGAGGCGGCTCTAGTCGGTTATAAATCAGCGCTTGGGCAATAGACATTAAATTAGGCTGCCATAGGCAGCGACTTTTAGCTCCCCTCTAGAAAGAGGGGGTGGGGGGTGTTTCGGAAATCTTACACACCCCTGTATCCCCTCTTTCTAGAGGGAACTCAAAAGGTTTGAAATTCCTATACATTAAATTAGGCTTTTGGCAACTTTATCAACAACCCGCGAAATTCGCGAAAGGTCATGTAAACCTGCCCATTAATGTAGGGGTTGAAGATTTTCCACCCCCTACTTCGTGTATTTTCGTATGTTTCGTGGGGATAAGTAACTTTGAAATTCCTGAACATTGCGAGGTAAAAGATGATAACAAACACAAACTGCCGAACCCCATCAAACAACGGTAGACCTTCACTCTCTGCGTGTTTGATCGTTAAGAACGAAGAGAAATTTTTGGCTCAGTGCTTACAAAGTATCAGAGATGCCGTAGATGAAATTATCATTGTCGATACCGGATCAACGGACAGAACCGTTGAAATTGCACAATCCTTCGGCGCTAAAGTATACCACCACCCCTGGCGCAACAGCTTTAGTGAAGCGCGAAACCACTCCCTGAACTATGCAACCTGCGATTGGATTCTGCAAATCGACGCTGACGAGGCGCTTGATCAGGCTGATATACCACTCCTTCATAAATCAATACAAACTGACTCGTATAATGCAGTATATGTTGCTATCTATAGCGATCTACCGGGCGGCCAATCAAAACACTATTACACAAGGGTATTCCGCAGAGGAAAAGCGCACTTTGAAGGTATCGTTCACAACCAACTCATTCTTGACGGCAATGCCCTGCCGTCTGAAATAAGATTCTACCACTATGGATACAACTTGTCGAATGACGAAATGCAAAAAAAATACAAAAGAACCGGAGACCTTCTAAGAAAGCAACTGGTTGAAAATCCTAACAATATCTTTGCCCTGGCAAACCTAGTTCGAAACTATAGAAATGAATATAACTTTGAGAAGGTTATTGAATTGGGAGAAAAAGGATTAAGCATACCGGTATCGCAGACAGACGCCGATTCCAGAAATCAAAAGCTCAGGATTTACGTTGATCTTGCGTATGCCTTGTTGAACACGAATCAACTGGATAGGGCTGAAAAAATCTGTAAAGAAGCAATTCATGAGAATCCCGATTCACTGGATATTTTATATGTTATGGGAGATATATTATCGAGAAAAGAGGAATTCGATAACGCTATAAATTGTTTTAAAAAATACCTCCTCACGAAGGATAAAGAAAGCAGAAACCCTACCTGCAACCTCCGTATTGTAGACACTTATTATTATGAACATAAGGCATACAATAACATCGGAGAATGTTACAACCGCCTTGGACTTATTAACAAAGCAGAACTGGCTTATCAAAAGGCCGTCGAATTGAATAATAAGGAACCATTATACTACACAAACCTTGCGCACCTATATGCCTCCCAACATCGCTTTCAGGAGGTTGAAAAAATTGCTAATACCGCTGTAAAACTTGGTATTGCTAATCACCCGCTATATCTTTTGCTGGGGAAGGCGCAAGTTATGCAAGGAAAAACGGACGAAGCCATTACCACCTTCAAACAATTCATCCAAAAAAACAGAAATGATTTAAATGCTCATATTTTTTTAGTAAATCTATTATTACAAACAAATCGGGTTAAAGAGGCGGAAGAAACTTTGAAAGCAATAAGTCCTTCAAACCAAAACAACCTGGAGCTTAAATGCCTTACGGAAAGGATTAAATTCAAAAATGGCGACAAAGAGAGTGCAATCAAATTCATCCAAGATACGTTACATTCAAACCCAACAGACGCCAGCACATACCTCAAACTGGGAAATCTTTGCATAGAAATGGAAGACTACACCACTGCCATTGAACTGCTTGAAAAATACCTTGAAATCTCACCTGCAAATGCCGATGTAATTGCCACTATCGCAATTTGTTACGCCAGATTGGGCAAATTAGAATCTGCAATAATCGGACTCAAGGCAGCGCTTAAATTGGACCCCGCCTGCCATTACGCCTCACAAAATCTTATAATCCTGGAGAAAAAATTCAAAAAACAATCCGCTGCAAATTTGAAAAACGAGATTACGGTCTACAGTAACGGCAATAAATAAAGAGGCATACGAAACTTAAAATATTTTAAAAATTTATTAAATTTATTATACTTTCTGCCGATAATTACAACAGGTACCAGAAAAGTATTTAAAGACCAGACTAGTCAGTCTCTTAAATTATTGTAATTTATATCGAAGAATAAATTAGTTTCTTCTCGTCATGGAATACGGGAAAAACATTAAAACAAGGAGGTTTAATTATGGGTGCAAGAATTAACACCAACATTAATGCGTTAAATGCATTAAGGTCGTTAAACGATGTTGATAACCGGCTGTCTATCGCTCAATTGAGGCTGGCCACAGGTAAAAGAATTAATAACGCAGGAGACGATGCCGCCGGTTATACCATTGCCAAAAAGTTTAATGCCCGCGCGGAGGGTCTTGGCCAGGCATTAAACAACATCGGTTCAGCCAAAAACCTTATTGCAGTTGCGGAAGGACACCTGAGTAACATCGTTGACATCCTGACTCAGATGAAAACAAAGACCACACAGGCAGCCGACGACTCACTGGGCACAGCAGAACGCACCGCTATCAAGGGAGAACTGGTCAAATTAACCAACCAGATCGACCTCGAGGTTAATCAGGCAAGGTGGAACGACAAGACAATATTCAGCGGCGCTGCTACAACAGGAGCATCAAGCTCTAGTGGTTTATTTAGATTCCAGATCGGCGCAGGCGCAAGCACCACAAATGATATATTGAAGTTTGATTTGCTGGCAAAGGCCAACGTCAGCTTCGATTCTGCCGCTTCGACCAAAGGTTTTTCTTCTACTGGATTAAACGTTACGGTTGCCACCGGCTCACTTGCGGGTTCTATAGTTGGTTCATCGGCGTCCGCACAGGTATTAATGGGCAGGATAGATACCGCCATATCCGATGTGTCTGAGGCATTGAGCTACATCGGGTCAGTAGTAAACAGGCTGTCGTATCAGGAGACAAGCTTGACGGTCGCCAGGACAAACACTGAGGCCGCGAGGAGTCGTATCGAGGATGCCGACATGGCTTATGAACAATTGAATTCGACTAAGCTGCAGATATTGCAACAGACTGCCAGCGCAATGCTTGCTCAGGCAAACTCAGGACCACAGTCTATATTAAGTCTTTTCAGATAAGGTAAGTTTTAAGTTGGGGATGGGTACCGTTAACCCATCCCCAACTTTTTGTTTCAAGAGGTTACTATTATGGCCATATCATCGTCACTCACCTCAGCTTACGGCTCAAGTTCCGCCCTTAATTCATTGGTTAACCAGTATATGGCGCTGGAACGCAGACCATTAACAGCGTTGGATACGCAAAAATCCAATCTCAGTGTTAGTTTAGGCATATATAGCGATTTAAAGACAAAAATTTCCGACCTCTTGACGGTATCGAGGGATTTAGCCGATACCACCACAAGCTCAATATACAATACAAGGACATCCAGTACGAGTGACGATACGAAAATATCTGCATCAGCAAACACCGGTGCGTCAGCTGGAACATATCAGATTCGTGTAAAACAACTGGCTACCGGGTCCTCAATACAAAGCACCGCACAATTAATAACCAGACCTGCCACGGTAAGCAGCTCAAAAGTGGCTCCAGGCAGCGGCACTATTGATGTAACGAAATCCTTTTCTTCCGCAGGGTTTGCAAGCGGCAGTACCCCTGCCGGAACGGTAACTATCGGTAGCTGGACATCTGCCGATTTATCTACGTATAGCTCGGTTCAAACATTCATGGATGCCGTGAATAATGCAGGCGTAGATGCAAATATTTATTATAATAAGACAGAAGACAAATTCTATCTTGAAAGCAAAACCGGAACCGCTTTAACTTTCTCCGAATCGGAAGCCGGGGGCGGCGCAGGATTTTTCACGCAGGTGAAAATGAGGGATGCAACGACACCCTATGCCTACCATGGCACTGCAGACGCTACCGGCGTTCAAAGCGATGCGTTATTGAAAAATATAAATTTTGATACGACTCTGACAAGCACCACTTCCGGCAAGTTTAAGATTAATGGTATAGAAATCGCCTATAATACAGATACGGACACATTAGACGCTGTCATCTCCAGAATCAATAGCTCCACGGCAAACGTAAATGCATTTTATGATACTTCCCTTGACAAAATCCTTATTAAATCCAAAGGTACGGGCAGCACGGATACAATTACACTGTCGGATGTAAGCGGTAATCTGATGAATGTATTAAATTTGGATACTGCAACCGCAACCAGCGGCACCAACGCACTCCTTACTATAAATAGCACCAGCTCATCGGATGAAATAAGCAAAAGTTCAAATACATTTACGATAAATGGCATCAACTACACCCTTAAAAATACGAACGTGACGGCTTATACAGATACCACCTATACAACAGTAACGGTTAAGCAGGACACGAGCGCCCTGCAATCAAAGATTACCAACTTCCTCGACAAGTTCAATTCAGTAACTCAATACATAAAAGACAAATCCGGTCTGGATGCATACACGAAAGCCAGGGGAGTCTTTGCTGGTAATACAACCTTTACCAATCTAAGAGATCAACTGTTTAGAAAACTAACGGAACAAGTAACTGGTCTTACTTCAGGAGACCCTGACTACCTTAGCAAAATTGGTATTACCTTTAACAGCAGCCTGAAGGCGAGCCTGTCAGATACAACCAAATTTAATAACGCCATTAGCTCTAGTTCCACGGCTGTTGAAAACCTGTTCGATTCTGCGAACGGCATTGCTAACAAGATAGTATCTCTCATAAAACCTTTCGCAGAGAGTACCTCTACCACCACAGGGTCCATTATTGACGAGACAAAAAACGTCATAAGTACGCGGGTAACGAGCCTCGAAAACAGCATTGCCCGTATGGAAACACGCTTAAAAATAAGGGAAAATCAATACCGCCAACAGTTATACAAAATGCAGGACATGCTGAACACTGCCGTACTCCAGGGTAATCAGATTACCTCTACACTGAGTTACTAACAATAACACCTGAAAATACTAAGCAGATAAACAAGATAAAATATGGATATGTATAAACAAATGCTTACAGATGAAACAGATAGTATCAAAAAAATAATTGAAATCCTCACACTACAGTTACAGCTTCACAAAGAGCTTCACGGACGTACCCGAGAGTTGAAAGAGATACTCACCGGTAACTGTAACGAAGACCTCCTGTGTAATAAATATGAACAAAGGGGGCTATTAATCAACAAGATCGCATCATTAAAAAAAGATTACGATTCTGTTAAAGAATGCGTTAATTCTGCCGATAATAGAGAGAAAGCAAATACAGACAAACTGTTACAAGAAATTCAACAGATGTTAAACTCCATAGTTATTCTTGATACAGAAAATATTGCTTTGTTAAATAATTGTATTAAAGATATTACATACAATCTGGAAAAGATTCAAGAAAGCAAGCATTTCGTGAATGATTTAAGAAAGCACAATAGTACTCCACCTGTTTTTGTTGATGCCTGCGGATAAAAAACATAAAGGACTTTTTATTTTATCGGACCTTTTTAAAAAAGGAGTTACAAATTATGATTGCTACAAAAAAAATAAGCACTGCCTATCTGGAACAGGAAATCATGACGTTGAATCCGGTGCAATTACTGATTAAGGCTTATGATGCAGGAATTGCGGCGTGTAATAGAAGAGATGAATCGAAGACGAGTACTGTGCTTGTCGAGTTAATAGACTCACTCAACTTTGATTACGCAGACATAGCAAACTCTCTATTTAGATTATATGAGTATTGCCTGAGAGAGGTTAAGCGTGGTAATTTTGAAGTTACGATAAAAATTTTAAAAGAATTGCGGGATACATGGGTACAGGTGCAGGATAATGTTCAAACCGAAATGTTACAAACCAGCAGCCTGTAGGCCATTATGACTCTCAGTAATTATACAACTTTGAATGTTTTGACTTAAATGTAAAACAATATCTCGCCAGACACTTATTGGAGCGGGACACATGGAAACACACACTATTCAAAGTATTGATACGTATAGCATTCACAACGAATACACCAATACGAACACTTTAACAAAAAAGAGTCTTATCGCAGATGAAATATTTGATTTAAATAATGCGTTTCCTGGTATCTAACATTTTTTGTAACTCACTCCACCATTCGTTTGCAATAATATTCCAGTCATAAAATTGCTCAATGCGGGACCGGGCGCCTTGGCTAAGACGCTGCCACGCTGCATCACTGTTCAATAGGTCAACCACAACTTCGACAAAGCAACGTTCAAATTCAGAAGTATGGGGATCCCCTGGTACAAGACGTCCGCTCACATTATCAAGCACTGTCTCCGGTAAAGCAGCCAGGGTGCTTGTAACTACCGGTGTTCCGGAAGCCTGTGATTCGATGGCGGCAATACACGAGGTTTCACGCCAGGTACTGGGATACACCATCAGACGTGCAAGGGACATCTCTGCAGCAAGAGCTGCTTTAGGTAAACTTCCCCGCACATATACTCCCGGCTGTTGCGTCATTTGCCATATAGAGTCATCAGATTTATCATCAGGTAAACAATAGGTATATATGTAGAGTTCTGCATCCGGAACTCGCTGACGGATGTAAGGAAACAGTTTCAACAGCACGTCCAATCCCCGATCCGGACGACTCACATATATGAGGCGATGACGGTTCCTTTCCTTACCAGGCTTGAACATCTCTAAATCAACACCGTTACGTGTTAAGGAGAAATGTTCAACTGGGATATCAAAGTGGCGCGACCATGCGTCTCTCTGCCAACGACTAATAGCAAAAATACGGTCTATGGGCAAACGGGCTGGACATTCACTTTCTAAAAATGGAACATTCACATCATCATGTATCCAAAGGATGCGTAACTGTGCCTGTAAATCAGTCTTAAAAGGCCGTAACGAGCGGGAGGAAATGAACACCGGCAATTTGTACAGCTTCCGGCAAAGGTGGAAATCAACGAGATCATCGTAACGTACACCATCATAGGTACCCGGTTGTTCACAATTACAAAAGACGCGTACCCGAATTCCCTTTGCTGCCAGAGCACGGGCAATATAAATGAGAGCGCTCTCGCTTCCCCCCAGCCCTTTTTCACCTAGTGTTCCACCGTGAAATGAATACCCGCCAGTATAAAATACAACATCCGACTCGTCGGCAACGGGTGATTGACCCATGGACAACACAGCCGCCTTTGCCCCTTCGTAAGCCAAAGGAAATTCGACATTACGGGCAATTGCATTACGAAATGCCTGATATGCTTCCTTATAGCATCCGGATTGTAAATATAACTGTCCCAGATAATAATGTGGATTTGCGAAAGACGGGTCAGCATCAATACTACGATGTATTAAGGCCAGAGCACGATCTCTTTGCCCGATCTGATTAACAACTACTGCGGCGTTAAAAAGGGCTCGTGGTTCATCATGATAGGCTTGAAGGATTTCCTCAAAAACAGAAAGCGCCTGATGGAATTTGCCTAGTCCCGCAAGCTCGATACCTTGACGTAAAGATTCTTCAAGAATCATCATCAACACCTTTTTTTCTATTATTCATGATTACAACACAAGGCAAGGCCGCGTTGAGCGCCTTCCAGAGATGGTTGAATTGCCAGGGCACGTTCGAACATAGTTCTGGCCTCAATCAAGTCTCCACACAGGAAACGACAATTCCCTAAGAGCAAATACGGTAACGCAATTGAAGAATTGTACTCAAGAGACCGGATAAATTCCCCTTCGGCGCCTTGATAATCACCCGTTGCAGTGCGGCAACTGCCTAGCTCCAGATAAACCTGAGCCATATTCAGATTTACACTGGGAAACACACGCTCTTCACCTTTTGCAATTCGTACAACATTCTCAAGATGCCGGATCGCTGTATTAAACTCCTTATCGGAAACAGCCAAGGTTGCTAATATATAGTCAGATAAGGGATTGTTAGGTTCAAAAGTTGTGATCTGTCGCGCATGATGCGCTGTTCTTGCACTATCTCCTGATTCCAGGTACAGTTTGGCCAGATTCAGGTGTACCTGAGCTATGAGTTCGCGCTTGATAGAACCGTCGTCTTTCGACAGCGCACAATGAAAGGAATGAAGCGCCATATCCCGTTGTCCAAGTTCCCGGTATGTCATCCCCAAATTAAAATAAATAAATGGATCGTCTGGCGCCCGTTTCGCTTCAATTAGTAGACAATTGAGATTCCGTTCAGCCCGGCGTAGCTTTTTCTCTCCTGTAGCAGCGTAAGCCCAGTGATGAATTACGATATCTGTGCGTAATACAGCGCCACCCAAACGTTCTATTGAGGGGAGAATCTGTTCATGAATTACTCCTTCAAACCGAATATCGGGATGACGCCTGAAAATCCGGCAGTACTCACTGTAAAAAGCAGTAACAATATTCTCCGCTTGTTGAGGAATGCACTGACGCACGGTAACACCGAATATATCCTTTTGGCTGATTGCCTGGCGAATCTTGGCGGCATTTCCGGCACCAACCACCTCATCGGCATCAATGTAAAGAATCCAGTCACCTTTAGCATGGCGCAACGACTCGTTACGGGCGGCTGAAAAGTCTCCTACCCAGGGAAAATAATACACCTGCGCCCCGTATTTGCGCGCTATCTCTACGGTATCATCATCTGAACCGGTATCAACAACAACAATTTCATCAACAAAAGGACGAAGGCTTTCAAGACAGCTCGGAAGAAGAACTGCTTCGTTTTTTACTATGAGACAGGCAGAAAGGCGCACCATGTGATCACCCTGTGTTTCATTATTTTAACCAATTCCTAAAAAAGATGACCGTTTTACATGAGCAAAACGGTCATCTTAAATAATCGTCCATCAAATTGTATATTAAGTAAATATTTATTTGAATAGAGCCAGTATCGCCTGAGGCCCTGTATTTGCCTGGGCAAGCATTGCACTGGCGGTCTGCTGTAATATCTGCAGCTTAGTCGCTTCCAGTTGTTCATAAGCCATGTCGGCATCTTCTATACGACTCCTCGCTGCTTCGGTGTTCGTCTTGGCAACAGTCAAGCTTGTCTCCTGGTACGTCAACCTGTTCACTACTGACCCAATGTAGCTCAATGCCTCAGATACATCCGCTATAGCGGTATCAATCCTACTCATTAATACCTGTGCGGACGCCGATGAACCGACCAGCGAGCCGGCAAGCATGCCGGTGCTGACCGAAACGTTTAAGCCGGAAGAAGAAAAACCTTTGGTCGAAGCGGCTGAATCAAAGCTGACGTTGGCCTTTGCAAGCAAATCAAACTTCATAATATCATTTGTGGTGCTTGATCCTGCGCCGATCTGGAACTTAAACAAACCACTTGCGCTTGAGACGCCGGTTGTAGCAGCGCCGCTGAATATTGTCTTGTCGTTCCACCTGGCCTGATTCACCTCAAGGTCGATCTGGTCGGTTAATTTGACCAGTTCTCCCTTGATAGCAGTGCGCTCTGCAGTGCCCAGTGAGTCATCGGCTGCCTGACTGGTCTTTGTTTTCATCTGGGTCAGGATATCAACGATGTTGCTTAAATGGCCTTCAGCAACTGCTATAAGGTTTTTGGCCGAACCGATATTATTTAATGCCTGACCGAGACCCTCTGCACGGGAATTAAATTTTTTGGCAATAGAGTAGCCGGCCGCATCATCTCCGGCGTTATTGATTCTTTTGCCCGTTGCCAGCCGTAATTGAGCAACAGACAGCCGATTACCGACATCATTCAGCGACTTCAGCGCATTTAATGCGCCAATGTTTGTATTAATTCTTGATCCCATAATTAAACCTCCTTGTTAAAAATTTATCATAAACTTTTCACAATTCCATTTGACCAGAAGAGAGCCCGAAACGTAAGGGCTTATCCTAAGTACAGCATCTGCAAACACGAAATTTTTTACAGAAACAACCACAAGATTTCATGCACATTTTTACTCTATCATATATATAGGCTCGTAATAAACTTGCTTAAGCAGAACTTAAGAAATAACCAGGCGCCGGCGGTCATTCTTTGTATACTACCCGGCAAATTCAACTACAGCATGATGGCCTTCAACGGGTTCTTTGCAGGCACTGACTTGTAAAAAATCAATAAACTCTTTTAATATCTCTTTATCAAAGCTCCCCTCCATTCCCTTTATCATATTTTGTAAAACGTTAAAAGCCGCTTTTGAATCGTTTATTGTATTCCTGGACATCTGCATTTCAAATTCGTCTAAGATACGGGCTATACGGCTATAATAATGAATTTCTTCACCCTTCAAGCTCTCCGGGTACCCCTTCCCGTTATACAGTTCATGGTGCTGCCGTGCAATCAGACATGCTTCCGCAGCCATATTGCCGCTGTTGGAGAGTAAAATAAAACCCAGATCGGGGTGTTTTCTCATCTGTTCTCTTTCTTCTTTTGTTAGTGTTTCCAAATCCTTTTTTGTCATAGAATGGTCTATCTTCGTTTTCCCTATATCATGCAGCAACAGGCCGGTGCCTAATGCCAAAAGATCGCTCACGGGCATTTCGAGATAATACCCAAAGAGCAATCCCAGGATGGCGGTGTTTACCGAATGCCTGAATACGTTTCTGTCGTATATCAACGTTTTCATCAGGTCCGAACAAATTTCTTTGTCCTTCAATACCAAATCGAGCGCGACGGTGGTCCAATCTTTTGCCCTTTCAACGGCAACACCGACACTCAACTCCTTCATTGCATCCGTCATCATATTTATCGCGACTTCGTAGACAATATGCATTCGTTCCTGCAGCGTTGCCATTTCATCGCGAACAACATGCTCAAGATTTGTCTCCATGTACCGCAGATATTGCCCGGTGCCGTTCTTGGCAACGTAGATTTTATTAATATTTTTCTTTACAAAGGATTCTTTCCGTTCATCCTCAAACAGCTTGCTGCCCTTGCAATACAACAGATATTTAATTTCTTCATTCACTGCCGTTTGCAAATAGAGGTCACATCCTGCGAAGGCGCCGGTTTTTATGCTCCTTAAGGTTACGGGCAAATACTTATGTTTTTCATCATAGTAGGTAGACGTAAAGCGGTCCAGCTTGTTAGGATTTTTGAGTCTCTCATACAAGTCGGTATTCCTGATGGCGATAGCCACATACGCTGCAATCGTCTCCAGGAAACGCACATCGTTCTCCGTATACGTATCGCCTGACTTCTTGCTATTTACGCTTATTACACCAACCACCCTGCCCCGCGCCTTAACGGGGACACATATCACAGTTTTCCCAAGATACCACCTGAATTGTTGTTTGTTAAACCGCTGGTCGTTTTCAATATCATCGATAACCAAATGTTTCCCGCCTTTTATAACCCATCCGATTGCCCCATCCCCTACTTTGAACACCGTATCATTTGCCACGTGGCTGGGCAGCCCTTTTGCAGCCTTCAACTGCACTTCATCTCCATTGACTAATACAATCATCCCGGACAAACTGCCGGTCCCACAGACAGTAATATTATTGACCAGCGGAAATATCCTCTCCAGATCCAGCACAGAAGTCAAAGCATGTCCGATTTCCTTGAGATTTAGCTCCTTCAGACTGTCATAAGACTCGTCCATTAATTTGTCAGTACTACGCGGATGATGTAAGAGATAATATAATTTAGCGAGACATCTGATATCATTCAGCGTATCCTGAACTACCTTCAAATCTTCCCTGACTGTTTGATTCAACATATTTGTTGTCATAGCAATTATCCCCTGGAATTAATGGCGAACACAAAAGTAATTAATTATTATATCAAGCAATATAAGTGCCAAATTATTTCCTAAATAACTTCTTGATGAATATACTATTAAATACTGATACTTTCATAAGTTATACCCTGCAAGACTGCAACCATAGCCACAGTAACGTGGTTTAATAATTAAACAACCATTTTCCAGGGTGTAAATATTTCCTATACAGACATAGGAAATATCTTCTTACTCTTCTGATACTGCTTTTCGCCACCCGAACCAAGGAACAGTATAAAATCCTTGAAAAGTTTCCCGTCAAAGCTACCTTCCATCTCATCATTCATGATCTTCAATGCCGAAAATGGCTTTCTGGCATCGGCATATGACCTTTTCGTTGTTAGGGCATCATATACGTCTATGATGCATGCCATTTTACCGTATTTGTGGATTGCATCACCCTTTAACCCATTTGGATAGCCTTTTCCGCTATATTTTTCATGATGCTGCATGATGGGGAAGAAACTTGCGCTGTCAACACAACCTGTTTGTTTTAGAATATCAGCGCCCAACTCTACATGCATTTTAATCATTGCAAACTCCTCATCGTTCAGCCTTTCCTTTTTATTAATTATGTCCGGGTCAACCTGCGTTTTACCCACGTCGTGCAACAACAATCCGGTTCCAAAGGCCTGCATCTCATTGCCATCAAAGCCTAAATATTTTGCAAACAACAGTCCCAATACCGACACATTTACTGAATGCGTATAGGTATAATAATCATGAGAAATCATATTAACCATATTTGAATAGGCGCCTTTACTCTTCATAACAAAGTCAATGGTATTTGATACCCAATTCTTCGATCGTGCCACTTGTTCACCAGAACGCGGATCTTCAAAAACATCGGTCATAATGTTTTTGGCTACATCGTACACTATATATGCCTTTTCTTTTATATCTACCCTGTTATCGTTAATAATGTGTTTTAGACTAGATTCAACATATTTTAAATATATCTTTTGATCTTCTTTTCGTATAAACAATCTTCTTATTTGATGTCTTTGCAAATCTTCGATTTTGTCCGATTTCACAACGCTCGTTCCGCTACAATATAATACGTATCGAACTTCGTTATTTACGTGATTTTGCAAATAAAGGTCACATCCCACCACGGTATCAACACGGATTGCACTCAATGTTGTCGGTATATATTCCACTAGTCCATTCATTTTATTCTATGCCTCGATGTCAATTATTTTTCCACACCGATTTTCTTCAGGGTGTGTCTCATCCGGCTCTTTACGCTCGATTCCTCGCAAATCATCGGCTGTTTTCTGCTCAATACATGAAATTGGTTTCTTGCAAACCTTATCCTCTTTCTTGCCGTCCTTTTTCTTCCGCTTATCAAAATTAAAATATCCACCTGGCTTCCTATCATCATCGGTCTTTCTAACAGAAGAACATCTAAAAAGGGGCTCTTCATGAATACGTTCGATATTATCAGACATATGCTCACCTGGATAATATGAGTGAGGCTTTAGCAGGCACTTAGTGAAATCTTATTCATTCTTGCCCGAAGCAAGAATAACGCCCGATGGTGAAGCTGAGATACCCTTGACTCTGAAATGCCTATCAATTGACTAATTTCCTTCAGCATTAGATCCTCATAGTAATACAGTGTAATCACCAGTCTTTCCCGTTTTGGTAATTCTGCAATGGCATTAGCCAATAAAGTTTTTTCTTCCTGTGTTTCCAAATGGCTTAACGGGTCATTAACCTTGGGATCCTTAATTTGCTGATTTCTGTCGTCTCTTGAATTGTCTTCGGATTTTTGATTATACTCTTCCAGAGAAAGGAACGTACTAAAACTAATTTCCGCCAGTAATTTATCCCACTCCGTAGGATTTATTTTTAGCACCGCTGCAATCTCATCAGCCCGGGGCGGCCTGTTTAGCTTTTGTTCCAATGAAATGTACGTATCTCTAACCATTGTTGCCTTATCCCGCACAGAACGAGGCAGCCAGTCTTGAGACCTTAAGTAATCTAAAATTGCGCCGCGAATACGGGAAATAGCGTATGTGCCGAATTTTGTATCCTTCTTTGAATCATACTTTTCCGATGCCTCTATTAACCCCAGAATGCCGTACTCTATAAGATCCTCTTTGTCTACAAAAGGTGGTAAATATATTATAATTTTACCTACCACATATTTAACCAGTGAAAGGTATTCTATGATTAATTTATCACGCTTCATTAAATCTACCCGTGTATAGCTCGATTTTGCTTTAGTTACCGTACCCATTTTCGTTTCCCCTTAAATAAATAGCTACAGTCGATATTTAACCATAAATATATCATTTTCCTGTTCACTCTGCCGTACTACAACTCTATACCATTTATTACACGTAACAGTTCAGTCGACCTTAAATACATGCAGAATTACAACCCCCTAGCACCCTGTGATCGCTTACAAATTGATGCCTTATTTATTATTTTTTCCCATAGTTCGATCAATTTTATGAGACACAGGTTCTTGTGTTTGGCCAACACCATCGGGTGAAACCGTTTTTGCCACACCTAAAATATATTTGACGAACAAACTACTTAAGATTCCAACGATAATCGTTATTACCACGCTCCTTATGGCCAGTATAGGTAATGATACGCCTGACATCAGCCCTAAAAAACAAGACGAAAAGAACACGATTACAATAATATATATACGCCCCCTGCCTAATAGTTCATCCATCCATCAAACCTCCGGTTGTGTTTCATTTGCAATCCTTCTAAAATAACCTTCAACTCCTAATGTTTGTGTTCCGTCATCACTATTTAAAAATGAAGCAGCCATATTATTAAGGCAACTGGTTGTCGTCGTATTGGGATATTCTTTTACAAAGGATTTCTGAAGCCTTGTGGCAATCGGAATATTAGGGTCTTGTAACAAATATCCCAAGTATTGTACATTTACATTCAAAAACCGGCGCGTTACTGATGCAATTTTTTTCATCGTCAACTCGGCTTCTTCCCGGCTATTAGAGAGATTCACAAGTAGTTTTATATTTAAATCTTTTTTTCTTCTGGAAAGGGCTTTGATCATGGCGTAAGCGTCTGTTATCGCTGTGGGTTCCGGTGTTGTTATGAGCAATATCTCATTCGATGCAAGGACAAAACTCAACACATTGGACGATATCCCCGCACCGGTATCCACAATAACGATATCCAGTTCTTCATCCAGGTCACAGAATCCTTTAAAAAGCATCTCCTTTTGCTTTTCGCTCAAACTAGTAAGCTCTTCGATACCCGAACTTGCAGGCACAAACTTTATTCCATCGGGGCCTTGAAGAATAATATCTTTCATTTGTTTGCGGCCTTCAATAACATCCTGTAAAGTATATTCAGGGCGCAAACCCAGTAAAATATCAATGTTTGCAAGCCCTAAGTCCAAATCTATCAATAAAACCCTTTTTTTATACCTTCTAAAGATCATTGCTAAATTTGTAGCAATGTTTGTCTTTCCCACACCGCCTTTACCGCTGGTAACTGCAATTGTCCTTATCTTGGAAAATCCTGTGGTTATTTTTTGTTTGTCCTCCACGTCGTTTAATACCTCCTCAACCCTCACGTATACCATTTATTCCTTCCCCACCAGGAAATTTTTACACACAATTAAATGCGTTCACACAATAAGTATCACACAACAATATTTCCCCCGGCAATTACACTTCCACCACACTTACAGCTTCACTATTCCCAACGATTCAATCCTAACACCAGGTGATATTTCTTTATATGACAACACAGGCACCTGAGGTAATGCATTTTCTATAAGACGGCGAATATGACTTCTAACATTAGAGGATGTCAAAAGAACTACTTCATAGCCGGAAGACAATGAAACTTTTACGATCTCTACTAACTTATCTATCAATTTTTGTGCCATATTCGGCTCCAAAGCCAGCAAGTTTCCTCTATCTGTTTTATGAATTGCACTGGCAATCGCCTGTTCCAATTGAGGATCAAAAGAAATGACCCCCATTTTGCCTTCTGCATTCTGATACCTTTGGCATATCATTCTGGAGATTTTTTGCCTTACATACTCCGTTATTACCTCGGAATCCTTCGTCATTGGAGCACAGTCTGCAATTGTCTCGAGTATGGTAGCCATATCACGAATAGGCACTTGCTCTTTTAATAAATTTTTAAGTACCTCTTGTATATTCGCAAGAGGCATTATGCCGGGAGCTAATTCCTCAACAACCGTTGGAGATTCTTTCTTCAAATTTTCAACAAGCTTTTGCACATCTTCACGACAAAGGATCTCATATGCATGATTCTTTATAATTTCTGTAAGGTGAGTAATCATTACCGACACCGGATCAACAATCGTATATCCGGAAGCCTCGGCGTCCTCTTTTATTGCGCCAGATATCCATTGGGCGGGCAAACCATATGCGGGATCCGATGTCTTCATTCCCTCTATGGGCTTGGTAGTCGTACCGGAGTCGATAGCAAGATAACAATCAGGAAACAACTCCCCTTTTGCAATTTCCTGCCCCCTTATTTTAATAACGTATTGATTCGCCCCTAATTGCAAATTGTCCCTCACCCGAATCGGAGGCACCATAATCCCCATATCCCTTGCCATTTGCCGCCGCAGCGCATTGATTCTTTCCAGGATGCCGCCATTTTTTTGAGGATCAACCAATGGCACAAGTCTGTATCCCACCTCAATCCCCATGCGATCCACATGAAGCAGCTTTTCTACGGATTCTTCAGGCTGCGATTCCTGCCCGATTTTTTTTACCTCTTTTTCCGTCTCTTCTTCGATTAGCATTTTTTTGTTCGATTTTCTGAGGATTAAGAACAGCACGCCAAAAAACCCTGCAAGAATCATGAAGGGTAATTTTGGCAAACCCGGAACGATACTAAACACCCCAAGAATTCCCGCTGCGTATGCTACTGCTTTAGGCTGAGAAAACATCTGGCCTGACAAGTCCCTGCCCAGGTTCTCCTGTGAGGATATTTTTGTAACAATAACGGCTGATGCCGTCGCTATAATAAAGGATGGGATTTGTGATACCAAACCGTCGCCCACGGTTAAAATAGTATAATGCTGCAAGGCCTCCGATACGGGCATGCCCTGTCGCATACCCATGACAATTCCACCCACAATGTTAATTAGCACAATAACAATGCCGGCTATTGCATCACCACTTACGAATTTACTCGCGCCATCCATTGCGCCGTGGAATTCCGCCTCCTTGGAAATCATTTCTCTGCGTTTTCTAGCCTGGTCTTCTGTAATAAGTCCTGCATTTAAGTCCGCATCAATGCTCATTTGTTTTCCAGGCATCGCATCAAGTGTAAACCTGGCAGCTACTTCTGAAATTCTCGTTGTACCCTTTGTTATAACAATAAATTGGATAACAATAATCACCAAAAAAACCACCAGCCCAACAACAAGATTTCCACCCACAACAAACTCACCAAATGATGCAATCACCTGTCCTCCATACCCCTGTAATAATATCTGCCGTGTGGATGCAACGTTAAGCGCCAGACGGAAAAGTGTCAGAAACAACAATATGGACGGAAAGGTGGATAAATCCAGTGGCCCTTTTGCGTGGAGGGTAACCAACAGTAAAAGAAGGGTGGCTGAAATATTCACGGTAATAAGTATGTCGAGTAAAAACGGCGGTACCGGTATAATAAGTACGGCGAATATGCCTATCACGCCTACGGCCAATGCCATCTCGCCTTGTGATAACAATCGGCCAAAAGGAGTCTTTGCCACAGGATTTATTTTATTTGTTGCCATATCTAATCCTCAATAACGTTGTTTTCCCTGATTTATCCTTTGCGCTCTTTCTTTAGTTGATATACGTAAGACAATACCTTCGCCACGGCGTAGTACAATTTTTGCGGTATCTCTCTTCCTATTTCGACCGTTTTATAAAGTGTTTGCGCAAGCGGTTTGTCTTCTACTAACGGTATATTATGTTTCTTTGCAATGTCTTTAATGCGCTTTGCAAGCAGGTCGGCGCCTTTTGCAACTACCGTAGGCGCCTTCATTCCGGTACTTTCATATTTTAAAGCAACTGCGTAATGTGTAGGATTGGTTACTACAACATCAGCCGTAGGAATTGCCGCCATCATGCGCTTCATAGCCATTTGGCGTTGTAAGGACCGAATCTTTCCCTTGATTAACGGGTCGCCCTCCGACTCTTTTCCCTCTTCTTTAACTTCGTGCTTGGTCATACGCAAACTGCGCTTATACTGCCACTTTTGATAAAAGAAATCTACTAACGCCAATATAAGCAATACAGCCGATATGCGCAACGCCAGTGAATACATCGATTTTGCCAGCATTCCCAGTATTTGTGCAAGACTGAGGTCAAAGGCATGTATAAGTTGGTTAAACTCCTTCTTGATCAATAAATAGGAAAGACCCCCGACCACAAGGAGTTTTAACACCGAAAAGAACAGTTTTACAAGCGACTTTGTTGAAAACAGCTTTGTTGCCCCGGCTATGATATTGAGCTTATTAATATCAAACTTCAAGGCCTCAAAACTAAATATAAAGCCGGTTTGTAAATAAGATATGACCAAGCCGATGAGCAGCAACCCGCCAAGTATAGGCAAAAGGATCTTCGATAATCCGTAAAGCTGATTTACGAATAGATCTATTACAGCGCTTTGATTAAAATCCTTACACGACAAATTACCCAGGGTTAGCTTCATAGTACTATTCAGGCTATTATAGGTAATTGCACCGAGAACATACAGTAGCGCTATGCCTGCCAATAAAACGACAGCGTTATTAAGGTCAGCACTAAATGCAATATTTCCCTTGTTACGCGCCTTGCTTATACGTTTGCCGGTAGGTTGTTCAGTTTTTTCTGCGTCTGAACCAAAGGCCATCTTTTCAACCTCACATAGCTGATAATAAGGATATCATGCTTTTTTCGAAATTAAACATATACGATTTCATTACATTGATTACAAACGGAACCGACACAATAAGTATAAAAAACCCTATAAATATTTTTATTGGAAAGGCAATTACAAACACATTAATCTCTTGTGCAACCTTCGTCATCAATCCTAACACTACTACTGTCAACAACAAAACCACTAATGCGGGAGCAGATATCTTGATGCCCATTAAAAAAAGAGATTTAAAAATAGCAATCACCTTCATAAGTGTTACCGTAGTGTAGTTAAAACTTCCGGGCGGAATCATTACGAAACTTTGTGCAGTTGATTTAATAAACCAATGATGCCCGTTAATTAAAAGAAAGATTAAAATAGCAATCATATTATAAAATACTGAAATAATTGATTCTTCATCTCCCGTCTGAGATGATGGATCGACAACCATTGCAGTATCGAGTCCCATTTGATTGCTTATTAATTGACCCGCCATATTAAAGGCCGCAAAAATCATTGAAGCTGCAAAACCAACTACGGCGCCAATCGCTATCTCTTTAAGAACAATAAAGGCATATGAAATAATATCGGAAGGCAACATGGACTGATTTTTGTTTATGTTTGGGTATAAAATGAATGTAAACATCAAAGCGATGGCAATTCGCACAGGCATAGGGATGTGAGCATTACCGAAGACGGGAGCAAAAAGAAGCATTCCACCAATGCGAAAAAACACAACCATGAAGAACGGCAGGTCATTTACAAAACTTGTAAGGTATTCCATATGACTTTCATTGACAGTATCTTGTCAGGTTTCCCAATAAATTTACGGTATAGGAGGTCATCATGCGCAGCATCCACGGCAAACAAAATAGAAACACACCGAGGACGCCAAACACCTTTGGCAAAAAAGTAATTGTTTGCTCATGTATGCTTGAGATTGTCTGAAATATACCTATTACCAGACCAATTACCATTGCAACTACCAGCATGGGCGCCATAAGGAAAAACGTTGTTTGTAATAAGTCTTTGCCGATAGTGGCAATTATCTCAGTTGTCATAGCCAACCCCCTTAGTAATTTTTCCGTAAAGAATATTCAGTAAGCGCAAGACCTTCGATACTTTTTCACGCCACACTCGTAATCAAAGACTGAATAATTAATTGCCATCCATCTACCAGTACAAAAAGAATTAATTTAAACGGCATTGAAATCATAACGGGAGGAAGCATGAACATCCCCATAGCCGTTAATACACAAGCTACCACCATATCAATAACAAGAAATGGAAGAAACAGGAGAAAACCCATTTGAAATGAAGTTTTAAGTTCGCTTGTGATAAAGGCTGGAATTAGTATGTGCATAGGAATATCTTTAGCGGACTTCGGCCTCTCTATCTTTGCAATATTCGCAAACAAGGCAATGTCTTTTTCGCGGGTCTGTTTTAGCATAAATTTCTGGAATGGCACTATTCCTCTCGTTAACGCCTCATTCTGTGTGATCTCTTCCTTTAAGTACGGTTGGAGCGCTTCAGAATTGACCTGCTTCCATACGGGCGCCATCACGAAAAATGTCAGAAAGAGTGAAATACCAATGAGTATCTGATTGGGCGGAAGCGTTTGAAACGATAATGCCTTTCGCACAAAGGAAAGCACCCATATTATTGATACTCATCGTCAGGTTCAGCGGACTTGCCGATTCACCGGCAGCCGCAGCAATACCCATACAGCCAAACGTTATCGCTATTCCACAAACAGCCAAAATCAATAACCCTTTTCTCATATTATTATCCTTGCGTTACAATGAAAAATCATGTTCGTTCTGTATAGGTACGTTTAAAGAACTTCATAAACTCACTCCCCTGGGATTCCGTATCGATTGATTCTACAATCTCTTTTTCTGTTATTTCTGCAAGAGATTGAATCCGTTCATTAGTAGCGCCCACCAGCAGCAATTTCCCTGGTATTTTAATTAAATGAATATGCCTCTTTGAACCCAAAGATGCCGTATCAACGATGTGGACGTGTCGCCTTCTTCTATTCATGCCCGTTTTAATGCCTAATTTCCTGCGTATGAAAAATACAGTAACAACTATGATTAGAATTACAAGCCCTGTTGATTCCAGCACCTTAGTAATCTTCGAGAAATTAAAAGGTGAAACAACTCCTACACCATCGAATTCCGTTGCAGCGCTACCTGGCTTATCAGTCTTTTGCGTTGATGTAATATCGCAATAAGCATTGCTACAGACAAATAGCATTAAAAGCAGAAACACTATCAGGCACTTATTTTTCATCTCATTTTCTCCCAAAAACTTTTTTAACTTTGCGCAAATAATATGCCTCGTCACTCCTTCTTATTATAAGATAATGTTATTTGTATCCATTCAGGAGATAAGTATATGCACTTATGATATATACAATTGCACTATTTCGACTATTATTTAACTGTGGATAAATTATCTGAATTTCTTGATTTTGAAGGGATTCAGGAAGGTTTTTTATCGTGGGCTTTTTGTACTTTTTGTGGAAATTTTAAACGACTCCCATAAGTTACAGATCACAAAAGGATTGTAAAATACTATGCTTCAATGGAGAGTCACCACATAATGATAAATTGCACTTCCCTCAAGTTTCTTTGAAGGGACAGGACTATACGAGGATGGTTAAATGGAAGTTCTTATGTAAGCGCCCCGGTGTATACTAAAACACCAAAGCTACTAACATGGTCTCATTGTTCTTAGTGGGGCTTTTGAATAAACATATTACCCAAGGTTTCTAACCACTTCTTCTGAACCGCATATATTTGTAATTTTCACTCCAAAATTTTCATCAACAACCACAACTTCCCCCTGTGCTAACAGTTTCCCCCGAACGAGCAGATCGACAGGTGTTCCAGCTATCTTGTCTAATTCCACTATAGAGCCCTGTGATAAGGCTAGGATATCTTTTATAAGCATATTTGTATGCCCCAGCTCTACCGTTACAGGCACTGAAATATCAAGAATTAGGTCTAAATTACGATTGCCTTCGCCTTTTATCCCATCGGCACCCACTGGGGTCAGCGGACTAAATTGGACTGATTGTATTTGAGATTGTGTGTCAGCAATCTCACTCAAAACGTTTTCCTTAATCTGTTCCATATTTTACCTCTCAATAACAAATTCAAAAATTTATTCGTTGAAATTATCCACGCCACTTGCAAACCGGCTTAAGATACCTGAAATGCTACCTTTTTGCCAACCACACCTGGCTTACCATAATGTTTTGTTTTTCCTGCAATCGTTAAGCATAAATCTTCGGTAATTTTATTATCGAGTTTTACCACGTCTCCGGCCCTGAGGTTCATAAGTTCATTAAGCGACAATTGGGTCGACCCAAAAACTACGGTAGCGTTTAATTCGACTTCGTTGATAACGTTCTCAATAATGGCAATTTCCTTTTGTCTGTCGACCTTCTCCAATTTTGCTTTTATCATTAGCATTTCCAGGCTTGCAACCGGCATACATAAAATGATCGTCCCGTTGCCAAGATCCCCGCTTATCGCAAAATTGATCGATATCATAAGCTCTGTAATGGGTACTAGCTGCAATGACTTTATATCCATCTCCATTTTCTCTAAACTCCATTCCAGCTTTGCCAACTTCGACCAGCACATCTTTATATCTTCCATAATATTTGATAATACAACACCTACCACAGACTCTTCAATCATAGTAAGTGGCCTTACCTTTTGTGGTATTTTCCCGGGACCTCCCAATCCTCTATCAACAATAGCAAGGCAAAAGCCCACATCGATAGTCAAACACCCCAACCCGCTGAGAGGTTTTAAATTCACAACATTTGCGCATATAACATCCGTAAAGGAATTTATAAATACTTCATAACTAAATTCCTCAATCGCAATAAGCTCGACAACTACCGAGGTTCTTAAATATCGTGAAAGCGTAACTCCTACTGATTTGGCAACCTCCTCACTAATCTTTTGCAACCGGCGTTTTTGTTCTCTGGGGAATCTGTCGGGGCGTCTAAAATCATAGTGTTGAACCTTTTTTTCCCTTTTTGGTTCAATTTTTTGCCCTACTAATACCTGTCCACCCTCTATTGCAGAGAGTAACGCTTCCACCTCTTCATTATTTAGTATAGAATTTGACATCCCGATTTACCCTTAATCCCGTCAGTTATTGAACAACAAATTCTGTAAAATACACCTGTAATACGCCTTCTACCTTTAACACAACGTCCACAGCATCTTTTATTTCTTTTCTCAGGTTTTCTTGCCCTTCCAATCCATCAATATCTTCCAATGTTTTTGAAGAAAGGATAGAAATCAATCGATCTTTTATTTGCACAGATTTAGTTTCTATAACTTTCTTCATTTCCCCATCCTTTGCCTCGAGATTTATTTTCGCTTTAAGATACCGCCTCCCGTTAGAACCGCTCAGATTCACAATAAGCGTCTCTACAGGAACTATCAGGGATTCTTCCTTCTCGGCGCCATCATGGCCCTCTTTTCCTTTTTCCTCTTTCTTTTTTGATGACGAGGCAGGCTCTTTCTCCGTTTCCGGTTGTTTTACCGCTTGCGCCTCTTCTGCCTCTGCAACCACCTCTTTTTCCTGGCCTATTGCATCAGGCTGTACATTCCCTGTTAAAGAAGGATACACTTTCGAAACAAATATAAACGCGCATCCTACTGAAATTAAGATAACAATCCCCATCATCATAACCGTCTTGTTACCTTTTTTCTTCTCCACCGCCGGCTGCCCTGCAGCCTTGTTTTCTTCTTTTGTTGCTACTTCTTCCTTTTCTGCCATAATTTTTGCCTCTATATTATTTATTCTTTAAAATATATAAAACTCCTCCGGTTATTTTAATAAAATCTTCGTCAGTATATTAACATTTTAATTCACGGAGTTCTATATTTTATCTTAATTATTTTTTAACGCTTTTGAAATCGTTTCTCAATAATTTCAACTTCTCGCTCAATTTGACGGCGAGGTTAGGTTCGAATGATTCTAAAATCCTGCCTGAACTTTTACCATCCATCATTGTCAATAATTTGACGGCCGTCTCCTCATCCATTTCTTTTATAATCATCGCAGCTTTTTCAGGTTTCATACCCCCGTAAACAGTGGCTAATTTCTTGATATTCTTGGATTCCGCTTCATCAAGTTGAATAGTTTCCTTTTTCAACGCTACTTTTTGTGTGGTCACAGAATCAAGAGCTTTGTTCAATTCCTGTTTAAGAGTCTCAAGTTCCTTCCTTTCTGCCTCCATATCTGCGCGCAACGACTCGATTGTCTTTTCTTTGAGATCTAACAGTTCATTTCTTCTCTCATACTTATGTTTTTCCGTTTCTATCTCTTTAAGCATCTTAGCTATTTCATTAGAGGAAAGGGGTTTAAATATTGTTGTTGCGTTTTGTTTATACACATAAGGCAGCTTTGTCGTTAATTTTTCTTTCTTTTCTTTATCCTTTTTTACGACCTTTACCGTAGCAGTGCCGCTCTGATTTCCGCTTGTAGTGTCATTTTCTTCTCCATCGTGTGCTTCCTCTTGTGTCGCTTGACTTACCGGCGGGGTCTTGGAACCTTTCATAAAAAGCATTCCCATTACAGAAATTCCAAAAACAACAATTCCAATCCCCGGCAGCATCATCATTTTTTTGTTTATAGGAAGCTTCATAATTACATCCTCCGGAATCTATCAATGAATCTGTTTTTTCTTATGCCTGTAATAAAACTTTGATATTGCAATCTCGTCGAAATGTTTATTTTCCATCTTTAATATGTGCTCTTTATACTCTTTTTCATAACGTTCACGCAGCTTTTCAAGCACCTTTCTCTTTTTAAAAACATGCAATAGGTTTTCCCGTGCGCATCCTACCTTTTGAGAAGTATCTTCTGCTTTAGCCCTTTGTATAGAAATATCACTGTTCAGCTTCGAAAAGTACGACTCAAATAATACAAACAACTTTGCCTCAGACTGTTTGCACAACTCTTTTCCCATCTCTGATTGTTGCACCGTTAAAACAGATTGCAAAAATACAAGTAATTTCTCCTCATCATGCAATTGTCTTTGTAAAATCTTTAATTCTTTAACGAGTTTTTCTTCTTTACATTTTTCAATTTCCAGTAATTTCTGAAATTTAAAATGGAATCTCATGATATTATCGTTATAGTTCCTTTACTTATTTTTAAGCATATTTAAAAGCCTTCCAACCGTTTCGTCAAAAACACCGTCTTCCATCACATCTTGTTTGAGGTAATCTTTTATCTGCTCGTTCATAGAGACGGCAAAATCAATTTTCTGGTTACTTCCCTTCGTATAAGCCCCTATATTAATCATATCCTCAGATTCTTTGTAAGTCGCATACACCGTTTTCAACCTATGTGCTGCTTTTCTGTGTTCCGGGGTAACAATGTCATCCATACTTCTGCTAATACTTTCCAAAACGTCAATTGCGGGATAATGGTTCTGATTGGCCAAAGCCCTCGATAATACAATATGACCATCAAGGATGCCTCTGACTGCATCTGCAATTGGTTCGTTCATATCGTCACCGTCCACTAACACTGTGTAGAGACCTGTAATACTCCCTTTTGAACAGGTACCAGCCCTTTCCAAAAGTTTTGGCAATAAGGCAAATACGGACGGTGTATAACCCTTTGATGTGGGAGGTTCTCCTATCGCCAGACCAATTTCTCTCTGTGCATTGGCAAATCGTGTTACAGAGTCCATCATTAACAGTACCTGCATCCCCCGATCTCTAAAGTATTCTGCAATGGCAGAAGCTATATATGCTCCTTTTACCCTCAATATGGCTGGTTTATCAGAGGTAACAGAAACGACCACAGATTTTCTTAACGCCTCTTCACTTAAACCCTTCTCGATAAATTCACGCACCTCCCTCCCTCGTTCACCAATAAGGGCTATCACGTTTACTTCAGCTTCTGAATTTCTTGCAATCATTCCCATTAATGTGCTTTTTCCCACACCGCTACCTGCAAATATACCCAATCGTTGTCCTTTACCGCAGGTAAATAACCCATCTATTACCCTGAGTCCCGTTCTTATAGGTTCCTTTATTCGGTCCCTTTTTAAAGGGTCTGGCGGAGAATTGTATATCGAACGATACCCTTCGGCTTTTATCGGCCCCTTCCCGTCTATTGGCTCACCCAGACCTCCAATAACCCGGCCCATGAGCTCCATACCGACTCCTATCGTTAAAGGCTCCCCTGATGCAACGACCTTGCTTCCCGGACTGATTCTATCAAGCTCACCAATAGGCATCAGGAGGATTTTTTTCCCCTTAAATCCCACCACTTCGGCGGGCACTGGCGCATGTCCATTATTTAATTGAATATGACACAAATCTCCCATCGGAACGGACGGGCCGTTTGATTCAATCACAAGACCAGCAACATGAGCCACCTTGCCAGTAAATCTGATTGGAACTACGGCTGATACCTTTTCCTGATACTGTTTGAAATCAATGCACAGTTGACTCATTTTTATTTCCTGCCAGGGCTTTTTTGATTTCTTCCCAACGGGTCTCTATCTGACAATCTACATTCCCAAAATCCGTCTCTATTATACATCCGCCAGAAGTAATCGCACCGTCTTCCAATATCTTTACATTCTGATCTACCGATTTCATCTCTTCCGACAAATTTATTTTCTTTGCATCGTCGGGTGAAAGGCGTACGGCAACGATCTTCTTCCCATTTACATGGGAAAGGGCCTCATTGACCACGTATTTTATAACGTCTTTACCATTGTTACTAATTTCTTCCCCTACTATCTTGCTTGAGATAGTCAAAATAAGTTTTAGAATTTCAGGTTCACTTTCTTGCCATATTTTTTCTCGCTTATCTATCAGCTGATTAACCGCATTCTGAAACAAAGCCATTAACGATGCGTATTCGTTTTTTATTTTTTCCATTTCATTTTTAAAGTCCTGTTCAGCATCCAGCCTTCCCTTTTTGTATGCCTCATCTTTCGCCAGTTCAAGAACCCTCAATCTTTCATCTTCACCATTTTTTTTCTTTGCTTCCCATTCTGCTGTCTTCTCATCCGTATGAGACTTACTCTGGTATCTTATCGATTGTAATACATAAATACCTTTTACATCCGGCGATGCATACACTTTCTTGTTTTTCATACGAATTTATCAACGCTCCCTTTTCCACCCTTCTTTTTCACAATAGACTCCCCTTTTGCTTCGAGTCGTTTTATAGCCTCAACAATTTGTTGCTGCGCCGCTTCCACTTCAGACAAAAGTCTCGGACCTAATAGCTCACGCTCTTCTTTTACAGCATCTCCAACACGTTTAGACATGTTGCTAAAGAACTTCTTCTCAATTTCTTCATTTGCTGTTTTTAACGCCAATGCAATCACACCGTTGTCAACCTCCGTAAGAACTTTTCTAAATGCATCGTCCTGAACATAAATAACATCTTCAAATGTAAACAATAATTTCTTAATCTCGTCTGCTAATTCCGGATTCTTGTGGCTTATCAGATCAATCACATTCTTATCAGCCGGACCTTCCATACCACTAATAATCTCAGAAACAAGTTTATACTTTTTCTTTGCCGATGTTTTCTGACGCCGGTCCTCATTTTTTACCTTTGACGCAACAACTTCATTTACCTGATATAATAATTTTAAAGGCGGTGGTTCCATCGTAGATATTCTCATAATGATGTCCGCCTGTAATTCCGCCGGAAATTGAACCAATACCTTTGCCGCACGCTGGGGATCAATATACGATAACACAAGAGCGATCGTTTGAGGATGTTCACCTACGAGGATACGTAGCAATTCCTCCTCACTAGACTCCCTAAGAGGATAAAAAGGAGCTGGAAACAGAGTTCCCTCCTCAACACTCGTCAGAATTTCTTCACTTTTTTGCGCACCGACAGCTTTTGCAAGAAGTTTTTTGAATGAATTGTTATCGTATTTTACGGCTTTATTATTAAATTTTAATTCTTTGGATAAATCATTGAGTACAGTTTCTACAAGTCCTTTGTCAATGCGGTCAAACTTCGTCATCTCTCCGGATATCGCCGCAATTTGCTCATCATCAAATTCCTTGATCACATTTGCAGCGGTATCAGCGTCAAGGGTTGACAAGATGATCGCTACTTTCTGTATTCCTGTTAATTTTTTTTCCGTATTCATTTATTTACAGCCCTCAGATCGGCGGTAATCCATTTCTTTAATGAGGTTGCGGTTACGCTTGGATCTTTCCTAATATTTTTAACAACTTGCTCACGCAGTCTTAACTGTTTTTCGTCATCGGCTTTCTCTTCTTCTTCCGCCTCGTCTACTACCGTCATATTCGTATATGGTGTTTGTCCTTGTGTATTTTGAGCCTGTTCATTTACCATTTTGGCCTTCTTCAGTTTCTTCATACTCCTCATAACAAACATGAGGAAAACCAATACTGTAATTGCAAGCGACCCGTTCTTTGCCATCTTCAACATAAATTCTTTTTGCTGCTCCTTTTTCAGGGATGCGTCTTCTTGTTCATAAGATGGTTCGTAAAATTGCACGTTTTGTATTTCAAAACTGTCATTACGATTGGTTGATTCGTCAATACCAAGCGCCTGTTTTACAAGCGCTGCAATTCGTGTTATGTCATCTTTATTTCTTGGAGTGTAAACTTTCTGAGTCTTTCCATCCTCAGACTTCTGCTCTTCATACATCCCGTCAACGAGCACCGCTACGGACAATCTCTTTAAACTTGCACCGTGATCAGCAATAACCCGTTCCGTCTTACTCAACTCGTACTGAGTTTGCGCCGTTTCTTCCTCTTCTGAAGACCCTACAGACTGGACAATTCCCGATTGTGACATAAGATTGGCCTGCATTCCAGGCACACCACCTCCGGAAAATGGCGCACCGCCGGATACTCTCGTTGTTACCGTTTGAACTTTGGGGACTCTACGTTCCGGATCAAATTCAACGAGTTTTTCGTCCACGTGTTTAAAATCCAAATCGGCGCTCACACGCACAACCGATTTGCCGGCACCGACTATTTTATCGAGCAAGTCCTGGGCCTTCGCCACAAAATAATCCTCAAGCTTTTTCTTTACCTCTAACTGATCGTTACTCGTGCCTATCATCGATGATGGCAATTCCTTTTTAGAAAGCAGATTCCCGCGGGTATCGGTAATGGTAACATTCTCAGGTGTAAGCCCCTCAACGCCTGCACTTACCAGATGAACGATACTGGCAACCTGCTCAGGCCTTAATACGCCGCCACTCCGGCTTTTCAGTTTTAAAATGACAGAAGCCGTCGGTGGTTTTTCGTCCTCGACAAACAGTGAACCCTCGGGCAATGCAAGATGCACCTGCGCCCATTCTACATAGTCTAAATGTCTGATTGTTTTTGCAAGTTCTCCCTGAATCGCTCTGCGATAATTTACCCGCTGTACAAAATCCGATGTTCCAAAGCCAACCTTGTCCAGCAACTCATACCCTGATTCCTCCCTTGGCAATCCTTTACCTGCAAGTTTGAGCCTCATTTCATGTACTTTTTCACTGGGGACTGCTATCGCAGACCCATTCCCCCGGATTTGAAAAGGAACATTTTCTTCCTTAAGCAAATCGACAATTTCACCGCTTTCTTTCGGCCCCAGTTCTCCATACAGGAGCGTAAAATCAGGCTTCCTCGCCCACTGCGTCACTCCTATGATCCCGCCAATAAACCCCATTGTCATCATGATCATAATAAACTTGTGTGAAAAGCTGATTCCTTTCCAGATATTGCCGATCTGCCCCGTCACGTTCTTCAAATCAAGGTTCATTCTTTCTTATCTCCATTTTAAATGATTAACAATGTTTAGCTTTCTTTTAATAGGATGTCGCAATTTTAGTACCAAGAAAGAATATCAAGCTATTCGGTTAAAATTAGTCTTAACGCTTTACGGGCATAAATATTACAAATTAATGGTAATTGATATCGCTATTCGGAATTGAAGTTCCATGCATACAGAAGTTGACAATTCCGATAATAATACTATTCACTGTATATTTTTTTAACGACTGTACCATAACGCCGGGCCGAAAGTGTCGCGATGATGATACTTCCATTAGTACTACCTTAAGATGGCGGATCAACTTAACCGTGCATTGAATAACGAATATCGAAGGACAAGAAACCCTCGTAATTCGAAATTCCTTGTTCGATATTCGACATTGGAATCCTCGTAAAAAGTAATTCCACTATGAACGATTGGATGAAACGGCAAACGTTCTTTGCACGAAAAGAATCTGCAAATACAACTTCTGGGTAAGAAATGGAACTTATCCGGTTTAAAGGAAGTTTGTAAACCTGTGGGGTTCTGTCAGGCAGGAATGTCCTATTTAACGTTTGTAACCGAGTTTTAAAACACTACATCTGCATGCGCATTACTTCTTTGTAAGTTTCAACGAGTTTATTTCGTGCCTCCATCATAAATTTAAAACTGACCTCTGCCTTTGCCATAGCAATCATCACTTCATGAACGTTTTCAACCTTTCCTGTCGCGAAATTTTCAATACTTGCATTGGCTTTTGTTTGAAGATCGTTGATTTCATTGATAAAACCGCCTAACGTATTTTTAAATGAGGAATTTTGTTCCTCTCCCCCGACAGAATTAATAAGCTCATTGTTTACCGGAATATTCCCGTTGCTATTAATAGGTGAAATAGCCATAGATTACGCTCCTATCATTTTCCAATAATTGTCAGCGCTTTGTTATTCATATCCTTTGACGAATTTATTACCGCAAGGTTCGCTTCATATGCCCTTGATGCCGTTACAAGATCTACCATCTCCATCATAACACTCACATTCGGCATGTTCACAAAACCCTTTGCATCTGCTTTGGGGTGGCCTGGAATGTATACTTTATTGAAAGGTTCTGTGCTTTTTGTAATTTGTTGAACCTTAACACCGCCCAGTCTCTCAGCGCCTTTGATATCACCGGTTTTCATCGCTTTACTGAGTAACGATGAAAACTCAACTTGTTCTCTACGGTACGGACCGCCTTCCGGCGTCTCCGTGGCATTTGCGTTAGCAATATTATTGGCAATTACATTCATACGTACACGCTCGGCAGAAAGCCCGGAACCACTAATATCGAATACTGAAAACATATTATCTATTCCCATAATATCGCTCCTTTAAACTCTGGAACCCTCTATCGCCGACTTTATCCCTTCATACTTTTTTGCCAGTAATTGCGTATAAATGCTGTAAGAAAGCGTATTTTTAACCAAAGCAGAGACCTCTTTATCCATATCCACATTGTTACCGTCATTTCGCACGGCTTCACTTGTATCCTCTTTCGAAATTACAATCTTGGGTTGCAAAGCGTCGAATTTATTCGTGGAGGCTTCATTGAGGGCCTTTTCAAGCTGCTCCGCAAAACTCACATCCATCTTCTTATAACCCGGGGTATTTACATTGGCAATATTATTTGCAATAACTTTGTGTTTTACCGATGAAACGTCCAGCATCTTTTCTAACAAAGTAGCGCTTTTATCTATACCAATATTCATGATTTTCTCCTTACAAACTAAAACAAAGCAAAATAAATGCCATGTACTATATAATCGCCACATCTGCGATTATCTTACCTAAGTGTCGCAAATACGGCTTATTTCCACCGTTTGCGAAACAATTGCGTTTCACTGCCAGGTAAAATATTCATTCCGCGCAGGAAACAGTTTCCCTTTCAAGAATAGGTTTTGATTCTGCATCGTATTTATGAAGTTTATTCCTTAACGTTCTTGTGGTAATTTTAAGCAATTCTGCAGCCTTGGTTTTATTTCCGCCCGTTTTTTCCAGTGTGCTGTAAATTAAGTCCCTTTCCACATCCTCAATAGCATTTCCTCCGTTCAATGTTTTTCCTGGTCGCTCAACATCACGATGATTAAAAAGGCAGTTAAATTGCTCTAATTGCAGCACCTCATGCGATCCCATGACCACTGCCCTTTGCATGATATTTTTTAATTCTCTTATATTTCCCGGCCAGTTATACTGACACAAGTAATCCATAGCCTCTTTATTTATGGATTTCACAACGGCATTATTTTCAAGGCTGTATTTTCTGAGATAATAATCCACAAGCAGCGCAATGTCCTCCCGTCTTTCTCTCAGAGGCGGTAAATAAATTGGCACGACATTCAGGCGATAAAAAAGGTCTTCACGAAATGTGCCTTTTTGTATTTCATTAATAAGATTCCTGTTTGTCGTTGCCACAATCCTTACGTCAATTTTTATCGTCTTTTCTCCTCCTACCCGCTCAATCTCCTCTTCTTCAAGAACCCTTAGCAATTTGGCTTGTATATTAGGGGATATTTCACTGATCTCATCAAGCAGCAGAGTACCCTCGTTCGCCAGTTCGAAACGCCCTGTATGTTTCGAAATGGCTCCGGTGTATGCCCCCCTTTCGTGCCCGAACAGTTCGCTTTCTAAAAGAGTTTCAGCCAAAGCTGCACAATTAACACGAATAAAAGGGTTGCCGCTCCTGGGACTATGAAAGTGTATAGCGCGAGCAATGAGTTCCTTCCCCGTGCCGCTTTCTCCCTGAATCAAAACACTTGCCTTACTCTGGGCAATCTTCCTGATCTGCTCATATATAAGGGACATCTTGGAATTGCGGCTAAACACAGGATTTAATTTTTCATCAATATTTGAATTAGTTCTCCAATACTTGTTCTCCGTAATTAACTTTTGCCGTTCATTTACCCTTGATATCAGGAGCTCTATCTGTTCCGGAGAAAATGGTTTTATAATATAGTCATACGCCCCTTTTTTCATTGCCTCCACCGCAGTCTCTATCGTTCCATGAGCTGTCATAAGGATTACGACCGTTTCAGGAGAAATGCCTTTTACCTTGTCCAGCACCTCCATGCCGCACATCCCCGGCATTTTCATATCAAGAAATATCACATCATAAGCTTCTTTACCTATCCTGGCCAGCGCCTGCTGTCCATTATTTACAGACGCAACTTCATATCCACCCCTCATTAGTGTTTCATAAAGATATTCCCGCCCTAAGGAGTCGTCGTCTACCACCATTATCTTTTCAACACTCATTTTATTCCCCTGATGAATTGTAGAATTTTAATTTAGTCCCCCTTACCAAAGGGGGATTCAGGGAGTTGTGTTTTTCCCTGAGTTATTTTACAACCCCCTTGCCCCCTTTTCTAAGGGGGATTTTACGCTTCATACCACGCCAAAACCACATGCAGAAAATGGAAATTCCTGTACAATTGAATATGCACAATTATAAAAACTGCGGTATCAGCGCCTCGCTTTGGGAATACACATCGCCAAAAGAATCCGTATCGTAAATATTATTTTTCGGCAAGTTAACATAAAAAGTGGTGCCACTGCCTTCCACACTCTCTACAAATATTTTGCCGTTATGCGCCTCAATGATCTTGTTCACGATTGCCAATCCCAAACCGGAGCCTTCTTGTTTTGTCGTAAAGAATGGATCAAAGATTTTATTAACAAGCTCCTTTTTGATGCCAACCCCCGTGTCCTTTATTCCGACTTGTATATCTTCACTACTGTAATCGTCTCCAAGTGTGCGAGTAAACACGGTTAAATCTCCCCCGCACGTCATGGACTGAGACGCATTTAAGCACAGGTTTAAAAAAGCCTGTTGTAATTTCTCGGGATCGCATCTTACAATATCTTTATCCAAAATATATTCTTTTCGAATGCGAATATTGTTAATACCTTTCTGTTTTATATCCTCAGCCACAAAGAAAAGGGTTTTCTCTAATATCTCTGAAATACTATTATCCCTTAACTTCAATTTGAGAGGCCGGGCAAATACCAGTAGTTCAGTCACAGTCTTATTTAAATTTTTTGTGCCTTGTATAATATTCTTTACCATCTTCTTTCTTGGATCTGAATCTTCGAAGTCACGCGCAAGCAGTGCAGAAAACCCTTCGATCCCATTCAAAGGATTACGAATTTCATGGGCAATACACGCTGCCATAGCGCCAATGGCGGCTAATTTATCCGCATTTCTAAGACGCATCTCCAATTCTCTGATTTCAGACAAGTCTCTGAATACCTCTACCGCTCCTATTATATTTTCATTGGCATCTCTGATTAAAGACACACTGCTTTCTATCCATTTTAACACCCCTCGGACCGTTTCTATCTTTCGCTCGACATCAATACAATTTTTTCTTTTTTCAAGCGCCAGCAACAATAACGGCGTACTGCCGTCGCTATTCTTAAAAATGGTTTCGACCTTCTTTCCCATTACAAACAAAGCGTCCAATCCTAATATTTTTTCTGCTGCCTTATTAATGGTGGATATTTCGCCTTTCAAATTCACGGCTATAACACCGCTGTGAATACTGCCCAAAAGGTTATTCGAATATTTTGTAAGGCTATCCAACTCCTGTACCTTGTCCTTCAAACAGGCATTTTTGTATGCCATTTCCTTATCAATTTCTTTAACCCTGTTTTGAAGGTGATTATAAGATTCTTCAAGCCGCAACGTATACTCGTTAAACAGATGGAAGGCAGAGGCAAGCTCTGTCCCCCAATTCTTTTTGAATTCCGTTATCGTAGCGTTTTCCATCATTTCATCCCGTTTTTTTATTTACCTGGATATATAGTTGTTCGATGCCGTAAGTAATTGATTGCTGGCTAAAGTATTCTTTTCGGACCAGGCTTTCCACCAACCAATATCTTCCATATACCATTTTGCCTGGTCTGTCAAATCGCTATCGGGAAACTGGTTGACAAACCGTTGATATTCGCTGAGAGCGCTGTCGTACTTTTTCATATTTCTATAGCAGTTTGCAACCTGGTATTGAGCCCAAATATATTGATCCGAGGAGGTGTTGTTTGGAGTAAATAATTTATACATCTGGAGTGCATTATCATACTCACATAGCTTATAATAACACTCTGCGACATCCAGTTGACTCACATTCTTAATTATCATCTCCAACCGCTGATTTATAGTATTATTTGTACCCACCTCTGATTTTTTATTATTTTTCATTATGTATAGTCTTGCAGTTGAACTTCCTCCCCTTATACTTGCGTCTCTTGCTGCATCTCTATTGGATATTTCTTTTGGCGTGCCGATTTTAGCCTGAATATCACCAGATTGTGGAAGACCGTTCTCCGGAGCAGCAGGTAACGATCCGGTTGTTTTACTCATATCCGCATCTTTATTTTTAGCGCCATCCAGTTCTACAAGCCCATGGTTTCCTATTTTGTTATATTTATTTTCCAGTTCCTGCAGTTTCTCCCTTTCAGCCCTGAGAAGTGTCAACAAGTTTTCTACACCATCTTCTTTTTTTGAATCCGATGACAATTCTTCCGTTTTTTGATTGTTCAAATCCGAAACCGCCTCTTCTTTTTTTAGTACAACAGGTCTTAGCAACGGTCTTTCAATATCACCGCTTATTCTTGCCTCTACTTTTTGTGTTGTTGCAGGCAAACAATTTGTTTTATCAGAAGAGACACTTTCGTCGTTGCCAAAAAGGCTAGACATACACCCTAAAACAATTCCAATAAATATCAGTCCTTTTTTCATTATCATAAAACACCTTAACAATAATTTATGATGTTAATACACGCATTACGAATGTAAGGTAGAGCAAACAAAATGCCACACTATTGCAGGATATATGAGGTTAGATTCCTGTATAAGAGACCAGTGTATACATTCGAATCTTATCTTATGGAAAACAACCAGGTTAGCAATAAAACAACAATAGATGTGAAAAGATGCTTTATAACCTTCTGAACGGCATGTTTCGTGTAAAATAATTAATCAGGACGTGCATAAACAATAAAATTATCAACATCACATGGTATTGTCAGTTGAAAATTAGAACAAAGGAAAAGGAGTAACCACTTGGAATGGATATCTAGCGAGGCAAGCCTCCGACCAATAAAAAACGTTTAAAACCGCATATTTCGCAGATTACGGATAAAGATTTTAATGGGTGTGTATTATTTTTAGGCAGGTTACTTTTAATCTTTTTACAAAGGTTGTGTATTACTGGTTGTCTCGTCCAAAGGGGTATCTGTATGCAACATCGGTTTAGGGGCAACTTCGTCTTTGTCCAAACCTACGAGATATGCCTTTATTGCCTGCTCTAACTTCCCCATGGATTTATAACAATCGCCGATACGTTTAAATGCGTATTGCCTTATTTTCTCTTCATTACTGGTTTTTAATAAATCAAGATAACTATTTATTGCCTCATCATACTTTTTGTCATTAAAGAGCGCATCAGCCATACCTATCATACCTTCGGCCGCCAGTTCACTGTCGGGGTATTGCTTTACAAAGTTATCAAAAGCATGGTATGCCAAATTATAATCACCTCTGTCAAAATAACAATTCCCAATATCCAATGCCATTTTACTGGCATAATCACTATCCGGGTATGCCTGCATTCCATCGCGGAATGTCTGTATTGCCGAATCTGACATATTCATAGCACTTAAACTTTTCCCCAGAAAGTAAATTCCATAAGGAACCTTATTGTTCTTAGGATAGGTGTCTGTTGTTTTCCTGAATATTTGAAACGCAGCCAGGTAATTATCTTGTTTGTAAAAACAATCGCCTAGCATGAAACTGGCATTTTCTAAAAGTTCTCCATCACCACCCTGTTCGCTGACCAGAAGATTCCCAAAAACACTGCCAGCATCCTGGTACTCATTCAATAAATACAAGCAATTACCAATTTGATATTCAATCTCCAATCTCATTTGACCCGAATTGTATTTCTCTCTTGCTTGTAAAAGAGATTGTAATGCGTTTCTATAATTACCCATTGTTATATAGGTTTTTGCCATATTGAATTGGGCTCTACAAGCTGTATCTTCCTTAGGATATTCGCTAATAACCCTTTCATAGATATCTATTGCCTTATGGTAAAGACCTTGCGCAACTAAAGAATCTCCTATTGACAAAAGTGCGTCATCAACTAATGGATCTTTTGGATAACTATACATAAATTGGAAATAGACCCGTCTGGCATTTTCATGGTCATTTAGGCTGTCATAGCACCGGCCTGTTTTGAACAATGCTTCTTTTATCAACTGAGGTTCTTTATATTTTCCCAATACGATTTTATATTCCTGCAATGCGAGAAAATTAAAACCGAGATCATAATAATAATTTCCCAACTCCAAATATGCCTTTGCAACCCTGCGATCATTCGGATATTTTAATTGTGCCTTTTGATAAAGCTGAACACCTTTGTCCCGATAATATTCAAATGCCGTATCCTCGTTGAGCTTCGACAAGGTAATAACATATATGGAATCCTCATTCTGAATGAATTCTAACCCGCGTATCCCAAGAACCACCTCTAATATATCCTGTAAAGGACTTTTTTGAATTGAAATATTAACGTAAGAAGATAAGTAGGCAGAATCAACGTCTTCATCCACAATAATACTCTTACCAAAACTAGCGGATAATGCTTGTAATATATCCGTTATCTTTACCTGGGTTGCATCAATCGAATACACGGGCACACCATATTCACCTATTTCTTTCGTCAACACAATATTTTCATTTGGATTGATTACAATCGGAGCCTTGTTTAATTGCTTACTATTGTCTTTTTCAACATTTTGAGGCTCAATTTTCTGAATCTGTTCTTCCTCATCATCTTGTGTCTCTAATATCTGTAATTGCGTCTGGAGCTTCTCCAAATTGCGTTTCTCTATATTCAGTTTTTCGTTCATACTACCTGAACTATCCGGCGTTTCCTCCCCATGTAATGGGGTGACTTCCACGATGGAGATAGTGACTATCCCTATAAATCCACATAAAACCATACAGAATTTAACAAGTAACTTTCTATTCATTTTCTTATTCAGGCAATTTTAAATTTAATCAACTTATTTTGAAGCTAATGATCGGATAGAGGTGCTAGTTCCTACAACAGCGGCTTTACGAAGCCGCTGTGCTTCCTTCATATAATAATCTGCTATCTTAAAATAAGCGTCTACAACGATCGACTTGTCGTCATTGGAACTGCATTTTCCTTCTTGTGCAACAACCGTATAAAGCGTTTTTCTTGCTTTCTCAAATTCGCCCATTCCAGCGTAACATTCCCCTACTTTCAGCCGGCTTTTAAAATGATATGGACTGTTAATAAAATCATTATTTAATGTCTGAAACACTTTCGCTGCTTCTTCATATCTTTCGGACATTAAATAACAATCTCCCAGGCGGTACATTACAAAATCCTCATTTAAAAAGGGCATTGATTTATCCAACCCCTTTTCATAAGAAGCTGCTGCGCCTCTATAGTCTCCCTGTTCGTATAATCTATTTGCTTCGATTACGTATTTTGAATTGTCCACTTTTATACTGCGAGATTCGTTCTTTGAACCTGTCATTTCTTTTTCTTGTTTTACAAGGTTATTTTCCTTTGTCTTCTTTTGCCCCGCAGTTTTATTTGTATCTTTATCTAAATCCAAGTTTTTTTTAAGGTTCTCAATTACCTTTTCTTCGTCAATACGTCCCACAATCTTATTCCCACCCTTGCCTCGATCCATTTGGAGAAAAAATAAAAGACAGACCACCACCAGGATTACGAGGTTCATGGCTATCGAAACCCCCTGTTGCCGAACGAATAAAAAAATCCTGGAAATATTCCCTATTGGCATTGAGAATTTCTTCTTCTTTTCTTCCTTATGAACATCAAGCAATGGCTCTGCAGGTTGTTTAGGCGTTTCTGTTGCGGCCTGTGTTTGATCCTGTGTTATCAAATCAGACATGTTTGTATTTACCTCATTAAGTGTATTCTTAAGTTAAATTTTCTTTCGACCATAAAAGCATTCTCTCCAGCTTCCCAACCTGAGGTCCCAGGCTGGCTAAAGCGACGTCCTCATTCTCAAATACCTCGATAAGTTTGAATAAACCTGTAATGGCAAGCAACTTTTTTATATTTTCATTAACGTTAATTAACTTTAACTCTTTTTGTTTGTCTCTAAGGTGTTTTACATAAAATGCCATTATCCCTAATGCCTTAGCGGAGAGGTATCTTGTATGCGCAAGATCCAGTATGACATGACGGGTATTGTCGCATGATATCTTAAATTGAGTTTCGAGTTCATCTATTCCCTCGTAAACCAAATCCCCTCTAATTAACAATATCGTAGCCTTCTCTTTTTCTCGTTTTTCAATTTTCATTACAGCCAACCCGCTTTGCCATATGTACCGTAGTCCCCATCTCTTTGGAGGATTGTATCATCACCCTATCCATTAATTGCTTCATTATGAACATCCCCCTGCCGCTTTTTTTTGTTAAGTCTTTATACAACGTAATATCCGGTTCTGTATAAGCTTGCACATCAAACCCGCAACCACGGTCAGAAACCTCTATAATAACCTCGTCCCCTAACATCGAAAATTTCAAAAATACGGCCCCCTTTTCATCTTCATGATATGCGAAAGATACTGCATTCAAGACCGCTTCGTTGACACAAGTAACAACTTCCTGTCTCTTATGATTATCTCCCACAAGAGGCAATAACTTTTTATCAAATTGTTCCAATATTTCCCCGTAATTACTAATGGGTATTGGAACAGACATGATCTCATCCCACGACGCAGATGTTTGCGCCTGAAACTCACTGCCCGAAACCATTACTGCACAATCTTTTTCCTCAGCAATTGATTCGTCGAGCCCCTCTATTTGAAGTTTTATACCCTTTGCCATATCTTCGCAATTTGTCGCACTTCCGTCAGATATTGCATCTTTGAATCTATCTGCCGTAATTGTTCCATTTTTCAAACCTTTTAACAATGAACTGTTATGTATCAAAACTAATTTGCTACCTAAAACAAAAGATGCATTGCTTTCCGTGATTGCCATTCCAGGGAACATATTTAGTGGAAATGGAGAAGATTCCAACATCTTTACTTCCTTGCCGGACAGGCTTATAAAACACGTTAGTTCTTCCCCATGAATTGAATAACAAAGTGTTTGCCTTTGCCCATCTAAAACAGCACAAAATAACGTTACGGGAAATCGTTTTAGAATATTTTTACAAAGATATTGATTAATCTCTTTTAGTAAAGAAGCAGGGGACTTATCCGTTTTCAACAAATAACGAAAGATTGTTTTGACTATAACGTCCAAATTTTTTACATCCACTTCACGGGAAATACTCCCAAAAACAAATGCATTTAACTTCCCAATACCGATGACATCATAAAAAGTATTGCATGCAGTTACTGTCGTATCCTTTGTGACAAAAAATGCATCCGTTTGGCTGCAAAGATCGTTATATTCCTTCTTCAATCCTTCATTTTCAGTTTCAGTGCTCTTTGTACAGCTAATATTGTTATTAAGGTTTAAGATCGCCGAATCATTTAGAACTCTATAAATAACACTCTTAATATGCTCGATTTTAAATGGTTTTGTTATAAAGTCCATCACGCCGAGATGCATAGCTTCAATAACAGCTTCTATAGAACCATAAGCAGTGATGATAATAGCCTTGGTATCCGGGTTCTGTTTTTTTATCTCGGAAATCAATTGCAGTCCGCCCATTATCGGCATCTTCAAATCACTAATCACCAGGTCGTATTTAGTCTTTCTCGTAAACGCCAAAGCCTTGACACTATCGTTTGTGTTCTCTATATCGAAACCTTCTTCCGATAAGGCTTCGTGCAAAGCCCAGCGCAACGTTTCTTCATCATCTACCAATAAAATCTTTTTTTTCATGTTTCTCTCGTTAAATTTACGATTGACTTATGCCGTATTCTTTTATCTTATTATATAAAGTCGTCCGATTAATACCCAGTATCCTGGCTGCCTCTGTCCTCCGCCATGAAGTCTCATTAAGCACCTTTTGGATGTGTTGTTTTTCAATGCTTGCCAATGAACTGACGTTCAACTCTCCATCGCTCTCCACGCTATCGCCAACTTCGTTTACAACAATTTTTTTCCCTGAACTGATGGGGGCAACCAACTCCGGCAATAACGTACCATTAGTTGCGATCAATACGGCTCTTTCTATTATGTTTTTCAACTCACGAATATTTCCAGGCCAATTATATTCCAAAAGTTGCTTCTCTGTCTCCGGAGGTATATGATGTATATTTTTATTAAATTCATTATTATATTTGTGCACAAAATGTTTCACCAAGAGCAAAATATCTTCACTTCTCTCTCTTAAGGGCGGAACATAAATCGGCAGCACCTTCAATCTGTAATAAAGATCTTTTCTAAAATTACCCGCATCCACTTCTTCTTCCAGATTTCTGTTAGTTGATGCGATAACCCTGACATCAATCTTAATATCATTAATCCCGCCGACTCTCTTGAATTGCCTTTCTTGCAGAACCCTCAGAAGCTTTGCCTGCAATGAAATCCCCATTTCGCCTATTTCATCCAAAAAAACGGTTCCTTTATCAGCAATCTCGAACAAACCAGGCTTGCCTGTTGAGGTAGCGCCGGTAAACGAACCCTTTTCATACCCAAACAATTCCGCCTCAAGAAGGCTCTCTGTCAGGGCGGCACAATTGATATCTACAAAACGCCCGTTCTTTCGCGAACTCAAACGATGAATAGCCCCGGCTACAAGTTCCTTTCCTGTGCCACTTTCGCCTTGTATTAATACCGTAGTCGAAGGACTCTTTGCAACCTGTTTAATAAGGTTATAAATTTCTTTCATCGGTTGGCTATTTCCAATTATAATCCCGTTTGGCTCATCGGTAAAAGTCAACTGCTGTGCCCTTAATTCCAGCACTTCACGCCTTAATGCCTGCGTGCCCAGGGCCTTTTCGATAACCAGCCTTAAATGCTCCACCTTAAACGGTTTTTCCAAATAGTCATATGCGCCCATCTTCATCGCCTCTACAGCAGTATCAATACTTCCATATCCAGTCATAACTATCATTAAAACATTGGGGTCTTTTACTTTTACTTTCTCAAGAAGCGCTATCCCACCCATAACAGGCAACCGCAAATCTAACAGTATCAAATCAGGCAAGAGTTCATTTATCTTCTCCAATGCCTGCTCACAAGTTTCTGCTACATGAACCTCATACCCCTGCCCCTCTAAAAATTCTTTTATTGAAAACCGAATCGTTTCTTCATCATCTACAATAAGAATTACTCCCTTTGATATCATTTACTACCCCCCCTTTTCTCGTAGTAAAACCAAAAAACTACATATATATTTTTAAAAATGTTGGATTTTTAAACGAATAACTAAAAAGGCTACCATAGTATGTCTAAATATTCAACATTTTATTATTGGTATAACTGTTTTGCTAACAATTTAGTTCTTTGAAGAAAAGTCTGACTTAAGCTTCAAATTATACCTTTTAAGTCCCCCTTAACAAAGGGGGATTGAGGGGGTTGTGTTTCCCCTGTGTTATTTTACAACCCCCTAGCCCCCTTTTCTAAGGGGGATTCTTTATGCCCTATATCGTATAACCTGCATGAATAAAATGAAAACCCTATTCAGAATCTTACGCAAACAATATACCAGCTTAATTATTTATCATTAACAGCTTCTTTTGACCGTAGATGCTCAATCTTCTCTTTTACCCTCGAACTTTCTACTGAGTTTTTTGCATACTTCAAACAACACTGATATTGTTCAAAAGCATTTAACGTATCACCTTTAGCCTCGTACACCGAGGCCAGAGTGAATCTCGCCTCATAATCTGACGGATTCATATTCAATGCTTGTTCAAAGGCATCAATGGAGGCTTCGGCCTCATCCTCTAATTTATACAATATCCCTAGTTGCTTAAGGTACTTTGAATGATTCATGGGGGATACCCTGACGGCTCGCCTGTAAATTTCAATTGCACGATCCAACTTCCCCATTACAACATAAACATTGGCCAGTTCATAAAAAGGGTCTATGCCTAATGAGGATAAAAACCTCGCATCTTCTTCATTATCAGCATTGAACAAATTTAGTATCTCTTCCCCCTCTTCAATCAAGTTATCCCTCATTTCCGGATGCCCTGAATAGTTGGAAAATAATGCGCAGTGAATTGCAAATACCCCCGGCATCTCTGAAGAAAGGCTCTTTAATCTATCCAATGTTTCTTCGTAGGTTAATCTTCCTTGTTGATAACTGCTTTGTATATTGTCAACCTCATCCTGTACATTCACGCCTTTACAAACGTTAACGATTTGCTGTGAAAGCTGCTCCAGCATCTCTGAAATTTTCTCCTTCGATTCACATTCACCTACCAGCGCACTCACCGTCTCCTTTAGTTTTATATTAACAACTTCTATATCTGCCCTAAAGTTATCCCCAAACTGGTTAAGAGCGCCTTTAACGGCAAAATCTGCTTTTAACCTTTCAGAGACGCGAACAACCATTTTCTGATCAACACCTGCAAACAAATCAACAATGCTTGCTTTAGGTACCGATGTTTTAACGTCCACATTATCAATTTTAAAAAAATTGTTGAGTACGGCCTCTCTCACAAGCTCAAATGTTTTTTCCTGTTCCACAATCGTAAAATATCCGGAGCGAATCAGTTCACTTCGAATGACATCTTCGATTCCTTTGATTGAAGTATTTGAATCAACATTGTTTTTAAAGGGGAAAATAACAACCTTTGACTTTACATCCTTCCCATAGCCGATACTGCCAACAACAATCGGAAAGACAATTAGCGCCGTCAACAATTTTTTATATAATTTGAAAGTCATTCTTATTATTACCAAAATTTACTATCAAACAGGTTTTCTTATAAATTAGGCTGCCTTTGGCAGCAACTTTTTATATACACGGCAAATGCCGGTGAAAACAACCCCCTTACCCCCTAAGGGGGATTTTGCGCTTCACGCCGCCCTAAAAACCGCATAAATAAAAAAACCTGTTTATTTGTATTTCAATATCATACAAATAGACAGGTCTTTAAGTTTTTAATAAACGCCCCGCCAAATAAAAACATAGCATCACAATGCTGAAAAAAACCTACAATTTACACCTTCCTTGCGTATCTTGACATGTATTTTCCGTAGACACCCCGGGCATCTGCCTTCATAAGCTGTTCCTTCATCATTTATATAAATCCTTGTGTATACATGACAACAGTCAAACTTTACTCCTATAAAGCGCTTACCGATTCTCTGGGCGCCGGTTATTTTATCATTTGACATAAAATTTATGATTCCTGCCTTTTAATAGTAAAAGCATCTATAACTTTGTTTGCCACATCCTCAATCACTTCCTGCCTGTCGTAAAAACCGTCTTTCAATTTTGCCCTTACTTCTTCCACCTTAGCATCTCTTACGTCCGGAATTTCACGAACGGCGATTTTCAGGTTCTCAACCGTCTGTTCAAGATTTCTGGCCTCCTTCGAAATATCTACCGTATCGAGTTTTGTATGAACAGGGCGTTTACCTTTTTCTGCTTTTATTTGGGACTGGTTGGCCTCAACACGACCCGTATTTGCAACTCTGGCATTTAGAGAATTTTTAGAGATATTTTCTATTGACATTTTAAATCTCCCATAAAGAGTTAATGACTGCCATTACCCGTAAAACCCGGAAAATTATATAGCATTAACCGACTCATTTCCAGCTTATTCCTTTACAGGTATCTTCACTACAAACACTTCGCCATTCCAATCAAGAATCACTTCCTCCGGGAGGCTATGAGCCTATTTCAAAAAACCAATATTAACAAACCCACAATTTTCTACTATGCGATGCCATTATCCTGTCTTCTCTTTATATCGGCATATTATTGAAAGAATTTAATCTTTTTTTAAAAATATTTCCATATCACTATTGTAAACTAAAAATTGAGCACCTGTTCTCGTTTCGATTTATTTGTAATATTTACAATTACACTATGTAAATATTACACAATTATATATCTATGATAATAGATTTATGTTGAAAGAATTAAAACGTATTTGTTTTTAACTACTTCCAACTATAATATTTAACACAAATGCATTCGTTTCTGTAATATTATGGTACTTACATTGCTATGATAAGATAGTAAAGTAATAACAAATTTTTTTTGATCCGCAGGCAGCGGAAACCATTAAACAACTGTTTGAAAAAGAATAGTGCAGGAAATAAGTATTCATGAACTTATTTAAAAATTTATCAATTGGTAAAAAACTCCTTATCACCCTCCTGCTGGTATCCATACTGCCGCTTTTTATCATAACATATGGTTTTTACAGCTTAGGAAAAGTCAAGTTAACTGAACAAACAATACATGTCCTAAAAGTTCAGGCAGAAAATGTGGCGACATCCATTAATCACTTCATAGATTATAAATTCAAACACCTTCGCAAAATAGCTGATATACCCCAACTAAGCAGCGTCTTAATTCTTAAGACGGCAAGAGAAAAAGAACCTCACATTATCCGGCAGACGGCATCTTCACTTCGGGCCAAACTGCGATTTGACCCCGATTTTTTATCCTTCTGCCTTTTGGATACTGAGGGTAACGTAGCGCTGGGCACCTGCGATAAAGCTGATGCCGATTTTCGGAACAGGCCATCCTTCTGTAAGGCGAGTAAAGGCGAAAAATACGTTTCGCCACCTTCGATGGATAAAGGCAGACCCTCTATATACTTTAGCATGCCAATCAGGCATGCAAATAACATAGTTGGCATTCTGGTAGCGCAGTGTGATGCAGAAGAATTATGGAAACTTGTTGAAACAGAAAGTGGACGGGTGGGTTCGGGAAATGCGGTAATACTATCCAATTCAGACGGGGTCCGGATTGCCCATTCAACAACCAGGGACTTGATTTTCAAGTCGTGGATACCATTAAAAGCAGAAGTCAAAGAACAAATTTTACAGGAAAACCGGTATGGAAGCGATATTCTGGAAATAGCATCAACTGACAGGCCAGAGGTAATGGATGCCGTCACCAGAGTATTGCCGCCGCAATATTTTCAACACGAACTTGTTATAGGGAAAGGAACTTATCATTCTGTAATCAAGCTTATGAACAATGGTTGGCGAATCATTGCTACCATACCAGAAGCGACATTTCTAGAACCCGTTCGTACCAGCATATTTTATATGAGCATTATCGGCGGCATTGTTACCTGTGTGGTCATTGTAGCGTCTATTATCATTGGTCGTCTGAGCACTAACCGCATACATACCTTTGCATCAATATCCAAAGAAATTGCCCGTGGTAATCTTGCAAAGCGCGTCCCTTTTGTCAATGGTGATGAGATCGGGCAACTGGGGAAGACCTTTAATATCATGACCGCATCTATCGAACGAAAGATTGAACAACTCAAGTACCTTAATGATGTGGCCGTAGAGATACATTCTCATATCGAGATAGAACATCTTTTACAGGACCTCGTCAACATTTCCAGAAGGATAATTAATGCCGAAATGGGGATTTTGGCATTATTGGATGAGAACGGTAAAGATATTAAGTATTTCAAGGTCTCAATGTCCAATCCCTGCCAGATTAAAGAACAACCAAAAGGAAGGGGGCTTTTGGGCGCGGTAATAAAAAAAGGACAAACCATCCGGTTAGATGATGCAACAAATGACCTGCGTTCTATAAAATTACCAGAAAATCACCCGCCAATCCGCACGCTTCTTGGCGTACCACTCGTAACAAATAGCGGCACGGTAAGTGGTGGTTTATTTTTGGCAAACAAGGCTAATAATGAGCGATTCACCCTGGAGGACGAAGAAATCCTCCTTACCATAAGCTATCAGGCGTCCGTTGCCATAGAAAATGCAAGACTGTATGGACAAGTCCAACAGCTTGCCATCACTGACGGACTTACTGGTTTACTGAATCACAAGGAATTCCACAGAAGGCTGGACGACACCATAGAAGGCTCAAAACGGTACCATTACGCGGTTTCACTTTTAATGATCGATATAGATAACTTTAAACAATTCAATGACACATACGGTCATCAGGTTGGAGACCACGTGCTCAAAACCGTTGCCGACATAATACAGGCGCAGACCAGGGCAGTTGACGTATGTGCCCGTTACGGAGGAGAAGAATTCGCCGTGATAATAAGAGATGCCGATGCTTCTCAGCCTTTTATACTCTCAGAACGTATCCGTTCCATAGTTTATGCATATCCAATCAGGCATAACGGAATACAGTCTCAATTATCGGTAAGTATCGGAATCGCCTGCTTACCAAGAGATGCCTATAACGCAGAAGACCTTATAAAAAGAGCAGACGAAGCGTTGTATATGGCAAAAGAGACTGGCCGAAACAAGGTTTGCTGTTACAAACCCGCTCAGCCAGATTAAATTTTCGTATGCGTTAATGTTACCATGGATTCTAACTAAACTATAGTTGTTTGCTTTTTGCTAAGGCAAAAGGTAAAATTTCAGATAATTCTATTAATGTAGCGCCGATCCCTTGTGGTCGGCATTTGGCGGCGGATAAATTATCCGTGTTACTCTTCCGGCTCGTTTTGATTAAGACTTGGAAAAATAAACAATGAGAACCAGTATTTTCCTAAAAATTTTCTTTACATTTCTATTGGTAACGCTGTTGCCGATTTTAGGCCTGATTGCATATAATGACTGGAAAGACAAGGATATACTCATACAGGCCAACAAAAATACCATCAAAGGCGATGCTGAAAGGGTTGCCAGCAATATTGACGACCTTTTATTGTCTCACAAAACGCTTATCTGCAATTTAAGAAATAATTGTAAACTCGTTGATTATCTTAAAGAAAACCGTATCTCCAAACAAAAAATCAAGAATTGTGCCGTCCAATGTTTGAATACATTAAAAAACCTGTCTCCTTACTATGAGGGTATTATCATTCTTGATAAAGAAGGGAAGGAAAAGCTTTCAACCGCGAACGCATTCAAGTACGATTTTCCCCAAAGAGACGTATTTAAAGAAGCATTAAAGGGGAATGTTTATATTTCTGAGCCGTCTATGGATAATAATAAGTCTTACATTTACTACAGCGCCCCTGTAAAGGATGTAAACGATAATATAATTGCGGTGTTAGTACTGGCCACCGACGCAAAGTGGCTTTATTCAATTATAGAAAAGGAAAAGGACCGTCTGGGCAAGGGAGTAGTTTGTGTTTTATCCGATAAACATGGAGTTAGAATTGCGCACGCCTCAGACAGGAATCTCCTCTTTAAATCATGGGTACCTCTTCCCACAATCGTTAAAAGAGAACTTACCTCAAAAAGAACTTATGGAGAACACATTACCGAAATTTGGTCTACCGACTATCAGGAAGTTGCAGACACCCTGAAAAACACCGGTGAAAATATTTATTTCAAACACAGGTTGTTTATAAACCCCGAAATTAATCACGGTTTTTGTGTCACCCTAAAGCAAAAGGACTGGAAGCTTATATATACCATGCCGCAGTCTACATTTTTTTACTTTGTTAACCGGATTACCATGCACGCCATCCTCACAACAATTGCGGTCGTTATACTGCTCTTCTTTATATCATGGATTGTAACCAAGAGCCTTCTCAGGCCTATTTATAAATTGAAGAATGCTGCCGTTAAGATTTCCAAAGGTGAATTCGATTATCCCGTCAAAACCAGCAGAAAGGACGAATTGGGAAAACTCGTTCTCCTCTTCGACGACATGCGTAAGCAATTGCAGTCAATGAACAACACCTTAAAAGAAATTCACGTTGAAACTATTTATACGCTGATAAAAATCTGCCGAGGCTTCGAGAAAGAAGAATTGGTTATGCACCTTTTACGCACCAGTGAGTATTCAACGGTTATTGCAAAACACATGGGTCTTGATACTGCTTTTATAGATACCATCAGATACTCCAGCCTCCTGCACGATATCGGCCTGGTAGCCGTTCCACAGTACATCAGAGAAAAGGCAACCCTTTTAACACTGGAGGAATTAGAAATCCTGAAATCACATACAATTTATGGTGAACAATTTTTGAGTAAAAAACCCATTTTCCAGATGGCGCGGGACATTGCATTATATCATCATGAAAATTGGGATGGGACAGGATATCCGGACGGTATTAAAAATGGTAATATTCCTCTTGCGGCGCGTATCGTCAGGATTGCGGATATATTTGATAATCTGACCTATCCCACAGATACCTGCAGGCCGGAATTAATAAACACCTATAAACCCTGTGCATCCAAATCAGATGCCCTGAATATCATCCAGAGATATTCAGGTATTCATTTTGATCCCTCAATCACAGGTATATTTAAACAACTCGTGGAATCAAATCTTATTGGAAATAGCACAAGCAGGCATGCAGCCGAGAATTGATATTTTGTGACATGTTAAGCGTATCACGCCTTTAGCATATCGGTATTTTTTGCCATTCGGCCTATTTTTTCAAGAAAATCATTGAAATGAAACGGCTTGGAAATAAAATCCGCCTTGCTCATTTCAATAAATGAGCCACACTCCGGAGACAAGGTATCCCCTGTCATCAAAATTACTTTACCCTTCATGGCGGGTCTATAGTTCATCATCCACTCGTACAGTTGGATTCCGGACATTTCTCCGGGCATTTTCAAGTCCATAATAACTATATCAAAATGATCTTTCTGGATAGCCGTCATGGCATCTTTTGCACTGGACGCTGATGTTACACGACAGCCTTTTGTTGTCAGCAATTCAGCGCAAGATTCGGCAATGCTAACCTCATCTTCCACCAATAACAGATGCAAACCCTTAAAATTGTACTCCCTTTTAATAGCCGGCAAACCGATATCTTTCTTCGTTTGTTCCTTTATGGGAAGCATGACAGTAAAAATAGCGCCTTTCTGGGTGTTATTACCTATAATCGTTCCGCCGTGTTCTTTCATAATGCCATAACTTACAGCCAACCCCAGTCCCGTACCTTTTCCCACCTCCTTCGTGGTATAAAAGGGTGTAAATAACTTTTCCTGCTCCTGTATACCCGGCCCGTTATCCTCAAATTCGATAACAATCTCCCCCCCTTTCTGTAACGTACGAAGAATCAGAATCCCTCTATCAGGAGCATTTTTCACGGCATCGTAGGCATTATTAATAAGATTGATAAAGACCTGCATAAGCTGGACTCTGTCGGCCATAGTCATGGGTAAGTTTTGGGAAAGCAATTGTTCTACCTTAATATTACTAACCCGCAGTTCATGAAGTTTTAATGCCAGGGCATCTTTCAAAACTTCATTTATACAAATGTATTGTTCCCTCCTGACGGTCTTACGCTTTGTCGCAAATTTAAGGAGGTTCTCTACAATACGGGCGCAACGCTGGGATGCGTCTATAATATGCTGCAATCTGTTCGTTGCGCCCTTTGACAATTTTTCACGCATCATCATGAGTTCGCCAAAATTTAGAATAATCGAGAGCGGATTATTCAGTTCATGGGCAACCCCGGAAATCATCGTACCCAAACTACTCATCTTTTCAGCCTGTACCAGTTGTTCCCTTAATACATTTTGTTCTGTAACGTCATAACCAAACAGGTTTATATTCGAAACGGTATCGTACTCATCCTTGAAATAAGTTACATTCCATAAAATATCGCGGACATGATGCTCCCTCGTAGTAAAAGGCATCTCAATCTGTTCTCCCCTCTCTCCACTCAGGAGCAACTGAATATCATCGAGTAAATCCGCTATTTTGTCTTTAGGGATAAAAATATCTACTACAGATTTTCCAAATACTTCTTTTAGCGCATACCCAAATCTTTTCTCTATGGCGCGGTTCACAAACACTATTTTCCCCTTTGAATTTATCGTCACTACGTAGACATTAGTATTTTGTATAAGGGCATCCAGGAACTTCTTCTGGTTGTACATCTTCTTTTTGGTTTCACTCAATCTCAGCGTATTTTCTCTTAATAAATTTTCTAAACGCTCGTGGTATTCGGATACCCTTTTTTCCAAATCACGCCGTTCTGTCACATCACGAACAAATGCGCTTACAATATAATTTTTATGAGACGTATCGTATTGGACGGAACAAAATATTTCAACGTCCAATAATTTGCCGTATCTCGTCAACAACGCCGTAACCAGGCGGTTATCCTTCGGCGTGCTGATCAGCACGTTGTATTGTTCCTTAACAACGGCTATATTCTCACTGGGAATAAGATCGAACAAGTACATCTTGGACATTTCCTTTGCGCTATACCCAAGCAAGTCCAGTCCTAGCCTGTTCACATGCAGAAACTTTCCATAACTGTCCATCTTAAATATAATCTCAGGCGCATTTTCGACCATGTCCCTGTATTTCTTTTGTGATGTGGTAAGACTGTCCAGGAGCATGGTGTTCATCAGGGCGACAGTAATTTGTGCTGACACCTGATCTATTAGATTACGGTGTGTATCAGTATACTGAGCGCCATTTTTGCTTAAAATATTTATACAGCCGGACAAGGCATTATCAATAAACAGGGGATAGACAATATAGGAGGTTATCTTCCCATTATCCAACACGTACTTTTCGTCACAATTCCTATCTTTATACAATTCGTTCTTAATTACGGTCTTACCAAATTTTGACACATCCTCATAAAAAAATCTTTCCAGGTTTGTCGTTAATTCAGTGCTTATCTGAAAGTTATGTATATTTTGCTCTAAATCCAGCATATATGTATAATATTCACCTGTGGATTCAAACCTCGATATTATACTACAATAATCAAAGTCAACGATCTTTTTGATTTCAAGGCATAGCGCATTACAAAAATCTTTGTACGTCTGATAAGAAAGCACCAACCGGTTTATATTTTTGGCAATCTCCCGTTCCTGTTCCAATCTTTTTAATATACGATCCGTATCAATCTTTTGAAATACCCTTCTTATTATCCCCTTCATACTTTCGCAATGAATAGGTTTTGTTATACGTTCATAAAAACCCTGACTTAACATCCTCATTTCTAATGTAATTTCGATATCGCCCTCTTTAGTCACAGGAACTACTATTGTGTGAGGACAATACCGCTTTAACCTCTGAATGGTGATGATCTGTTTGTCAAGTTCACGCTCTACATCCAGCAGGATTACATCGAAGCATTTCTTGTTCTCCAGCAATCCATATAAATCCCGCTCATTATAAACGAAAGAAGATTCATAGCCCTCCTGCGCAAAATAATCACGCAAAGCAGCGTATTCTGTATCCTTGCCGCCGAGAGAAATAACAAGGAATTTTTTAGTTACAGTAACTAATTCATTCGCCATTTTAATACAAACCAATTATGATAATAAAATTAACCCTGTGTTTGCCTTTTTATACATTGGCAACTTCTTTTTTGCAATTAAAATATTGCATGGCGCGCAATGGTTTCTTATTTAACAATCTCACGAATCACTGAAGCCTTTTTCCTGCCGATACCCGCCACACAAGAAAGCTCATGCTCGCCTGCCGCAATTACTTTTTCCACGCTTCCAAAATGTTCTAACATCCTCTTCGCCATCTTTGGCCCTATCCCAGGCAATCCCTGAAGCAGGAACAACTTCCTTGTCAGTAAGCGCCTCGGCCTTCTGCCTGCCCTCTTTAATATTTCATCTTGATATTTGACATCCTGAAAACCAGCCATTACTAATATCTCGGCAGTGCCATCCGGTGTTTTCGAAAAGATCAAAGGAATCTGCCACGAAACTGACAATGAAACTATCGCCCCCTTAATCGCCTGTGGATCAATTTCATAACCAGTGGAAAATAAATCCGTACCCTCTATTACCATTAACTGAACTTCGGCATGTCTCTTTAATCTGGATGCCTGGGAAAATAATCTTCCATCAATAATTGACAGGATAAAGTCTCTTGTTGTTTTTCGCTCAACCGCTACATGCCTGTTTATGAGGTAATCTCCGATAAATAACCTCTTTTCCTCTGCAATAATATTCTCTTTTGCACGCAATATCTCTGTAATGCCACTGTCTCTTTCCCGATAGTCAATTTCAATGAAAATATTCACAATAAAGATCCTATACAATAAATTTAATCCGCCTGTCTTCAAATATATGATTAACAGCGGTCACCTGCTTGTCGCGGGCTTTGACTGGATCAATTTCAACAACTATCGACTCCTCCCGGTCTGAAGTGGCGCGATATAGAATCTCACCTTTCGTTCCCAAGACCTGACTTGTACCGATAAAGGTAAGTGATTCACCTGAACGCTCCTCTATCCCAACACGATTGGCGGTAATGGCATAAACCCTGTTTTCAAGACACCGCGTAATCATGGCCTGTGGACAATAAGGAAGAACAAGGTTGGCCGGATGACATATAATATCCGCCCCTTTTAACGACAGACACCTGGCTACTTCCGGAAAGAACCAATCAAAACAAATCATGATCCCAACCTTTGCATGCCCAATATCATAAACTTCCGGTTCTGCATTCCCCGGCTCGAACCATAGTTTCTCACGATAAAACAGGTGCAGTTTCCTGTAACAGTCAATAAATCCGTTTGGTCCTACCAGCACGGCTGAGTTATAACAACGCTCATTTTCCCGCTCTGCAAGGCCGGTCACAATATAAAGTTTTTTTTCTTTTGCCAGTTTGATCAATGCCTGCGTTGTCTGACCATCGGGAATTTTTTCAGACAGGGCAAGGGCTTCTTCTCCGGAAGTAAACTGGTAGCCGCTATTGAATAATTCAGGCAAAACTCTCAGGTCGGCATTTAATCCGCTAATAGATGAAAT
>JACPHJ010000105.1 GCA_016188675.1 Planctomycetota bacterium
AAGGAAGACAGGTCGGTAAATTATGAGCAAATCTGGAATGGTGAATATTCCATTGCCCGTTATTTGTATGTTTATGTTGCAGGTAAAATGACTCCAGCTATCAAGAAATATATAGACTGGACACTTGGACCTGAGGGACAAAATATTGTGGCAAAAATTGGGTACGTCCCATTGCCAAAGAAGTGATAATATTTCATAGCGCAGCAGAGCCGCAACCAAAATAACCACCCCTCGTTCCCCTCCTTCGCAAGGAGGGGACTTCGTCGTGAGCGCTCAGTCGAACGATAAAGGGGAGGTAAAAAAACTTGCCAAAACTTGTCCTCGTAAAAACGGGGAATGGGGAAAGAAGTTTTTACGGAGTAAACCCTCAAGAGCCAAATACTCACAAAAGAACGTGAAAATCGCCTTTTAAATTTGTATAGAACTACGTCTCGTGATATCCTGTCTCTGATTTGTGACTTTCCCCAAAAAATATTTAATGGACATATTTACTGGAATTTGTATAATTCAAATACAATGTTGTCCGAAAATGATAACTAAAGCTGCCGCAACAAACTTTTCCAAGAGGAATCCAAGGAAAGGAAAACTCAGGATGATTGTGTAATTATTACTCTAATTCTTCATCAAGGATGAGGAGAAAGAGGTTGTGTTAATCCATGTTTGGGATAGGTTCAGGATGCATGACAATAAAGATAAAGAGGTAAAGGTGAAACTTCCATGAACCCCCTATTCCTCATTAGTGATAGTACTCAGCACGATCTGCCTGATCTCAAGAAATTTGTATCACCCTCCTGTCACATTAAAACACTCAAAATAACTGCTCAACTTAAGTCTATCTTAAACAAAACCCCCCCTGCCATCTTTATCCTTAATAGTTCGTTTTCGAAAGAAAAGATTATACAATACGCCTCTCTCATTAAGGCCGTTTCCCCGAATACCCGTATAATACTTTTGATTCGTCAAAACGAAATATCCCTTGGCAAGGAATCCATCCAGTGGGGTATTTATGCTTACATCATCACACCGTTTCATGATATCGATCTTGTGAAGCAACTCATTAAAAATGCCCTCTGCGAATGGGAATTTCTTCAAAAGACCTCGAAACTTCTTTCCCTGATCAAAAAGAAAGACATAAAAACAAAAGAGAAATCCCACAGGATATGCAAAAATTCACTGGCAAACAAGGAAGCTATTGAGCTAAACATCCCGCGAACAATAAACACCAATATCTGTGCTCACATAGAAATTCCAGATATCCTAACGTCCGTAAAGGTAAACATGTCTCAATTATTTGATTACACCGTACTGCTCATTTTCGTCTTAGCTGAGGCAAAGCCAAAGTTGTATATTTTACAGAATTATGCTATGAACAGCCATTTTATCAATCAAGCAGTTCATAATATCTTCCAGATATCTTCAGACACTGCGGGCAAGGGAGTTCCTATAAAAGATATTGAACAGATTATAGAAAATAATGTAACGGCCAACACACCAGCAAAAACAATACCAATATCGATTCAGTCTACTATTACACTTCCACTCATTGCAAATGGTGAGGACATCGGATATGCCTCCATGGTAAGTCACAAGCCTAATGCCTTTAATGAGGAGGATATTCAGCGCTTTTTCCCCGTATGTTATTCACTCGCCATTGCCCTAAGGAATGCCCGTTTATTTCAATCAACAAAGGAATTGTCAATTACGGACAGTCTGACACGCATATACAACCGACACTACTTTGACGATGTCATAGAAAAAGAATTTCTCCGCGCACACCGATATAAGCATCCCCTCTCCATTGCCTTAATTGATATTGATAATTTTAAGGCAATCAACGACACCTATGGACATCCGGAAGGAGACAAGGTGTTACGTCAGTTTGCCAGCCGGGTAATGGAAACGATACGGAACACTGATATTTTGGCGCGTTACGGAGGCGAAGAATTTAGTATTATTATGCCATTAACTGATATCGAAGAAGGTATCGTAGTAATGGAACGATTAAGGGTTGTAATTGCAGGAAGCTTATTCCCCATCACACGCCGTGACATTCAACTCACCGCGAGTATTGGTTTATCTTCTCTCGTTGATCATCACATCACCTCAACGAAAGAACTCATACGAGAGGCTGATTCAGCGCTGTACCTGGCAA
>JACPHJ010000103.1 GCA_016188675.1 Planctomycetota bacterium
GAATGTTGGTATAACTCCGTAGATAATCAGCACGATTGCCCCGGATAAACCGAGCCAAATACTCTTACCCTCCCTTAGCCAGAGCCATACCAGGTATCCGCCGCCTATTTCACAGAATCCGGCAAGGACAAAAAAGAAAAGTGATTTGGCAATTTCAATTTTTTCCATTTTTTTACCTCACAACAATTTTGGATTATAGGTTATCTTCATCCTTTACATATCCCCATTTCTCACACACCCAGTCCCCTTTTTTTAGAGGGGAGATTTTTGATTTCCGCAAAAAGGTACTTATAGTAAATGACAAAATTTAAGTATACATCCCCCTCACCTAACCTCTCCCACCAGGGGAGAGGAAATTCCTGCATCTCCCATTATTGAGATGTGTACTTTATCTCCCCGCCCTTGATGGGAGGGGCAGGGGGAGGGTGTATTATGTATACTTTTTTAATTCGTTCACATTAGTTTGATGCATATATCGTATCCTGCGACCTCTGTGGTAAAATTATTTTATGCTGCTCCGAGCCTTTTGGGAAACCATTGGTAAAGGGCAGGTATCACAAAAAGGGTCAAAAAGCTTGAGAAACATACCCCACCAACGATCACCGTCGCCAACGGTTTCTGTACCTCGGCTCCTACATCCGTAGACATGGTCATCGGTAATAATCCAATAATATCTGCCATAACAGTTATGAGTACAGGCCTGAGTCGTGTTGAAGCCGCCTCTACGATAGTATCTCTCGCTTCTTTTCCTTTTTGTTGAAATTCATTGATAAATGATACCATTACTGTGCCATTTAATACGCACAGGCCAAAAAGCGAAATAAATCCTACCCCTGCGGAGATGCTTAGGGGCATTTCTCTCAGGAACAACGCCACAATCCCTCCCGTTGCCGCAAAGGGGACATTTGCGTAAATAAGGGCGGCGTTTTTAAAGGAACGGAAACTCATGTAGAGAAGGATGAAAATTAACCCCATGGAAATGGGGATGACGATTGTAAGGCGATTCCTTGCTCGCTGCATATTCTCAAACTGGCCGCCCCAGTCCAGGTAATAACCTGTGGGGATATCCACCCTTTCCCGTATCTTCTTTTGCGCCTCTGCCACGAAGCTGCCGATATCCCTGCCGCGTACATTACATTCCACTACGATACGGCGATGCCCGTTTTCGCGGCTGATCTGGGCAGGTCCTTCTTCTATGGAAATATCCGCAAGTTGAGTTAACGGTACACGCACACCGCCTGGGGCGCTAATCAGGATATTTTTGATTTCTTCGATGTTATTCCTTGCATCTTCGGTAAAACGGACCAAAAGGTCAAATCGCATCTGCCCTTCCAGCACCTGTGAGGCGGCCTTACCGCCAATAGCCGTTGTAATAACATCCTGTATATCCGATACGTTAATCCCGTAACGGGCAATGGCGCTTCTGTCAATTTTTATCTGTACCACAGGCAGTCCTGCCACCTGTTCTACTTTCACATCCTCAGCCCCCCGGATAGAAGTAACAACACGTTCGATTTCCCCTGCCTTCGGTTTCAATACCTCAAAATCTTCTCCAAAAAGCTTGATGGCAATATCAGAACGGACACCAGCTATCAACTCACCGACCCTTAGCTCGATAGGCTGTGAAAAACTATACCGCATGCCTGGTATTTTTTCCAAATCCTCTTCCATACGTTCAATGAGACCCTCTTTGGTCTTAGCCGTCTGCCACGACTTCTTGGGTTTAAGCATCACAAATACATCACTGATTTCCTGACCCATGGGGTCTATAGCAACCTCTGCCCTTCCGGTTTTTGAAACAACGGTCTCTACCTCCGGGTATTTCATAAGAGTCTTTTCTATAAGGGTAGAGAGTTCTACGGATGTCTTTAAAGAGACGCTGGGCAGGCGCACCACGTTGATTGCTATGGCTCCTTCATCCAATTCAGGCATAAACTCCGAACCTAAAAAGGGGACAAGGACAAGGCTTGAAAGGAAGCACGAGACAGCAATAATTAAGGTTACCCTGGGATGAAATACAGCCTTTTGCAGCAACGGCCTATAACGTCTCTTTAAGAACTGCATTATCCGGTTATCCGTTTCCTTCGTATGCGCCTTTGTCTTTACCCCTTTCCTGAAAATAAGGGAGCATAGGGTGGGCATAATGACCAGGGCAACAAAAAGGGAACTCAGCATGGCAAGGCTTACCGTAAGGGCTACAGGCTTGAACATCTTGCCTTCGACACCCTGGAGGGTCAAGAGTGGTACATAGATGATAATGATAATACCCACGGCGAAGAAGATGGGACGACCCACCTCTTGGGCCGCAAGCCGTATCGTTTCCTTGTAACTATTATTGCCTTTTCTGAGGGTGAGGCATTGGAAGATATTCTCCACGGTACACACTGAACCATCGGTAATGTTACCAAAACCCAGGGAACCTATACTCATTACCGTAGCAGCAATCCCCAGGTGATACATGCCTGAAAAGGTTAAAACGACCGTTAAAGGAACGGAGAAAGCAATAAGGAGTGATACTCGCCAATTTCCTACCGTCAAAGTAAGAACTATTATTATCAGGATGATACCGAAAATGACGTTGCTAATAACTGTATGAATAACATCGTTGACAAGGCCAGCCCGATCGTAAAACGGTATGATACCCACGCCTTTTGGCAGATTTTGCCTGATTTCTTCGACCTTCTGTTTTACCCTTTCCACCACGGTACGGCTATTTTCACCCTTGAGCATCATGGCAATACCCGTAACAACCTCTCCCTTGCCATCTTTGGTAACCGCTCCATAACGTACCTCTGGCCCTACTACCACATCCGCCATATTTTTTATAAAAATGGGGGTACCCTCTTCCGTCGCATGAACAACGATATTTTCAATATCCTGTATGGTATTGATAAGACCTATCCCCCTTATGAGATACTGTTCTGAGGCATGTTCAATATATTGTCCGCCCGCATTGGCATTATTGGCAGTCAGGGCATCGAAGACCTGTCGGAGGGTAATATCATGGGTGATGAGCTTTTTGGGGTCCACCAGCACCTGGTACTGCTTTACAAAGCCACCGAAACTGTTGACCTCAATGACCCCTGGTGTGGTCAGTAACCTGGGTCTGATCAGCCAGTCCTGGATGGTTCTCAGTTCCATGTTATCTTTACCTTCACCAGTAACCACGTATTGATAAATTTCACCGAGTCCCGTGCTAATTGGACCCAGGATGGGTTGGGCCATGAAAACCTGTGGAAGTCGTTCCTTTGCTGTTTGTAAACGCTCTAAGACCAATTGACGGGCAAAATAAATGTTTACGTGGTCATCAAAAACTACCGTGACTTGTGAAAGTCCCGACTTTGAAAGAGAACGTGTCTCCACAACATTGGGCAATCCGCTCATGGAGAACTCAATAGGAAATGTGATGAGTTTTTCCACTTCAACAGGGCCGAGTCCCGGCACCTCGGTATTGATCTGTACCTGATTTGTTGTAACGTCGGGGACGGCATCGATAGGCAACCGTACAATGTAGTATAAACCCAGCCCTATGATGACACAGATAACGACAATGACAAGGAAACCTTGTTTTAATGCATATTCAATAATTTTATTGATCATAAATTAAGCATTCGACAACTATACAAAATTAAAAATACCTCCCCTAACCATTCCCATCAAGGGGGAGGAACTAATTGTTTGAAATTCTTACGCGTTAAATTAGTCTGTACACCCCTCCCCGAACTTTTCCTTCATGATTTCAGACTTGAGCAAGAAACCACCCGTGACAACCACTTTATCATTTCGACTTAAGCCACTGATGACCTTCAAATAACCATCTACTCGCGCACCCAGGTTTACGTCTCGTCTTAAAAAAAGTCCCTCACGGAGGGGCACAAAGACAAAATCTTTTTGCCCGTCCGATTGGACAGCTTCCTCTGGAAGCATAATGGAATCGCCTCTTGTTTCCACCTGAAGCAATACCTTCGCGAACATGCCGGGTTTTAATTTTTCGTGGCTATTGTCTGCTTCAGCCCGAACCTTCACCGTGCGTGTCTTTTCATTCACCGTTGCTCCAATATAGGTAACAAGCCCTTCAAATTGTTCATCTGGATAAGACGCAACGGATATGATGACCCTATTTCCCACCTTAACTTTTGTAATGTCTTTTTCGTAAATATCAAACCACACCCATATGTGGGTAAGGTCAGAAATTGTGACGATGGGGGTAAAGGCATCCTTGAGTTCACCAACAGCCACCTTTTTTTCAATCACCGTACCATCGAAGGGGGCTGCAATAGTAAATAACGAAGATATATTTCCCTCTGGTGCATTTAACATGCTATTCTCGTGCAACCCCATGAGTTTTAATCTCTCCCTTAATGCCTTCAATTCTATCTGAGCCTGTTCATAGTCAGTTTCTGCTTCTAAAAACTGTTTTTTGGAGCAGATGTTTTGTCTGTAGAGGGACTTTTCCCTTTGATAATTCTTTTTGGCAAGTTTAAGCATTGCCTTTGCCTTCTTATAATCCGCCCTTGCCTGTCCCAGTTCTATACTATCCAATATAGCTAATACCTGCCCCTTCTTTACACGATCCCCCCAGTCCACAAGAACCTCTTTGGCTACCCCTGGCATCCTCGGCGAAACAACAACAAAGCGGTTTTGATTAGGCCCTATCTCACCAGTTGCCTTGAGAGTAACGCCTATGCCTGACAACTCGACATCCTTGATAGTAATAATCTCCCCTATTATCGACTTATCGACCTTGACGACACCTATCTCGTGACGGCATCCATCACATTCGATAATGGGGACATTGTGTTCACATTGTTTTTTTAAGAGTTCTTCATAACTATTGGTTTTGATAGTAGGGTTACACAAGGAACATTCGCTTTCCGGAACACCATGTTCAGGGCATATTTCATTTTTATGTGAATCCTGGCAACTGTCGTGCTTTTGGTTTGCAGCAATATTTGCTATTGGAAGGATTCCAATGCATAAAATAATAATCATGAAATTTGTCCACCGTGTGTTAAATAATCGTAAACATGCCATACGTTTCTTTCCCTTCTCGAAACAAAGTTTCAATACCATTGGGATTGACAATAAATAATCTGAACAAGTTTGTTGTCCGACACTCTGAAGAGCAGGCACTTCGTCAGGCTCAGTACAAGCACTGTCAGGGCTAAAGCCCAATTCAGATAAGACCGTCACTAACCCCAGCCTTAAGGC
>JACPHJ010000106.1 GCA_016188675.1 Planctomycetota bacterium
ATCTTCTTGGCCGCCAGGTCGCTGCTTTTGGCCTTTACATACACATCCACACTGACGCCGGAACGCAGATTACTGAAGGATATCGTTTTACTACTCATGTTAATGCCGGAAACGCTCCCTGCATCCACATCCTGGCCGCATATCTTGAATGTCTTTGCAGAGGTATTTACATTTTTTGTTTTTCCCGTGAGTTTGCCATCATAGCCCTTCTTTGGTTTCACAGGATCCTTAATACTTGTCGCTTCGATTACACCAGAGCCATTGTCACTACCCTTGATCATAACGACATCATCTACTGCAATGTCCGAGATTGTTGCATTATCAACCCCTTTTACCCTTATCGTCGCATTACTTGCATCAACTTCCACAAGATCATTCAATACCTTAAGCGTTAATGCCGTCTCATCTATATTACTAACTGCCCCCATGATAGTATCTTTTGTGCCAGCAAATGTAGGAATGGCTGTTCCCGTAACAACTACACCAACAATTAACAACTTTGACACAAAACCCTTCTTCACCTGTGCAAACATGCGGCCTCCTTAAAAAGAACCAAAAAACATGAAATAAATAACCATTTATTACTTCTTGTTTAACATAATCTCCAGAGACGTACTGTTACTTTGATTCATTTGATAGCTCTGAGTATGCCTCTTATAGCCCTTTTTAAAAACTTTCAGTGTATACTTTCCGGCTTTTACCTTTTCAAGGACGAATGCGCCCGTAGAATCAGTCGTTGTTTTGTATTTGACACGGCCATTCTTGCTGAGTTTGACCTTAGCGTCAGATATTGCAGCCCCTGCTGAACCCTGGCTGGATGAGTATTCCTGGGCATTGTAGACGACTATCCAGTCCTTGATTTTATTGTACTCGCTCGTGCTATTAAGATTTACCCACATAGTGCCTTCGCTCAAATCTTTATTAAGCTTTCTTATTAAGAGTGAATCGGCGCTGCCTGGAGTCACCAGTTTTGTATCTGTCACTTCCGCATACGTCGTCAGGGGGACATCGCTCTTAGCCCCTCCTGATTGGTGGCAGGAAATACATTTTGCATCGAGAATCGACTTTATATCGCTATTGTAGCTTATTTCCGAAGGGCCTCCGTCTGAACTGCTCTCGGTAACCGTACCGGTCAGGTCAAGGTCGTTTGTGCTAATAAATATCCTTCCCGCCGATGAACCTTCGGCATGGCAGCCATCGGCATTACAACCGCCACCGGATGCCACGGTCGGCATTTCCACATCACGCCCCTGATACGATGCGGTTATCGTGAAAGGGGCCGTCATGCTTTTTTCAGTGTAAAAATTTCCTATTTGATTAGACGTTAATGTTGCTGTACTGCCGTTTGTATCTATCACCTTTATCTTTGCTCCGACCCTGGCATCCGTACCATCGGCATCGGTGTAAATCGTCCCTCCAATGGAAAAACGCTCCTCGCCGCTTCCTGAATGGCAGCCGCTTGTCAGACAATTCCGTCCTGCATTGTGGCTTCCCTCTTCGTCTTCCCCTTCTTCATCATCCTCTCCTTCATCATCTTCATCGTCATCTACATCATCATCTACATCATCAACATCCTTGCTAGAATCGCTTTTTTTGGACAATTGGACATCATGATTATTCTTTTTTGCAAAAACTGACGGAATTTCACCTTTCATAATAATAGCAATAAATAAAACACCGATGATAAACTTAAAAAGTATTTTGGTAACTAAACTTTTCATATCAAGCCTTTCTTTTAAAAAACTCCTCTATTATCAGCAAAACGCACTTTATTTTCGCAAAAGAGAAAACCGATTATGCCTGAAAAACACATGATGCATAGAACAAACTTTTTAAAAATTAAGTTCCACACACAACACGCCTTTCATAGATGTTCCATATCCGATTTCCCTCATCGGTAATCTCAAATTGAATATTTGAAAAATTTATACAACAATCAATGAGAAGAAAGCAAGGATAATACCAAGTGTTTTTAACAGGGAAGGTGTGTACTGTAAGTGCCTGGATATGCTATTGTTCTGGGTAAATAAAATTTTATTTCGCCTGCGACGAAAATATCTCTGAATATAAAATCATGTAATTTTTACATCCTCTATTGTAATTATTACAATTTTGCACACTCTTGGATAATTTGGACAGCAATGAATTTTGCATCTGAATTAATTAATCGCGATGCGTTTAAATGTCTCTTTTAAACGAATCTGATTGGGGAATGGCTAGAGGAATGATGAGTACCTGTCCAACGGGGAGGTCTTTAATATTCATTATTTCGCGTTTGTTGGAATCGTAAATAATCGTCCACCTCTTACCGTCGCGAAACACCTTCGATGCAATTTCATAAAGACTATCGCCCCATTTCACACGATAGACGGCCTTCTTGTATTTGTTTCTATCTATCCGTTGCGATTCTTCAATATCTGTAATGATAAGCATATCGGGAATAATCAACTCCTGTCCTGCTTTCAGTGTCTCATCCGATACGCCATGATTAGCCTTGCAGATATCCTCTGCTTTAGCGGTATC
>JACPHJ010000003.1 GCA_016188675.1 Planctomycetota bacterium
CATACCCATCCGTGCAGATGCAAGAGCCGCTTCACACCCTGCATGCCCGGCCCCGACCACGATTACATCAAATTCTGTATGCATATACACTACTTTGCATGTTCAACAAAGCGTGTTTCCCGAATGACCGTAACTACGACTTCCCCCGGATACTCTAACTGTTCTTCGACTTCTCTGGCAATGTCGTAGCACATCTTTGCGGCAATCTTATCGTTTACCTTGTCAGGACACACCATTACCCGCACTTCTCTTCCTGCCTGAATGGCATAAGCGCTTTCGACGCCGCTAAAGGAAGTCGCTATACTTTCGAGCTTTTCGAGCCGTTTGATATATTTTTCCAGGGTTTCTCTTCTTGCGCCCGGTCTTCCGGCTGAAATGGCATCGGTTGCGCTTACCAGCACAGTATAAACAGATTCGACCGGTTTTTCCTCATGATGGCCGCCAATTGCATTCACTACTTCGGGTCTTTCGTCATACCGTTTTGCGAGGTCTGCGCCGGCAACGGCATGTGTGCCCTCCATCTCCGGGCCTATAGCCTTGCCGATGTCATGCAAAAGACCGCATCTTTTGGCGAGCGGTACGTCCAGTTTTAACTCGCCTGCAATAATACCCATGAGGTTACTGACTTCGATAGAATGCTGAAGCTGATTCTGCCCATAACTCGTTCTGTATTTAAGCCTGCCCAGCAGTTTTATTACCTCTGGATGAACGTTATGGATACCCAGCTCAAAACACGTTTGTTTTCCGGTTTCCTGGATAACCTGTTCAATTTGCTTTTCTGTTTCCTTAACAATTTCCTCTATATGTGCGGGATGAATCCTGCCGTCAATAATCAACTTCGCCATTGACTGCCTTGCAATTTCACGTCGCACACTATCGAATCCGGAAAGAACGATTACGCCGGGGGTATCGTCCACGATAACATCAATTCCGGTCGCTTTCTCAAAGGCGCGGATATTTCGTCCTTCACGTCCGATGATGCGTCCTTTCATTTCGTTATTGGGAAGTTCTATTGCGCTTACAATATTTTCAGCCGTATGGGTCGCAGCGCATCGTTGAATCGCGGTGCTGATCAACGATATGGCGGTTTGTTCCGCATTTTCTTTTGCATCCGTTATTTTTTTCGAAATCACTTCTGAGCATTTGATATCGAGTTCCTTTTCTAACCGGCTCAACAGAAGTTTTTCGGCTTCTTCTTTGGATAAATTAGAGATTTTCCGGAGCGCATTATTTTCTTCTTCTATGACTTTCTCAAGTTCCAGTCTTTTTTCGTCCAGTTTTTTCTCTTTTAAGGCAAAATTGGAGGAAAGCGTATCTATGTACCTTTCCTTCTTTGTAAGCAGCTCCATCTTGCGTTCCAGGTTGTCTTCCCTTTTGCTTAACCTTCTTTCTTGCTGCTTCAATTCCATCTTGGTTTCTTGCGTTTCTTTCTCAAAAGCCTCCCTCCGCTGGTAAAGTTCGGCCTTTGCTGCAAGCTCGGCTTCTTTCCTGACTTTTTCAGCCTCTTTCGTCGATTCTTCAATGAGTTGCTTTAGCTTCTTTTCGCTGGCCGACTGCCTTTTCCTGTATACGAGGATACAAACAAAGTATCCAAGGGCAATACAAGCGGGGATAGGGAGGTACATCAGTATTTGGGATATTTGCATGTTATTTTGTGAGCCGATCTATCGGCTTACCCTCCGGAAATAAATGAAAACGATATTCATCGTGTAAAAGATAATGATAGACTAAGATCGGAAAAAGTAAAGCGGGATGAGACCTTTTGGTGAGGTACGACCTAAGAGAAATGTCAATTTAAACTGGTAAGAAATGAAGGCAGTATCTTTTTGAAATACTTCTTAAAAAGTGAGTTTCATACCGGAATAGAGTATTTATTATGGATAGTATAGCCATGTGAGACGATTTAAACACAAGGCTTCGCCACCACTTATGTACCCTGCTTCCTGGTTTAGTCAAATTGCACTTGTTTAAAAAGATTTCTTTAAAATACACAATGATTATCCTTGAGTGATAATCACAAAACCAAAACAGCACACTGAAAATCCAAAAATAATTCTTCATAATAAAATGCACCTTACAAAAAATCTAATATGCTGTTTTTTCATTTCTCCAGTTGGTATTAAAAATCTGACAAAGTAAAAGACTTTTTCTTAGATCAAACCTTCCCGGCTTTACGATATTATTTAGTTAACTTAAAAAGTTTTATGATAATGAATTTCCAGAAATTTCAAAATCACGTAACATAAAATTTAATTTATTAGAAAAGATTTTAAACTATATTTTTAATCAAGTCAAGTTATTTTATATCTATATTATTAAAAGAGTTAGGAGGCTATGAATTACAAATAAAAATGGCCTTTTTAAATAATTTTATATTATTACCTTGACGCTTGACAAGCAAATTACCGTTAAGTATAATACCGTCCTTTAAAATAGAAAAGGAACCTTTTGCTAAGCATAAACATTTTTGTAGATTACTGCATCGATAAAGGAGAACCTATATGAGAGTCGAAGTGGAATTACCAGAAGTAGGTGAAAATAACGGAGACGAAGCGACAGTTTCTTTTTGGTATATCGAGGAAGACGAGGAGGTCGAGGAAGGCGAAGATATTGTTGAAATGATCACTGAAAAAACAACCTTTAACGTCACTGCCCCGGTATCGGGAAGATTGGTAGAAATACTTGCACAAGAGGGTGACGTAGTGAAGATTGGTGATATTGTGGCGATACTTGAAACTGAGGAAGAAGAGGAGGAGGAGGAAGAGGGCGAGGAAGAGGAGGAAGAAGAAGAAGAAGAGGAAGATTAAAAGGAATTTTCAACTACCCTTGAATTGCCATTTCTTAGTGCTTATTCGTTGCATTTGTAAAGTATTAGTTTTGCAGTTAATTCAAACCATAATTTTTCATGTCTTTTAAAAGTGTTGCCTGCCAAGAACGTGTTGTAGAATTATTTCAGAATGCCATCAGAAATAACCACCTGGCGCATGCTTATATTTTTGCAGGCCAGGAAGGTGTGGGTAAAACCTCATTTTCCAGAGAACTTGCAAAGGCAATTTTTTGTAAACACCCCGGACCGGATGCGTGTGACACCTGCAATAACTGTCAAAGAATCACCAGTGATAATTTTTCGGATTTATTTTTTATACTGCCTGAAAAAAACAGCCGGGTAATCAAAATAGAACAATTAAAATACCTTCAGGACGTCCTGAAGGTCAAACCTGTGGAATCCGGGTATAAAATGGTAATTATCCAGTCAGCGGATAAGATGAACGAAGAAGCTTCTAACTGTTTGTTAAAAACCCTGGAAGAGCCTCCTTCGTATGCCATTATTATACTCATAGTAACATCTCTCGAATCCGTTAGAGAAACAATCCGGTCAAGGTGCCAAATCATAAGGTTTTCCCCTTTATCCGCAGCCGTCGTAAAAAATATCCTCATAAACCGCTTTAAATTGGATGATAAACAGGCGGAACGGCTGGCATTCATTTCCAATGGCAGTATAGAGAGGGCGACCCTGCTTTCCGGGACGCATGCCCTTGAAAAGAAAAACTGGCTTGTTGACCGGCTTTTGAAATTGGAAATTAATGATAATTTGACTTTTTCAAAAGAATTGTTCAGTGAATGGCATATACAGGATTTGGATGTTTTGGAAGAAAAACGGTCGCATGTAAAGGAACTCTTATCCTCGTTTCTTATGTATTACCGCGACTTATTTGTTTGTAAGATAGGAAACAACGATTTGCCTGTTTACCATACCGATTGGAGAGATGCATTAGCTGCCAGGAGTCAATCGTTGTCTGAAGATGCGTTATTCCGTATTTTGAATACCATCAGGACGTCGCTTGAATATCTTGATTATAATGCCAACATTACTTTGCTGCTTGAGAATATGATAACGAAAATCCTCCGTCTTCAATCTGACCTGTCGGGATAATTAGCGTTTACGGTTTGCCTTTTTACCTTTCTGTGTAGAAAGGTTGACGCATTTGACTCCCTCAGGCCGCCAGGCCGGGGAAATGACCCCCTTGTGATGATAGCGTTCGATCAGTGTGCCCCACGTAATACAGAAATCTCCGTAGCGATCATTTATCTTATCCATAGTGTGAGTAGCCGCCTGTTTAATCCTTTCTACGCTGAAGAGCGGTATCTGAACGGTGTTCCTGGTGAGGTTGCAAACACTGATCCCTATCAGCCGTATGGGCTGTTGGAGCCGTATAGTATTTAATATCTCTTTGGCAGCAATGTAAATATCGACACTATTATTCATATACATTCCAGCAGTGCTGCGTCTTGTAAAGGTGGTGAAATCTGGGTAACGCAGAGTAAGGGCTACCGTCCTGCCCGAATAACCTCCGCGGCGCAGACGCCTGCCCACCATTTCAGATAACTGGAGGATATGCCGTTCCAGTGTTTCTGTATCGCTTACGTCCCTGTCAAGGGTCATGCTGTGTCCAACCGACTTGGCATCGGCTTCCTGCTCCATGGGTATAACAGGACTGTCATCTATCCCCTGAGCCATAAGCTTCAACCGTTCACCGATCACGCCGAATCTGTTTTTTAATGAAAGCACAGATGCCCGTCCCAACTCGCCGCAGGTCTTGATTCCCATTGTGGCCAGATGCATTTCAAGACGTGGGCCGATACCCCAGAGTTCACGTACAGGTAAGTGTTCCAGCAACCTGCCAATATCCTCTTGTTGGATAATGACAAGTCCGTCGGGTTTCTTCATATCGCTGCCCAGCTTTGCCAGGAGTTTATTGGGTGCGATACCGATAGAACAGGTCAGCCTTCCGAGTGTCTTGCGAATATCTTTTTTTATATTTTTGGCAATAACCTCAGCGCCGCCAAAGAGCGGGATCGAACCCGTAACATCCAGAAACGCCTCATCTACGGAGTAGACCTCTACGATGGGGGTATATTGGCGATATGTTTCCACGAGCCGTCTGCAGGTGTCCGTATAACGGCTTGTGTCGCCTGCCACGAGGATAATATGAGGACACAACCGCCTGGCCTCGTATTTGGTCATGCCCGTTTTGACGCCGTATGCCCGCGCCTCGTAGGAAGACGTGGTAACCACCGTCCTCTCGTTAGAACCGATTACCGCAATGGGTTTTCCCCGGAGGGCGGGATTTACCTGTTGCTCCACCGAGGCAAAGAAGGCGTTCATGTCGATGTGCATAATAGTTTTATACATGGTAATCCCAAAATCGTTAAATCTATCGTGTAGGAATTTTCATTTTATTTATGCGGTTTTCAGGGTGGTGTGAAGCATAAAATCCCCCTTAGAAAAGGGGGTAAGGGGGTTGTAAACTTGTCCTCATGAAAATGGGGAATAACTCAGGAAAAACACAACCCCCTCAATCCCCCTTTGTTAAGGGGGACTAACTTGAAAACTACTTTAATTCATTTCCAGCCTGGTTCCGGCGCACCAGTTCAGCGCCTCCACCTAGATTCCTACATCCCTTCAGCTTCGCTCAGGGCAGGCGAGGGGGGAGGAACCGTTTTCCCCGCCCCTTGTGGGAGGGGTTAGGGGAGGGGTTGAACTATTACGTTCTGGCTTGCCCAGGCTGGAACGCTAGCCTTCAGTTTCTACGGAATGGAGTACCCATACAAGTGTGTCGGTGTTATAAGAGATGGAAAAAAGATTAGCGCCGTCCGTGACAGTAAAATGGTGCATGACGGCCTTTCCCATCCTTTCCGTCCAGATATAGGTAATTTCCTGGACGAGGTACTTTCGGTCACTCCATATAAACCAGACGGGCTTGAGTTTCTTTTTGTTATCGCCAAAGACGGCTCCCACCTTGATAGCTTCGTTGATTTCTGTAATCATAATTCCACCAAAACAATTATAGTAGCAGTTCAGCTTACCGCAGAGAACGCCGAGATCGCAGCGGCTGTTAGAGAAGAAACGGAAAAACAATGAGGATTTTTCCCTTTATTTTATTATTTCTCAGCGTTCTCCGCGCCCTTTGCGGTGAACTATTACCAATTATTATTTATCCAATTGCCTTATCACGGTTGTAACCTTGCCAATGATGTGAACGTCGGCCTGTCCCTCTTTAATAAGGATTGGTTTCATCGTTGGATGTTCGGGTTTCAGATGTATCGTATTCCCCTTTTTATAAAATCGCTTTACCGTGGCTTCGTCATTTATGAGGGCAACCACGATTTCTCCGTTATTGGCTACAGGTTGTGGTTTAACGAGGACAAGGTCTCCCTCCTGTATGTGCGCCTCAATCATGCTGTCTCCGACGACCCGCAAAAAGAAGGTGTTGTTGCTGCGGCATATCGTTTTGTCCATGGAAAGGTATCCTTCGATATCTTCTATGGCAGGATGAGGCGTACCTGCACGAACCCTTCCCATAATCGGAACTGACCTCGATTCCAGTCCTTTGCCAGACGACTCAATAATCTCAATCGCGCGGGGACTGTTGAATTGCCTCCTGATGTATCCTTTGCGCTCAAGGACATCGAGGTATTTTTTTACAATGTTGGTGCTGGAAAGCCCGATCCCATCCATAATCTCCCGTACGGTAGGCGGGTAGCCCATTTCCTGAAGGTGTTCCTTCAGAAAGGACAAAAATTTCATCTGTTTTTTGGTTAATGGTTTAGTCATAGGTTTTTATTTACGGGTGAACACATGTTCACCATTATATTTTTTATCCTTCCTCTGTCAAGTCTTATCTGATAAATTTTTTGAGGTGTTTATAATTAGGCATTCGTTTGCTTTTTCAATGTAGCGCGAACTTTAGTTCGCTTACATACTGCTATGCGCACTAAAGTTCGCGCTACAACGGCAAATTTGAAATTCCTTAACGTATATTTAGGCTTGACACGGGTATATATAATTGTTAATTGTACTGTGTAATTTTCGTAGTTTTTACCTGTAATTGCCATTTCGACCCCTTCGTATTTGTCATTCCTTCGCCTTGTGTCATTCTGAGGCGAAACCGAAGAATCTTATGGCTCAGGACGACGTCTGAACGAAGTGAAGAATCTTTTTTTACTCAGGAGAAACTCCGGGAGAAATCCTTGTTCCGAATGTATTGAGGAATCTTGAAGATTCCTCGCTCCACTCGGAATGACAGCCAGAGGGGAGATTTCATTCCCCTTTGTGACCGAAGGTCATGGAGTTTCATTTTATTGAATTTTTTATTATTGGAAAGGAGAAATATCATGCAAGACTTTGATAGAAGGAAATTTTTGAAAACCGTCGGGATTTCCGCTGTTACCGCGGGATTGGCGGCCTATAAACATAAAGAACGGCGAACCATTTAACCTGGACATTCAAATTGGTGAAAACCTGCATCCTATGACCCCGAATCATTACATTCAATGGATCGAGGTATATCTGGGAACCGACCTGGTTTCACGGATAGAATTTTCACCCCTGTGTCCCCAGGCAAAGGTGACTATTTCTGTAGCCGTCAAAGAGGCTTCTGCACTGCGAATCTTAACCCGATGTAACTTGCATGGTATCTGGGAGACGACAAAAACGGTTAGCGTTTAGAATGGTATTTTCAGGTAAAGAAGTAAGACAGGTAATAACATCTCGTCGCCAGGTGCGCTGAAATCGCAGAGTCACAACCCCCACAATCCCCCTTTTTTAAGGGGGGAATTGTAATCCACGGTGTCCAGACAGAAATGTGGGTAAAGATAAGTTTATTAATGGGGACAACCGCAAAATCCCCCTTAGCAAAGGGGGATCGAGGGGGTTGTTTACGATTATTATAACATCTGCGGCGATCAGAGCTCTTACGATAGGCAGAAGCCTTCGTATGGGGGCATTGGTCGCCAACCGGAATTGCCCTAGCAGAGAAAGCCCGAAGGGCTGAAAGAGGATAGCCCAGGGCAACGCCCTGGGTATGTGATGCAATAATATTTTTAGCCCTGAAGGGGCGAAACTTTTTCTTAATTTAATGACATTGCCTTCGCAAGGAGTGGTGGTTGTAAGTTCAACCAAATCTCCATACCTTTGAAACGTATCCGCGAGGCTTAATAAACATGCGTAAACAAACCAAAATCTTTCTGCTGCTGATTAATATCGTACTTGTTCTCTTTCTTTTTTCCCAGGAACTTTACGCCAAAGCCTTACATTTTATTGCCTACGGAGACACCCGCAGGGATATTAAGACAAGGGAGAAACCTCAGATAAAACACAATGCGATAGCCAGGGTTATACGGGAGAAGAATCCTGATTTTATCTTATTTTCCGGTGATATGATTTATTATGACGAATTTGAAAGGTTTTTGGAAGTGATTATCAATAACTATGCGGGAAGTAAAATCGTAACAGTCCACCCCCACCTAAACCTCCCCCATCAAGGGGGAGGAATACAAGGGGACAATGAGCATTCCCCGCCCCTGGTGGGAGGGGTTAGGGGAGGGGGTGAACTGCTATATAAGACGATACCTCTTTATCCCGTTATTGGCAATCACGAACTTATATTTGGTGAAAAAGTAAATGCGATTATCAAAGACCTGTTAAAAAAGCCAGAGATTGTAAATAAATCCAAAGAACAGACCTCTTCCCAGTTTGGTCTTTTGAATGATCTGGAGGCATTGAAAAGGAAACTGTATCAGGAGATTGAGGGGATTGCAGAGGCACAGTTAAAAATGAGAAGCCGTCGGGTCTTGTGCGAAGAAATCTGCGGCAAGTTGGACCCCGCATACATTTCTTATTTAACAGAGGTGTTGTGCAAAACGAAAGACGGGCAGTCCTGGTATTCCTTTGTCAAAGAAACTGATGGATTAAAGATAAAATTTATTGCCTTAAATTCCTCGTTACCTGACGATGAAGAGCAGTTTCAATGGTTCCTGGATGAATTAAAACAGTTTAGCGGCCCAAAGATTATTTTCGAGCACTATCCGCCATATTCGATTGGGTTTCATGGATGCCTGGATTTGATGGACGATAAATCAAAGGCGTCGAGGTTTCGGGATCGATATGTAAAGATATTTAACGACACGGCTAACAATGTTGTCCTGGTCATCAGCGGACATGAACATAATTACCAGCGCATCTGCAAGACGGATAATACAGGAAGTATTCTGTTACCCGTATATATCGTTTCAGGTGGAGGGGGAGCTGATTTAACGGGTCAGGTTGAATGTGATATTTCCCAAATTCCGTTGGATGGTTTTCTTTGTTTAGGCCTCATAACGGCATACCAATTCATGGATGTTATTGCAGATACGGACGGCAAAGATAATTTAACCCTCACATGTAAAGTACTCGGTCTGCGATGTGATTTAACCAAGGGACTGCCTGACGACGATGCCTTTGAAAGGCAGTTTGTAAAAGATCGTCTTGAATTAATTGATGATTTTACTTTGAACTGGCAAAAATAAATCTCTGTAACTCTTACAAACAATGCAACTCAAGTCCTTCATACTCCATTTCATACTCGGCGGCACGATCGTCAGTGTGGTAACCTTTCTGGGTTCGCAAGGGAAGGGTATGCTTGCCGCCTTTGTGGCGACCTTTCCCACCATGACAGCGCTCACCTTTGCCCTTGTTTACAGCAAGGCAGGGCAAGTTGCTACCGTGAATTACGCAAAAGGACTGCTCTTCATGACGCCGCCGTGGGTCATCTATGTTTTATGCCTTATCTTCCTCTTGCCCAGGTGGGGATTTGTGAAGTCGCTTATTGCCGGAGTGCTGACCTATATGATCCTTGCGGGGATTGTCAGTGTGGTCGTAAAACATTTTACGCGTGGGTGAAATGACATATCTAAATTCTGATATTCTAACCCGAACGAGTCGGAAAAAGAGACAACGTAGGGCAAGGCTTTAGCCTTGCGCCTATTCCAGAGGCAAACCTAAAGGTTTGCCCTACGTTGGTAAATATTTTTGCTGAAAATGTCAAAATATTTTTTATTAGACACTATTACATTTACACGGTAATTTTGCTGATTTTTATAAACTACCAGTTGGAGACTATAGAATTGTTTATGAAATAGACCATACCAAGAAAGTTATTACAGTATGGCAAGACCATAAAGGAATAGCATTAATCGGACTATTCGCCACGTTACAACAAGAGGCAATGCCAGCGGTCCATTGCATAACTTTTCTTTCATTTGGGAATAAATAGGGAAACTTAATAGAATATCTCAATGAAGGCTACGAGGAAGGTTAAAATTGATAAATGAATGTCTGACACTCGATCCCTCGCAAAATCCAGTCATCGATATACAAGGATTTATGACATGAGAAATCTGGAAAAAGTGAATTCTCTGACACACAGCAAAGATTTGATCCTCAATTTTGCAAAGGGACCTTTTGTTGTCAATAAATTAATCACTAATCAAGGTGTGACTCCATCCGACCTGCTCATTAATCGGAGTTTGTCAATTGAAATATGAAGGTTTGACCCCTTTGATGCCGCCCCTTTGATGCCTTTGATGACTTGACCCCTTTGATGACCCCTTTGATGCCGTTTTCTGACGATTGTTTATTTGTGGTTGTCTTGTCGATTCCATTTTACTTCCCTAGAAACTTAACCCCAACCATCAGCCGCCGGGCCACAAACGCCGAGAGTGAAAAAGAAAAAGCGTAATTCCCGGTAGGCTGGATGAATTTGTTAACGACAGAATCGTATGAATCTGGATAATTTAATCATCTATTTACGGTTAAGTTCCAATACAGTAGTTACAGAGTCAAACCCACCTGTAACAGCATTATACTTATGGCGTAGAACCGTTATGCTTTTCCCTTTTTCCTTGTCAAGAATCATCTCTATATAACTATTCTTCCTCTCGGACGAGTGCTGGCAGGTCGTTCCTGCCATGACAAGTGCTGTTGTCCTGTTATGAAAAGAGTTTAGATCTTCCATAAATTCCTTGTATTCCGGCAGTGCATGTAAGTATGTTTCAAATCTCTCTTTTGTAGTAAAGTCCTGAGGCGTGGAATATTGTTTCTTCTTCAATTTAGATACGATATAGTTGTAAGCTAACGTATCTATGAAGCGCATAGATTTGCCATATATTCGAATCGGTTCGTATTCCATTAAAACATTAGTTTTGTAAAATAGACGATTAGCAAAGGCTTTCAGTCCTCTTTTCTTGGGTAGATACCTCAGCAGACTTTTCAACGGAAGGACGTCGTAAAAATCATCGTGTATGTGGCCAAACAAAACAAGGTCTACATTTGTCTTTGTAAGCCAGGCCATGAAATCATTCGAATGCTCCAAAATTAAGTTCCAATCACGACTTACGTTAGGTGGAAAAATAGGATTGTGATGGAGGCAGGCAATGGAGAAGTCACATTTTCTTTCTCTTAAGAAACCTTCGGCTATATGAAACTGGTTTTTATATATTATTCCTCTACCAAGCTTCTTAGGTAGAGTATAACCGTTGTTAGTGTATGTGGAGTCAAACCCTATGACAGCGATTTCTAAACCCCCAACTTTTAGACTTATTGTTATAGGATACTCTGCCGATGGATGAAAATGACCATTGAAAGCCGTCAAGGTATTTTCTAACGCGACCTTGCCGCCATAGGAGTCATGGTTGCCAGGGATAATCAAGAACTTTTCATTAGGAAGTCGAAGGCCTATTTCTTTCGATAGAGTCGATGTCGGTTTGTTGAACAAAAGTTCAGTGCAAAGCTCGAAACAATCCGGATGGCCTGTTGCAGTAAGATCACCAGTCACGATAATAAAGTAATCATCATTTGTTTCTTTCAATCTAGACAAAAAGTGTGTTCTGAATGCCCGCCATACCTCAATATTATGGCCTTCCAACCCTCGGAAAAAACGGTGTTGATCGGGCAAAGCTACCTTATCAATATGCAGATCAGATAAATGGAATATTCTTGCCATATTTCCTCCTGTGATTTATTTTTATTTTGTATCGTTAACGTTAGAGATCAGCGGCGCGGACTGCAGGCCCGCGTCCGCTGCAGCGACTTGTTAGACACAATCGCACTAAGCGCCACCAGAGATTTCTCGAGGGAGTGGTACTCCATCAATCTTGTCTAGGATTTCAAGAAGCCGCTCTACTATGCCGCCTATAGATCTCAGCAAGCTGCTGCCAGCGATTGCTGCCCGCCGATATGTATAGAAGTCACATTCGAAGCTGGGCCTTAGCTCTTCAGGCCTCTCTGTTGGCCAAGAGACAACGGTCCACTCAAAGCGTCGACGTGTCCCTCCGGCTCCTCGAATTGGGAACCCAATGGTGTACGTCTCTATGTCTTCGAGAGCATCAAACTCCTCCTCATCAACTTCGAGATTCCGATCAGACTGGTGGCACCACTTTACCTTCTTGACCGCTAAGCGCGCCTTCTGTTGAAATTTAAAAAGTACATCGAGTGAAATCCTTGATCCGGCAGGCACGCCGAGACTTCGCCACAACTGTTCCATGCCTTGCTTAAAATTATCGAAGGGAACACCCCGTATATTCCCGAGGATAGTTGGTGGTCGCAGCCCGTCTAGAAGAAGAGGAATGATCTTCGGCCTTCCGGTCCGTGCGCGCAGCATTAGCGCGTTTTCGAACTCCGTCTTTACCCAAGCCCGATCCTTCGAAGCATTGGTATACAGAAGCCCGAAATGGGTTGCCTTCTCTAAGCCCTTTTCGATTTCCGAAGGGATAGAATCTCCTCCTAAAATGTCTTTGTCATCGCGCCATGTGGCAATCCCAATTGCTTCAAGCTCCTTAGTAATCTCAACCACAACATCCTTGTTATCGGTGGCATGTGAAATAAAAAAGAAGAAGCTTTTAGGAATAACCGAGGCATCGACGGATGACTTATTCCAGAGCTTAATGGAGGCCTTCTGAAGTGCATCAAGGTCGTTCTCAACCTTGGCAATCGTCGAATCAATTTCACTACTGAGCTGGCGATCAAGCTCGATACCCTCACCGCTAAGTTGGCCTAAGCTCCGTACTTCGACCTTGTCGAGAGAGGAATCAGTCGCCAGAATTTCACGTACTTTCTTGATCTCCGTTTGATTAGCCCCATAAATGTTTATTAGGTGACGCACATCCCTAGAACCCGTTTTCATCACGTGATGATAATCATGCGATAGGATTGTTGTCAGAGCATCAACTGAGGGAATCTTGCCTCGGTGTTCATGCCAGAATTGTAGTGCGTTTGTTAGGAACGAAGAGCAACGCTCGATCAGTGGTGGATCGTCGGCAAGGTGCACCTCGATGGGAAGCGCCGCAAGTTGTTCGGCTAGCACCGCTAAAGGTTGGCGACAGTCGGAACTCATGGGTGTCATATTGTGCCTAACATGAATTAGATTGATCCGCATAATATGCGGAATACAGATTTGTTGTACATATAACATGTCTTTGATATGACAAACACTATATTGATAAGCACTTCAGAAACCATCTCTTGTGTTTCTTTGCACTTTTTATCATGTCGTCTTATATGGATCAGCATAATATCCTCTTGTTCCATTTGATCCAATGACAATAAGTCTGTTTCATGCGGCTGTTGTAATGATGAGAGGGTGATAATAAATTGCTTTTTCTTTAAAAAGGATGATAATGCAAAAATGAAGAAGAATGCAAGCTTTTTTTCGGTTTTTCTTGGAAAAGAACGGGGTCGAATCGTTCCAGGTTATCCGAGAATTGGTGTTTTAGCAAATTCTTTTGCCATAATTTGCACCAATTTTGTGCTAAAATCAATCCAAAAGGATAGAATTAATTGAAATGAATAGAATTGATATAACGCCAACAATCCCTTAATTATCAAGGTAAAACCGGAAACCAGCCCAATACAAAGGATTTATAATTTTGATCTATTTCAGGTTTATAACTTGAACTCTTCGTGTGGAAAAACCTGAAGACATGCGACTTGACACCTTCTTTTTTAACCCTAGAGTTAAAATGAGCGTTGATCGTGGTTCTAAAAGGTGGGTTCAATTTGCCAGCGATTCCTTACACAAGATCGAATTGGTTGTCGTTTACGGATTCCATTTGTGCTGTTTGCTGATTTCGATAGACTTTTCCTTGTTGTTGTAAAGTGTGGGATCTAAAAGGATAGAATCCAGTTCCTTCTTTTGCGTTTCCAATAAGGCGATCTTTTCCTCTATGGTTTGAATTTCTTTCGTGAGCTTGCGTTTCCTGGCATTCAGCTCTTTTTTCAGCAAATATTGCTGCTTCTGTGAACCGCCCGATTCCTGCTTTGAAGGAGACGGTCCATTCGCTTTGACTTCTGAGGTATCGCCGTGTAAAGCTGCCGCCTTCTTTTCAAGGAAATCTCCAAAACTTCCCAGGTGGACGTGGATATTACCATTTCTCAGTTCATAAACTTTAGAGACTAGGCCATCCAGAAAAGCCCTGTCATGAGATACGATCAACAGACTCCCTGAATATTCTAATAATGCATTCTTGAGAATCTTTTTGGTGGTAATATCAATATGGTTTGTGGGTTCGTCAAGGATGAGAAAATTCGTGGGTTTTAGAAGCATCTTGGCAAGGGACAGACGCGACTTTTCGCCTCCGCTCAGGACGCTGACGGTCTTGAAGACGTCGTCACCGGAAAACAGAAATGCGCCTAATATGTGCCTGACTTGAGGAATCATGGAAAACGGAGCGACCGATTCGACTTCCTGCAATAATGTATTGCTGCTGTTTAATTTTTCAGCATGCTCCTGGGCAAAATAATCAAAAAGGACATTATGACCCATCTTGATAGCGCCTGAATGCGGCCGTTCCAGGCCGGCGATGATGCGTGACAACGTGGACTTTCCCGATCCGTTTTGTCCTACAAGCGCTACTCTTTCCCCCCGTTCTATCGAAAGGCAAATATCGTGAAAGATCAAACGCCCGTCGTATTCATGCGAAACGTCTTTTACGTCCAGTACGGTTACGCCGCTTTGTTTCGATGTGCGGAATTTGAATTTGACCTGTTCTGTGGTGTTTTCAGGCAATTCTTCCTTTTCCATCTTTTCGAGCATATGGATTCTGCTCTGCACCTGTGACGCCTTTGTGTTCTTTGCCCTGAACCGTTCAATAAAACGTTCCACCTCCTTGATTTTTTTCTGCTGATTGACATAGCGCGCCGTTTGCATTTCTGCCCGCTTTTCTTTTTCGGCCTCATAAAAGGAATAATTGCCGTGGTATTCGTAAATCTTTCCCTTTTCCAGTTCCCAAACTTTGGTAATGTTCCGGTCGAGAAATGTCCGGTCGTGTGATATGATATATTCTTTGAGATAGTCTTCCAGCCAGAGTATGGAATCGATGTCCAGGTGGTTCGTTGGTTCATCCAGGAGAAGGAGATTTGGGTCCTGTAGCAGCAGCCTGGAAAGGGCTACCCGCATTTGCCATCCGCCGCTGAATGTGTCGATGTTCTTTTCGAAATCAGATTCTTTAAATCCCATACCTTTCAAGACCTTGCCCGTCTCTTTATCAACCTTGGCGCCATTGACAACTTCGAGCTGATGTTGCAGGTGCGCGTATTGATCCAGAAGCAACTGATGGTCTTCTTCCTGCATTGACAGAGAGGGATTTTCTAATTGTGTATGGATTTTATCGATTTGATTTTTCAGGGAGAGGATGTCGTCAAAGGCCGAACTGGCTTCCGCGAAGATGGTCTTTTTCTTAAAGACGAAACCTTCCTGCGGGAGATAGCCGATACTGGCATCTTTGGCAAAAACGAGATCGCCTTCGCCGGGTTCGGTTAAGCGGCAAATGAGTTTGAAGAGCGTGGATTTGCCTGTGCCGTTGGGGCCGATCAGGCCAATCCTGTCGTTTCTTCTGATGTGCAGAGAAACGTTATCGAAAATAGTCCTGCTGCCAAAAGCGAGGCTTACATTATTTAAGCGAATCATACACTAATCTTTGAAGCAAATGACAATGATGATATATCACCCTCCCTTGCTCCCTCCCATCGAGGGCGGGAAAGTTCCCTCGCCCCTTGTGGGAGAGGGTTAGGGAGAGGGGAATTTTTCAGAAGAATCATTTTATCCCACCATACACCGCTTCCCGATACTCCTTCCAGAAACACTCCGAAGTCCGGAATCCGGCATCCGTAAGGAATAAAGGATGATCGCCGTCCTTTTTCTCTTTCTCTGCCAGTTCTTATGAAATTTGGTCAAGGGGTTTCTCTATATCCTTAATTCTTTTTAGCCTCTGTTGTATTCCAAGGTGGTGCAGATACCGGAATCTCGCCTCAAGCACCGCATCCGCAGTCTTAAAAATATCACAGTTCAAAAACCAGCCGTTGGGTTTCAATATCGAGCGGATATATTTAAAGAGTGTCAGTTTTTCTTCCCTGTATAAATGGTGGAGGGCAAAGGAAGAGACTACACCATCGAGATTCGAAAGTGTCTTTTCTTTATTCGGCAATTCCTGGAAAGTGGAGAGTTTGAATGTGACCTGTTTGAGATGATCCTCAAGCCTTATTCGGGCCTTTTCTATCATAAGTTCTGCGGCGTCTACGGCGACAATCGTTGCATTGGGAAACGCTTCGATTATCCTGCGGGACAGGTATCCCGTGCCAACGCCTAAGTCCAGGAACTTTAAGTTTGCAGATTTATTAAAGGGCAATATCTCGCAGACAATTGACGCCATTTTTGCGCGATTCGGATGCCACACGTCCATATCAAAATCATACGTGGCAACGATGTCGTTATTGTTAAATGCATAAACCGTTTCTCTCAGTGCCGTTTTTTCCATATCAACAAAAACCTCAATAATTAGTATACACTATCAAATAAAATTGTGATAAATTAGAATTTTTGTGTAATATTTATAGATTACTATTGTATAGGCAAATTCATAAAAATACAGAGATAATTTCGAAGAAATAGCGATGGGGTTTAAAAAGATACGGGAGTTTTGGGAAAAAAGCATTGTCTACAGGGTGTTCGTAAAGAAGTATAAGCGGTACTTCATTATCGGCACGTTGGCGCTGATCGCTGTGGATATCATCAATATCTTTCCCCCGCTCATTATCAAAAGGGCGATAGATGTCTTTTCGAATGAGGTAAACATCACGAAAATAGCAGTCCTCTCCGGTCTTTTCCTCCTGGTAAGTTTCTTACAGGGCGTCTGCCGGTACCTCTGGCGGATACATTTTATCGGGACGTCATTCCGGTGCGATTATGACCTTCGCATGGCCTTCTTCGGGCATATTGAGACGCTCTCACGGAAATTCTTCCAGAAATACAAGACGGGCGATCTCATGTCAAGGGCTACAAACGATATTGGAGCTGTCCGCATGGCCGTTGGGCCTGGGTTATTAATCGGATTGGACGCAATATTTTATTTTTTTGTGGTACCCCCAATCATCATCTACTTATCCCCAAAGCTGTCCTTGTATACATTCCTGCTGATGCCGCTGACACCGTACATTGCTTATAAAATCAAGGATGTTATTGACAAACGGTTTCGTGACGTTCAGGAACAATTTTCGAGGATTAGCGAGAAGGTGCAGGAAAATACGTCGGGTATCCGTATTGTGAAGTCCTTTAATATGTCCCGGCAGGAAGAACGCATACTCAGGAATTTGTGCAATGATTTTATGAAGAAAAATCTTAAACTAGCCATCCCGCAATCCCTCCTGGGACCGGTGTTCGAGTACATTACGTATATGGGTATCATCCTATTGCTTTTCATGGGTGGGAAGATGGTGCTTGAGGGCGCTATCACACTGGGTACGCTCGTTGCCTTCCAGCGTTATATTTCTATGATGGTCTGGCCCATGACTGCTATTGGCTGGTGCTTATCCCTCCTGCAGCGCGGCAATGCCTCCATGAAACGCATCGATGAGGTAATGGACGAAAGGTCGGAGGTCGTTTCAAAGATTGACGCCGCCCGACAATTCATGCCTAAGGGAGAGATTGAATTCAGAGACGTAAATTTTCGTTATGATAACCAAGCGGAATGGATATTAAAAGGCATAAATCTGAAAATTCCTGCAGGACAGCGTGTCGCCATTGTAGGTCCGATAGGAAGCGGGAAATCCACGTTAGCGAGTATGCTTCCACGCATAATTCCTGTAAGCGAACGGAATCTCTTTATAGACGGTATTGACATTAATACGATAGATATCAGGAATTTACGAAAGCACATCGGCTATGTTCCCCAGGACACGTTCTTATTTTCAGAGAAGATAACAGATAATCTGTTGTTTGGAGTAGAAACAGCAGATGGCAGCGATAGCGCCGAGGAACTTGCCCGCATGGCCGCAATCGAATCGGAAATTCAGGAACTTCCCTACCAGTATGAAAGCTATCTGGGTGAGCGGGGGATCAATCTCTCAGGCGGGCAAAAGCAACGGATCACCATTGCGCGGGCGCTGGCAATCAATCCGAACATCATCATCCTGGATGACTGCCTCTCTGCTGTGGATGCGCGGGTGGAAGAAACTATTATTAAAAACATATTAAAAAATTATCCGGACAGGACTCTGCTGGTCGTGACCCACAGACTGCCGGCAGTCAGGGATTTCGACATTATTGTGGTCATGCAAGACGGTATGATCGTCGAAAAAGGAACGCACGAGCAGCTTATCAAAATCAACGGATTGTACACATCCTTGTATACGAAAGAAGTGCTGGAAGAAAAGTTGGAATAGTCATGTAATAGAGGTTGAGAAGATGGGAAGTTGAGAACATGGGAGGTAGAAAATGAACAAATGTTGGCAATGTTAAACACAATGGATATAAAAGCAGAAACTTTTTGTTTCCCAAGTTCCCAACCTCCCAAATTCCCATCTTCTTGATGCTTAATCTAATGGTATGCGGATAGGTACTTTTTAGTATTTAACGATAATTTTAGAATCATTACGATAATATGGAAAAAGAAGAATTTTTTAGTGAAGATGTTTTGTCCGGCAAGCTATACGACACAACGGTTATTAAAAAACTGTTGTCGTATGTCCTGCGCTACAAGACATCAGGACTGCTGTCCATCTTCATGGTGTTAATGACCACCGTTTTGTTTTTGCTTGGTCCGTATCTCTTTGGATATGCGATTGATCATGGCATCGGCAAAGGTGATAAACCATTAATATACAAGATAGCGCTGGCGCTACTGGGAATCCAATCATTACGGTTATTATTGGTGGTGGCGCAGAGTTATAATATCCAGGCAATCGGGCAGAAGGTGATGCTGGACATGCGCATGGAGCTTTTTAATCACGTCCAATCGCTTCCGTTGTCTTTTTTTGACAAGAATCCGGTTGGGAGGATTGTTACCCGCCTGACCAATGATATAGCAGCCATTGGAGAACTCTTTTCAGCCGGTGTGATTGTGGTAATCGGCGACGTCTTCATCATCATTGGGATATTTGTGGCCATGTCCATGTTAAACTGGAAACTTGCCCTCATCACCCTTTCAGTCGTTCCTATTATTGTGGTGATTGCCCTATGGTTTGGCAGCCGTATGAAGAACTCGTTCCGGGAGATACGACGGAAGCTGGCGCGTATCAATGCTTATCTCAACGAAAACATAACGGGCATGAAGGTCATCCAGCTCTTTAATCGGGAGAAAAAAAATTATGGCCAATTTGACGAGATTAATGACGACTATCTGAAAGAGCAGGTCAAATACATCCGTTATTTTGCCGTATTCCAGCCTGCGATTAATATGGTAAGCGCGCTGGCAATTGGTTTGGTGCTCTGGTATGGCGCAATAAGGTACATGCACGGCGCACTGACCCTTGGTGTCCTGGTGGCGTTTCTGGCTTATGTTCATGATTTATTTGACCCCATTCGGGATATCGTGGAAAAGTACAATATTTTCCAGGGCGCAATGGCGTCGTCGGAACGGGTATTCGGTCTCATGAAAGAACAATCGGAAACCGATTACGTTATCACTAACCCTGCAAAAGAGGTATCAGTAAAGGAATTTAAAGGAGCGATAAGATTTGAAAATGTGTGGTTTGCATACAGCGGCAGTGATTATGTATTAAAAGCAATCTCTTTTCAGATAGAACCGGGGCAATCCGCCGCATTGGTGGGTGTAACCGGCAGTGGAAAGACGTCCATTGCAAGTGTATTGACGCGTCTCTATGAAATACAGAAGGGTACGATCTGGCTCGACCAGATGGATATTCAGAAAATGGAGAAGATTGGGCTGCGTCACGTTATTGGGCTGGTCAGCCAGGACGTCTTTTTATTTGCAGGCAAACTCCGGGATAATATTACCCTTTTTAATTCTATTCCTGATGCTAAGGTACTGGAGACCATTGAGTCATTGGGATTAATGCCCTTTATAGACCGCATGTCCGGAGGGCTCGATATGGAGATTGCCGAGCGAGGCGCAAACCTTTCAGCAGGCGAACGGCAGTTCATCTCGCTTTCCAGGATTATCATTTATGATCCGCGGGTGTTAATCCTTGACGAGGCAACCTCCAGTATGGATCCCATCTCCGAGGTCTTGATCCAGAACGCCATCCAGAAAGCTACGCAGGGCAGGACGTCCATTCTCATTGCCCACCGCTTATCCACCATCCTTCACTGTGACAAGATTATTGTGTTGAACAAAGGCGAGAAGGTAGAAGAAGGCAGTCACGAAGAACTGTTGCGGCAAGGCGGTCTTTACAGCAAGTTATACAAGGTATACATGAAGGAGGAATTGATAGGGCACATTTAAAGCAAACGAAGCACTTTCCCGGATAACTAAATGTCCGGAAATTTTAATCTTTTTTATTCCCCTCTAAAAAGAGGGGACTTCGTCGTGAACGCTCAGTCGAACGATAAAGGGGTGTGTAAAAATACCGTAACACACCCCCAACCCCTCTCAACCAGGGGAATTGAAGAAGTCCCCTCCTGGGAGGGGATGGGGTGGATAAAAAAGTCGTTGGGGTTTCGTCTTTTAAATCCCAACCTAAGTTGAACACATGGAAAAAGCTTATAATAAGCAGGGGAAAAACCATGTATTTCAGTTTGACATATAGCTGTTAGATGTGATACAAATATAGCGAATTGGTTATTTAATGGAGGTGCTCATCCGTGAAAACTTATACTGCTGTTATTGAAAGATGTCCTGATACAGGTTTGTATGTGGGCTACGTACCGGGATTTCCTGGCGCTCATACCCAGGCAGAGACCTTGGACGAGTTGAATCGTAATCTTCGTGAAGTAATCGAACTGCTCCTTGAAGATGGCGAACCAAAGTTGGAAACAGAGTTTGTTGGTTTACAGACTGTGACCTTGGTCTAAAATGGGAAAGCTTCCGGTTTTGAAACCTCGTGAAGTCGTGGCAATCCTGGAGAATCTGGGTTTTGTCGAAGTTCGTCAACGGGGTTCACACAAACAGTATCGCCATTCGGACGGTCGTTGTACCACCGTTCCATTCCATACAGGCAGAGACATATCGCCAATTCTCTTACGTCAGATAGTAAAAGATATCGGTCTAACGGTAGAAGATTTTTTAAAGATCAAATAATGTAGAATAAATAGTGACACACATTCCGATTTCTTCAACTCATCATAATTGGTGATGAGAATTTCATGGAGAAAATGGCGTGGAAACTTGATAGAATATTTCGATTAAGGCTACGAGGAAGGTTAAAGAAAGAATGCGGCAGAAAATAAAATATGCTATTGACTATACCCATAAGCAAATATGAAGTACATATGAATTTAAAAGAAATATTTGACGAAGTATCGAACCAAATGAAAAGTGATTTTGTAAAAGCGCAAAAATCACTTACACATGCAGGCTTAAAAGGTGATGCAAATGAAGAAACTGTCAAGAAGTTTCTTAGGCAATATCTGCCAAATACTTTAGATATCACTACTGGGATGTTGGTTGATTCTGAAGGAGGTCAATCTCGGCAACTTGATATCATTATTTGTGATAAAGCTAAAACTCCCATTTTTTATCAATCGGGTAAAACAAGAGTAATTCCTATAGAATGCGCCTACGCAGTAATTGAAGTAAAAGCATTTCTTGATAAAGCAGAACTAGAAAAATCACACATAAATATGCTGAGCGTTAAGTCTCTTACAAAAAAAGCATATTTTGACCAGAAAGGAGTAATTGTTTATACACATACTCTCTATGGCAGAGAATGGAATTATTGGCCCATTCAACATTTTGTATTTGCTTTCGATTCTCCAAGCTTAGTTTCAGTTTTAGATAATTTAAACACATTTCAGAGCGGCAACGAAATTCACAAAAGAATTGATACGTTATGTATTCTTGAGAAAGGGGTAATTATGAACCAATGCCAAGACGGAATGTATTCAGCATTACCAGAACCCGGCTCTAGGAGTGTGGCAAGTTTAACTTTACAACCTCTTTTGTTTTTTTATGCATTGATAAGCGTGATATTAAATCAAGCAAGCATGAAACCATTTAATTTAATGCCTTATTTAAAAGCAACGATTTTTTAGAGCGTATAACAACCGCATTAACATGGAAAATAAACAAAGACAGACACTCATTAAATAAAAAAGTGTCTGTCCCTTATTACCTTTAACAGGAGAAACAGGATGAAAGAGAAAATACCAGAGGACTACATGTCACCCCCATACCTAAAACAAGCATTTAAGGCGTTCAAAAAACGGCTCAAACTAATGAAGCTTGACTCTGAGTCCACTCTGGGTGGTAGTGCCCTCAGCGGAGGCAAACATTCCGGCATTGTGGCAATTCGGCCGCCAACCCAATTTCCCCAAGAGGTGTGGGATAAACTCGTAGAGATGGGCATGCTCAAGATGGAGGAAAGAGGTCTCTACGGTGTAGACGAGAGCCACGCCCCTCACTGAAGATTAGCAACATGGGATAATGGAAGGGCATGGGGTCACCCATTAGAGACTCAGTTCACGGTTTAATAAACATGAAGAGTAAGGGAAAAACAAATATGAATCTGCTTTTAAAGCGTATTTTTATTGATCCAGGTGTCTGCTTCGGCAAACCCTGCATTCGTGGCACTCGCATCTGGGTATCGCTGATTCTTGATCTTCTGGCCAGCGGGATGAGTATTGAGGAGATTCTTGCAGAATATCCTCAACTAACGGAGGAAGATGTTCGAGCAGCTATTGCCTATGGAGCTGAGATGGCACGAGAACGATACGTTGAAATACCAACCGAGACGACAGGATGAAGTTTAAACTTGACGAGAACTTTGGAACACGAACACAAGAAATATTTCGTGCAACGGGACACGATATTCAAACAGTCCGTAGTCAAGAACTCCAAGGAAGTTTGGATCAAAATCTCTATGAGGTATGCTGTAAAGAACAACGATGTCTGGTAACGCTGGACTTGGATTTCGCGGATGTAACCCGCTTTCCACCAACTTCATCAAGTGGCATAGTTGTTATTCGTATTCCCCGGAATCCAAGTTTTGCTTTGCTGGAACAAATGGTCCGGCAATTTCTACAAGTACTCACTCAAATGCCGGTAGAGAAGAAACTTTGGATTGTCGAGGTTGGTCGAATTCGAATTCATCAGTCGGAAGCAGAAAAACGATTATAATGAAAGATAATGGGGGCAATTCATTCCAGATGATAAATCTGCTTCGATCTTTTTAATGATTCCAGAAAGATTCTTGTCCCTTTTTAGTTTTTATCGTAATCGTGTCCTTCCTTCATATTGTATTCAAAGAGGTCTTGCCATTATTTCAGGAGGAATATCCCACCTAAAATAAGCAGCATACCAATTACCTTCGGCAGTGTGACATCTTCACCCAGGAACATCCAGCCCAGAAGAAATGTGAATAGGGGGTAACAGCTTGTGATGGGGATAATGCGAGAAATTTCGCCTGCCTTGAGCGCCTTGTAAAATACCAACTGTGCCACGAATCCCGCCAGGACGCCTGCAAGGACAAGGAAGAAGATGGGTTTGATCCCCATCTTCCCGATGGATGAAAACGGGCTGTAAAAACAGATGACCATTGCCGCGCCTATCACAACGCCGGAACATCTCACCAGGTATGCGGCGGTGGGTTCAACGGACGAGAGTCCGATCTTTTCCAGGAATGGCACAAATCCCCAGATAAAGGCGGTAAGCAATGCAAGGAAAAAGGCTTCCATATAAAATTTCTCCCAAAACATTTGGCAATGTTTATGGCTGATACCAATTCAAAATCAATATTACAATTTAAACCATCTGACTCAATTTGCAAGAGTGAGCCGGCATTAGAGCCAAAACACAATAATTTTTTTACCCACCCCTTAATCCCTTCCCCTGAGGGGATTTCTTTAATTCCCCATTAGAATAAACTAGGGGGATTCAGGGGGTTGTCATTCCCCTCTTGAGAGGGGCAGGGGTGTGTTTATCATTATTTAATTAAAAAGTTTGAAACCCATAATTGAGCAAAGAAGAAATACCTTGTGAAATTTTGACCTGCATGATTATAATAAAACCGGAAGAAAAATTCCCTAACAATATTTTTCTAAAAAACAATAATGTTATCCGTTAATATTGGACCATATCACCCATCCCTTGAAAATGCGTTTGTAAATACCGTCCAGGCACTAAAAAAGGATGACCCCTTAGCACCCCTTGCCGTCGTTGCGCCCACAAACTGGATGCTGAACCGACTCCAGGAACGGTTGGTTCTGGAACAAGACGACTCTCCTGATTTAAGACGTACAGGGATGGGTTTCATGAATATCTCCTTTATGAACTTCTATGTCTTTGCAAATGAGATATGCAGACGGTCTGGAGCGGAGGTAGGCCAAATTGTCCGGCAGCCGGTGGTGTATGAATACCTCATCGCAGGGTTATTGAGGCAACATACATTCTCTGAATCCATTTTTAAAAATGTGCAGTCTTTGCCTGCGCTTGCCCGCTCGCTCTATCAGGTTATACAAGACCTTGCAGACGCAAACGTTCATATCGATGATTTAAAGGAAGCTGTTAAGGAAGGATTTGTCGAGGGTGCGGAAGTGCAAAAACTCAGCGGAGTAATCAATCTGTACGACCTTTTTACACAAAAATTAAAGGGCATAAATATATCTAACGATGCCGATGTTTATCATCTGGCTGCTTCATGCGTGCAGGATTCAAAATTCCTTAAAAATTTCAAATATATTCTGGCATACGGGTTCTACGACCTTACCGGCGTCGAACAGGATTTTTTTGGAGAGATTTTTAGGCATCTTCCTACGACACTGTTTATCCCTTATCGGAAGAAACATCCGTCCTTTGCATACGTAAAGCCCTTCTTCGAGTCATTTGTATTGGGGATGGCACGCGACGTAGAGGAATTACCAGAAAATGATAGTCATGGGTTTTCATGCTTAATGGATTCACAGTCCGAAGATGCTCCGGCTGCGGATAGCGAGTTGCAGGTTACAGGGCAAGAGCTAAACACACCACTTCCAACTTCCAACACACAACACACAACTTACAACTCGAATCTTATATCGAACATGTGCATCATTAACGCCTCTGGCAAACGGGACGAAGTATGGACGGTTGCCAAAGAAATACTTAAATTGACAGAGGCAGGCTATAAGATGGATGAGATTGGCGTGGTAGCAAGGACTCTCGAACCTTACGCCGATGCAATCAGCAAAATATTTCAGGAAAACTATATTCCGTTTACAACCAGCGTACATGAGCCTTTGGAAAGATATCCACTCATAAAGGTTATTCGGCAAATACTTCTTTTGAAACGAGAGGATTATTATCGGCCTATGGTTATTGAATTGCTGGGTTCGCCTTACTTCAAGATGCCTGCGTTTGATCATAAAGAAATTACTCCGCGTCCCGATCTATGGGATATACTGAGCAGGAGATTGGGTATTCGCGGCGATATTGAGTGCTGGTTGTCGAGGCTTGAACAGGCGAAATCCATGACTGAAGGGACGCGGTGCTCGGATAATAATGAAGCAAATGTATCAAAAGCTGTCATAAAAGAGGATGAAAATACCCCCCCTATCCCCCCCTTACGAAGGGGGGGAAAAAGGGGAGGTAAAGATTTGATCAGCGGGGGGGAGGGGGGATTTATCGTCGATGAAGAAGAATCAGGAAGATACGTTCATATTCCATTAAATCAAGTTGAATTTCTCGAAATAACTCTCTGTAAATTATCAACTGACCTCTCTTCTCTTCCCGAAAAGGCATCATGGGAGGCCATGAGTAGCAGTATAGCTCGTTTTCTCCAGAGTTACATTACCATTCCTTCTGAAGGTATGAATCCGGAGGATCAAAAAAGAGACCAATTTATAATGAACAAAATAGAGGAATTGCACCACACACTTTGCACCCTGGACTGCCTGAACGAAGAGGTAGCGCAGGATCAATTTGTGGATACCTTTCTGGATGCGTGCAAACGGGAAGTGTTGCCCGTGGGTATGGAGAACGGCAGGGGGGTGAGGGTGCTGGATGCCATGACGGCGCGGGGTATTCCATGCAGAGCCTTGTTTATTCTGGGTCTTAACGAAAAGGTGTTCCCCCGTGCCATTTCCGAAGAACCGTTTATGAGAGATCATGTCCGCCGCAAGCTATCGGAGACACTTGGGAACTTCATTCCGGAAAAGCTGAGAGGATTCGAGGAAGAGCGGTTGCTCTTTTACTTCCTGTTGAATGCCGCACGGGAACGGCTTTATCTCCTGTATGAGCGTTCGGATGAAGCCGGAAAACCAAAAATCCAGTCACATTACCTTATGGACGTCCTGCAAAAGGTTAAAAATATATCCGCACTCCTTCATGGACACGACCAAAAGACCCTTCTCACTTCCCCCTTCGCAAGGGAAAAAGTTATTGATTACCCCTCTTTAATTCCCCCCTTTGCAAGGGGGGACACAGGGGGGTGTAAGGAAACTTCCCAAATTTGTCCTCATGAAAAAGGGGAAAAAAAGAGGGGTGATTTTCGAGAGAAGTCGGAGTATGGAGTTTATGTGCCGCGTGGGATTAAAGATAAGCTCTGTGGGAAAGAAATCTCCTTGCTTACACCAAAAGAGGTAGGAATCCGGATGGCGCTCGATAAAATAGACCCCGTCTCATTTATGACATCATTTGGGATTAATCCGGATATTTTTGCGCGCTCACAAACGGCGTTAAGTTTTATGGAAAGTTACGATCAGCCTCTAACGGCCTATGATGGAGTTATTGGTGATATGTCTGCATGGTGGGAAGGGCGGGCATGTCGTGGTCTCAGTCCCACTGCCCTTGAGACATTTGGCGTCTGTCCATTTAAGTATTTTATGGGAGAAGTCCTCGAATTGGAGTCACTGGAAGAGCCGGAAAAGATCGACGTAATCGCCGCCGTTGATCTTGGCAGCCTGTATCACGCCATTTTAAAGGACTTCTACGGTCACCTGATAGAGAAGGGGTATTTTCACAAAAAGACGAAAGAGATAAAGCCAATAGAACTCCTGCACGACATTGCAAAAAAATATTTTACCGACATTGAACGAAAAATACCAATCCCATATCCAATTCTGTGGGAGAACAAAAAAGAGGAGATACTCGATTATCTCACAAAATTCGTAACGTGGGACCTGGAGCGTATCGAACAAACGGGGTACATCCCCGCCTATCTGGAAAGGAAGGCGCATCTGAGGGCACAAGACGATCTGGTCGAGCTGTTGTCTGTAAGCCCTAAACAGGGTGAGGCTTCAGAATTAACTTTTAAGGGGAAGATCGACCGCATAGATTTGAAGCTTGTCCCTGTAAGCCTTAAAGAGGGAGCGGTGGAGAATGTGGTTCGTTTCCGTGTGGTGGATTACAAATCCGGCAGGCCTTTGAAGGATAAGCCGATGAAGTATGCCGTAAGGGGACAAAAATTACAACTGCCTTTCTATATCGTTATGGCGGAACGCATACTCTCGGAGGAGATAAAGAAGGGGCGTATTTCTCAAGGTCAGGTAAGCCTGGAGGACGCCTCTTTCGTTTACGTTGCGCAGGAGATGGAGGATAAAAAAGGGCAGAAGGGTGTGCAGGAGAAAACAATCACAGGAGACGAATGGAAAGGACATCAGGGGCAATGCTGGGAGACGGTAAAGGAATTTTTGAGTTACATTCGTGACGGCATATTCCCCATTTCGCCGATTGAAGATACGCAGAAGTGTGAGTGGTGTGAATTTGTCACGACGTGCCGCAAAGGCCATCAGCCCCAGAAATTCAGGCTGGAACAGGATGTGCGGTTAAACAAATACCGGGAAATCAGCAATTTGAATGTTAGCAAAAAATCCAATAAGGCATGACAATTCAATTTATTATGTGAAACCATATAAAATTAATCCTGTTTCTTTTTCAATGACCTCAAAATGTCTTTCATCTTCATGTCTAAGTTTATCTGCTGATTTTATGAATTCCATCTTGCCAGCCATAGTCTTTATTTTTTCCATCTTTTTCGTCCGTATCTCATCTTTAATGGCCTTAATGACAGCTTCCGTTTTGCTTTTTGCCTCAATTTCTGACATCAATTCGTCTAACAAAGAATTGGGCAGTGTTATGGTAGTTCTTGACATATATTTGCTCCACAAAAATATTGTATTTATAAGCATA
>JACPHJ010000110.1 GCA_016188675.1 Planctomycetota bacterium
ACGGTGTATGGGGTATGGGGTCCGTGGCTCAACGGTATCTCTTCTTATATTTTTGATGGACGGTTTGATGCCGCCAAATGGTACGAAATTATCCAAACGTATCAGGTTACCGTCTGGTATACAGCCCCTACAGCCTTGCGCATGCTGATGAAGGCGGGTGATGACGTTGTAAAAAAATATGATTTGAGCAGTTTGAGGTATATTTGCAGTGTTGGCGAGCCGCTTAACCCCGAGGTGATCCGGTGGGGTTCGAAGGTCTACGAGTTACCCATTCACGATAATTGGTGGCAAACGGAAACGGGTTCCATTATGATTGCGAATTATCCCTGTATGCCGATAAAGCCCGGTTCTATGGGCAAGCCTTTTCCCGGTATAAAAGCGGCTATTATTGACGGCAAGGGCAACGAACTGCCGTCCGGGCAGCATGGACTTCTGGCGTTAAACCCCGGCTGGCCTTCCATGCTGAGGAAGGTATGGGGAGACGAAAAACGGTTTAAAGAATATTTCAATATAAATGGTTGGTACGCAACAGGCGATACGGCCTATAAGGACGAGGATGGTTACTTCTGGTTTGTGGGAAGGGCAGATGACGTGATTAATACCTCAGGTCACAGGGTAGGTCCATTTGAGGTAGAAAGCGCACTGCTCGAACACAGGGCTGTTGCAGAGTCGGGCGTAATTGGGAAACCTGATGCTGAAAGGGGAGAAATCATCAAGGCATTTGTAGTACTTCACGAAGGTTTTGTGCCCTCGAAGGAGCTGGAAGAAGAACTCAAGAAATTTATAAGGCATCGTCTGGCGGCGCATGCATACCCGCGTGAAATTGAATTCTGCCCAAATTTACCAAAAACTCGCAGCGGTAAAATCATGCGCCGGCTGCTGAAGGCAAGAGATTTAGGATTGCCTACGGGGGATATATCCACGCTTGAGGATTAAATTTAATTAACCTTTAATCGAAAGGGGGTAGGGTATGGAAGGGAATAACGGAAGGCCAACGGGTTTTATAAATAATTTGGTGGATACGTTTGGCAGGGTCATCGCTTGGGGTGTTATGCTCATTATCATGATTACTATTGTTTCTGCCATTGGAATTGGGATGTTACGTTCCAAAGTCAAAAACGTGATTGATTATACGATGGCAAGCGCTGTAGATTATGTAATGTGCGCCGTGTTAGATGATCCGGAATTTACTCAAAAAGTAAGAGAAAATGTAAAGGAAGCAATTGAGTATTCTTTACAGAAAGTAAAGAATGAGGCGCTGAATGACGCTGCGCTGAATCAAAAAATAAAGACAAATACCAAGGATGCTGTAGAATACCTGATAGATAAGGTCAAGCAAGAGGCTGTGACTGATGGAAAATTAATTGAAAAGGTAAAAACGAATGTAAAAGAAGGCATCGAATATACCGTCCACCAGGTAGATGAACATTTTTAAAGATTGAAGAGACATGTATATATCACAATTATTTAAGTAAGGAGAATTTGATAGTAATGGAACAGACAAAATTTAATAAATCGTTTTTTGATAAAGTTGAGTCAATCAGGATTAAAGACCCCCTTGCCATAGCGCTCGGTGCAATGGATAAAAATGAGGCATTTGTTTTCACGTATACCGATGCTGTAAAACTTGCCGGTCATTCATGCCCTGCGGTTTCCGGCGCGTATAAATTAACCCAACTGGCTTTAAAAAGTTTATACAGTAATGAAACACCCGTACGTGGCCAAATCAGGGTAACATTTAAAGGGGGGATAGGCTATAAGGTAAATGGGCCGATATCGCAGGTTGTCACGTTGATTACCGGCGCTTCGGGTGAGAGCGGATTTAAGGGGCTTGGCGGCGGACGGTACAACAGGCATAATTTGCTGTCTTTTGATGAAACACAGGAAGCTGGTGAAGATGCAGTGTGCACGGTGATATTCGAGAGGATGGATACGAAAAAGAAGATCGAAATCTCATACTGCAATTACATGCTTCCGGCTAATCCTAAAATGGGTGAATTGATGCCGTTGGCCGTAACGGGCAAGGGAACCGATGCGGAAATAAGAGAATTCGGGGAACTGTGGCACGAGAGGATTAAAACCGTGCTTATGAATCCACTGGAAGGAATGTTTGTAATAAAGGAATTAAAGTAAGGAATTTCTAAAAACTTGCAAAGGATGAATATAATCTGGAATATAGATTTGGAATCTAGAGTCTTATATAGTGTCTGAACGAAAACTCATACTTTTGCGATAAATATATATTGACGAGGGAATATTAAAATGTATAATAAACCAATATTTATTATAAAAAAATAATAAATTAATGCAGTGAAAGGGGGTGGAATACAGAAGGTATATTAATTTAAAATATAATATTGTGGTGCTTATATAAATCTTAATATCAAATCAACAGAAGAAAGGAGAAAGGGGTTATGTTTAAGAAGTTAATCGCGGGTTTCTTGGGTGCAGCAGTGGTCGCAGGAATTAGTATGACAACGGCTCAGGCCTATCAGGTTAAACCTGCAAAATTATGGGTTACAGTAATTGCTATTGGCACACCAATCGAAGGAGCTGAAATTAAGGTTGGTGATAATACATGTACAACAGGTAAGAACGGTACCTGTGTATTCGAATTGAAACCTGGAGTGTATGAAATTTCAGTCCACGAACACGGCGGCGCAAGCGCACACACTGAAGTTACTTTAGAAGAAAAAAATATCAGGTTCATATCTCTGGATTTGGGCGCTTCTGCACTCCATCCGAGTGGACATCACTAATCGTGGTAACACGCCACAGATTTTAAGGATTTTTTAATCTAAAGGCAGTTGTTAATTGTTAATTAGCAACTGCCTTTTTCTATTAATAAAAGCATGATTAAACTAAAGAAAATACTTTGTCCGATTGACTTTTCCGCTTGTTCTACATACGCATTGAGCTACGCAATAGACCTGTCTCTCAAGGACCACGCCTCGCTTTGCCTCATACATGTTATAGAACCCTATATGAGTGATATAGGAGATATATTGAAACAAATCGACCTGCTTCTGGATGATAAACAGACTGACAGTCTCAAGATGCGGCTTATAAATTTAATACCTGATGAAGTACGAATAAATATCAGTATAGATGCCCTCGTGGCCAAAGGTAGCCCTTTTGTGGAAATAATAAAGGCCGCCAAAGACAGGCAGGTAAATTTAATCGTCATGGGCACGCATGGCAAAACAGGATTGGAACATATATTGATTGGAAGTGTTGCCGAGAGGGTAATACAAAGGTCTCCCTGCCCTGTATTAAGCATAAGACTCCCAAAATGATTATTTCAATCCCGTTGGTGTTCAAATTTCAATTCTATATCCTTCCTTGATATTGGCTGATTACCACCAAAAACACCTTTATTTATTTCGTCGTCTACCTGTATAAAAGAAACGACAGCCAATAATAACATTTGCTTATATATTAGCTGCTTAAATACTTGTGTGAATTAATTACCAGGTACAATCTAAACTGTATATTACGGTATACCAATTGCGAACTCTTAATAAATAATACATGCAGTCGTCTAACAACGATGCATAAGTAAGCTAAAATTGTCTTTATGAGATTAGAAATATGCTTACAAAAAGATATAAATCAAAATCTGAATCGACGCACTTGAATACCACCGCGCGCTCCCGTAAGGTCGCTGGAAAGGGACATGCATATCTTACAAGAATGCATAAAACAAGAGAAGGACTCAATTCCATTTTCAATGCGATAACAGACCCAATCATTGTATTTGATGCGGAGTTTAAAGTAACAAAGATAAATAAGGCGGCAAAAGAATTTTTTACTGGATGCCCAATCGGAAAGAAGTGTTTTTATACAAAGCATAAATTTGCACTGGCCTGTAAGAATTGTCCAACATGGCAAACGTTGAAGACCGGCGCTACGACAACCAGCGAGATATTAAACCCCAAGACCAGTGCCACACTTCTTTTAAAAACATACCCTATTTATAACAGACTGAAAAATATAAAAGGGGTTGTTTTGATTGGCAGAGAAAGCGATGATGTGCCCATGAAATGGAACAGATAAAAAAATATTGACGGTATTACCGGTTTCGTATATTATTTAAACTAATCGTTGCGGAGGAAAAGAATAATGTGACACTTTAATCAGAGAGAATTTTAGTTCGTTTGCCCATGCATTTCATCAAATCTGTATCATATAAATATTGGTTCATTTTACTTCCTTTTATCATTTCAATTGGCTGCTTAAGCGGGACCAGACCTGATGTAAGACTTTCCCCAAAACTTGATAAACGACTTTATCAAATAACTCCCTTACCGCTTACTGTTGGTATTCATATTGAACCAACCCTGCGTAATTATGTCCAGGAAGTACCGTTGAAACAGGATGAGTCAGGTACGCCTTATTATGTCTTTCCAAATTTTGTTTTTCCAGTTGGCGAAAATCTCTCTTCGGAAATCGTGGAGATGTCGCGAATCTTATTTAAAAAGGCGATATTGATAGATAGTTTACAGAATAAAGAATTTTTAGATAAGGAAGCGTTGGATGGGATTCTGGCGGTTAGTCTAAAGAATTCAGAAATAGAACTTCGCATGGATACGTCTGTATGGAGGGCTATTGGACGGCATAACCTTTCGATTGCGGTGTCATTTTTAGATTCCAAACTCAATAAAGTGTGGAGCGCAGAAGTTGCTGTGGAAGGGAAAGGGCTGGACTTCATAACTTCTAAGGTTGAACAAGAGTGGTGGATGACAACAGGTCCCAAATTTGGTCCTGCCGTAGATGAGGCTATACAAAAGCTTACTTACGAACTCGCCCAAAAAATTATTGCATCGAAAGAGATATCAGGAATCAAGAACTAAAACTAATAAAGAAAACCGATATTACTGGTTAATTACAATTTGCGCAGCTTTATGAAGCTGAGAGAGTAATTTGAGGGTCTCATCATCCAGCACTGCTAACCGGATTTTTTCCTTAACATCCCCAAATTTGACATTAGCGCCATCCTTTTTCTCCGTTACTTTTATGAGGTGATATCCAAATTCCGTCTGAACCGGCTCACTTACCTGTCCTGTCCGTAAAGAAAATGCCGTATCTAAAAATGACTTTGCAAGGTTGCCTTTTCTTTGAATAAATCCTAAATCGCCCCCATTTTGAGCCGACGGGCAGTCGGAATGCTTTTTTGCCATTTCATCAAAGGCAGCTCCCCGATCAATTTCTCTTTTGACACTTTTGATTTGTTCCAGCGCATGTGATAGTTCTTCCTGCGTCTTCAGAGTTCTTGTATCAACGAGTATGTGACTGACCTTAACAGACTCGCCATTAAAAAGGCTCTTGTTTCCTTCAAAATATTTCTCCAGTGTCTGGTCATCCAGCTTATTATGGAAATATTTTTCAAGTGCAAGAGAATGCTTTATACCTCTCTTGAATTCGCCCATATCAGAGCCGATGGATGCAAGAACTTTTTCCAGTGATTGACCAGTATCCTTCTGATTGCCTGTGATATTGCTTCTTACCTGATCCACCTCCCGATCAATCTCCTCGGGGGCAACAATTAGACCCTGTCTATCAATGAATTCTTCCAATAATATATCAGTAATCAATTGGTCAATGATTTCTTGTTTAATAGTGTTGAGTGTCTCTGTGTCTGCATTTTTGAATGATTCGAGTCGGTTGGCTATGTCTTCGTGTGTTATCTTTTTGCCGTTGACGGTTGCTATAACTTCGTCGTGCTGATGCTTCTTCTCAGCAGAAGATCCGCCTCGTTGGAATGAGATTACAAGCAAACATAGTAATAAAGGTATGAAATATCTTTTCATGCGTTTACCTTGTCAAAAGAGTATTGAATTTATTGTAAAATAAAAAATATTTAACCACCCCAAATAACTATACAAAACCATGCAGAAATTGTCAAATTACTTCATTATTTCATCCAGCATTCCTAGCATTTTTACCCTATGAGTGCCTGACCAGTAAATACGACAGCACTGTGGACAAATATCGAATTCATCCTGTGTTGAGAAAACATACGATGGCACTTTATCTTTTATTTTTTCTTTCTCAACATGATCCAATAATATATTGCAAACCAGACACCGCGTAAAAATACCTGTCTTGTAATCGATATTGTAATGTGTAATAACCTGTTTGAGTTGTTCTTTATAAGAAGGGCTTTTGATAAGTAGGAAGTTCCTTGCCGATTCACGTTCGGTTAGCTTCCTGTCCATGGTTAGTATGATACGGCGTTCGCGAATAGCCATGGCAATAAGGTCATTATCGGAGATAGAAGATTCGTATGATACATCATATCCGAGTATACGCAGCCATCGCGCAAGCCTGCCAAGCATAGCATCCGCAATAAACTTCAGCGGTTCAGAAGTCATAGTATAGGAACATCATCACTCCTTTTTTCTCTTGTATTTGTTTCTTATATTTCTCAACATTTAGTTTAATCTTTAGGCACCAATCCCAAAGAATTTCATTATTGCTGGTCCAACTTGTCCCCAGATCGTTGCGAGATTAGCAGCGTTTGAAAGGAATCTTTCAGTTGCTTTTATAAGACCCCGATTTCTTTTTTTCGGACGGCATTTCACATTGTTCAACGAGAAAATCAACATTTTCCATTTGTTCCCGCTTATTCTCATCCTTGATGGTCGAATTGTTGATGGTTTCAGTAAGAAGTGTTAGCATATTAACCAATTCCGTCTGATTTGATTCTTTGAGCTTTTCTATTTTTACTTGTATAGAACCATATATTGTCCCAGCATTTATTACCCCAACATCCCCACTGACATGTATTGTTGTTTCAGTAGAAGATTGCGGAATTCTCAATCTTAGTTCCTCTTGTAACATCTTAATTTTCCTGTTTATGGACTCACACGTAGAAATTTCATCTTGTTGTATGTTCATATCATCATTATGCGCTAACTGTCCACCTCCCCAATTGTCAAACATTTTTAAGGCTTCAGAGCGAATCACTTCATACTCGCCCTTTGCAATTTCTATCATTTCTCTATTTAAATCGACAAAATAGGTTTCGGTTGGTTTTTCTTGTTCGTGGGAAAGTGAGATTGTTTCAGTTTTGAATAACTCGTCAATGAGTTTATCTATATATTTGTGTCCATTCTCAAGAAACTGAAGAATATGACCACTACTGCCAAACATACCTATGTTAAGCGCATTTGAATCAATGCTTGCCCATTCTTTTTCACGCTCTTTATTGTAACGAATTTTTAATTCATCTAACTGTAATCGAGTGTAATTATGCATTCTTTTATCTTCTTCTATTTAGCCGAAATTCTCTATGTGATTGCCAGGAGTCTACCAAAGTAAATGGAAAAAGTCACCTTAAAATCCGTTAAAAACCATGGATAAAATCTAAAAAGGAAAATATCACTTCTGCATTGCTTGACTTGCCGATGCAATGGCAATATAATTTGCATTACTATTGAAGTTAGAATACAATTCAATACCTACAACATAATTTTCAAATGTATTCCAATTTTTGTTTCTGACTTCTTGCTTCTGAATATTTAAGCAAAGGTGTTTTATGATTACCAGAAGGTCGTTAATAAAAGCAGGCGCGTTCGGGGCGTGCAGTCTTTGCCTGGGAAATACATTAACTGCATGGGCGGAAGACGTCTATACCCCTGAATCGCTGAAAGGGATTAATCAAGGGTTTCCCGTCAAGGAGGCCATGCATTACAAGAAACTGGAAGACCTCCGGGTGGAATGCGAACTCTGCCCCCGGAAGTGCACCATCGCCGATATGGAGCGCGGGTACTGCGGCGTGAGGGAAAACCGGGACGGTACTTATTATACCTTAGTACATTCACGTGTCTGCGCCCTGAATGTCGACCCCATAGAGAAAAAACCCATGTTTCACTTTTTACCCGGCACAAAGGCTTATTCTCTGGCTACGGCGGGATGCAACGTCGAGTGCAAATTTTGCCAGAACTGGCAGATTTCTCAATACCGGCCTGAACAGGTTGAGAGTATCAGACTAACGCCTGAAGATTTAGTAAAAGATGCCAAAACGAGCGGCAGTAAAACGATTGCCTATACGTATTCTGAGCCTGTGGTGTTTTATGAATATATGTTCGATACGGCCCGATTGGGCAATGAACACGGATTGAAGAGCGTTATGATATCGAACGGCTACATTCAGGAAAAACCCTTAACAGAACTCTGTCAACACCTGAGCGCTGTGAAGATTGACTTAAAAGGTTTTACGGAAAAATTTTATCAGGAGACCTGTACAGGCGAATTGAAACCCGTTTTGAATACCTTGACAACCTTAAAGAAGATTGGGATGTGGTTTGAGATTGTTATGCTTGTGATACCCACACTCAACGACAGCGAAAAGGAATTTAAGGAGATGTGCGCATGGATTAAGGAAAATCTTGGACCGGACGTCCCCATCCACTTCACCCGTTTTCATCCAACATACAAGATAAAGAACCTGCCGCCAACACCGGTAAAAACCTTAGAAATGGCCAGAAAAGTTGCCCTTGATACGGGACTTCATTTCCCTTACGTGGGTAATGTGCCGGGTCATGAAGGTGAAAATACGTACTGCCCGCACTGCAAGAACATCGTCATCAGACGTGCAGGTTTCTCGATATTAGAAAACCATATGAAAGACAATAAGTGCAGGGATTGCGATCAAGCCATACCCGGGATATGGGCATAATAAAACCTCTGAAACCACAGATTCCGCAGATTACACAGATAAAATTCCAAGTTCATAATGGGTTACCACCGAGGACACCGGAACATATACTGAGAAAACAACGTAAAACATGAAAAATTCTCTATCGGCAGGGATAATACAGGTTGCGGGAATCATTGATAGAGCAGAAGCGCAGATGCTTATCGAAGCCGGCGTGACCCACCTTGGGTTTCCCCTGCGACTTGCATTTCACAAAGAGGATATTTTAAGGGAAGATGCAGGAAGGATAATCCGTTCCTTGAAACCGCCTCACTACGGCGTTTTAATAACCTACCTTAAAAGGGCTAAAGAGATTTTTGCTTTCTGCCATCAACTCGGCGCTCGAATTGTTCAGCTTCATGGCGATGTTTTATCGGACGAACTGGCAAACCTGCGGAAATTGGATTCCGGGCTGTTTATCATTAAAAGCCTTATAGTGAAAAACAACAACCTTTCTGAACTGGAAGTTCAACTCTCAAGTTTTTGCCCGTATATTGATGCGTTTATCACAGACACCTATGACCCTGAGACAGGTGCGTGCGGCGCTACAGGAAAGGTGCATAACTGGGATATAAGCAGGAGAGTGGTATCCATTTCACCAAAGCCGGTAATCCTTGCCGGAGGTCTTTGTCCCGATAATGTTCGTGAGGCTATTCAATATGTCCGTCCGGCAGGCGTTGATGTGCATACAGGAGTTGAATCATCCAATGGCAGAAAAGACCCGCTTCTTGTGCGCAAGTTTGTTGAAGAAGCAAGTAGTGCCTTTGCGAAAATCAACATACTCTGAAAAATGGAGATTCATTTTCCTCTCTTCCTTAATGGAAAAGAGTGAGATCCAGATAAAATAACATCAATTATTCCCCATTCCAATCCACTGTCAAATGTTCTCTTAAGCAAGAATAAACCTTTCTATCCCCAGTAAATCAATGAATCGCAAATCATATTAGTGCAGTAGAAATAATTTATGGCAAAAATATTAGGTATCAAGTATATTTAAAATCCCTAAAGATTGTGCCTTAAAAGAAAATAGGACGCTAAAGGAACGAATAAGTGCTAAATAAAGATATATCAAAATTAAAAATAGACAAGTCTGATGCTATACAGTATCGCCGCGTGCGCAGGAAGTTGTTTTCAAAAATAACCATTTTTGTATTCGCTATCATAATTGGTTTCATTCTGTATCGTGTAGTTTTCAATCCGGTAGTCGAAGTGAAGGTCGCTACCGTTTCGCACATTTACCCTTCCCAGACGTTCACCCTGTTAAACGCCAGCGGTTATGTGGTTGCACAGCGTAAGGCGGCAGTAGCGTCTAAGATAACCGGACGGCTTGAATGGCTAGGGGTAGAAGAAGGAAACAAGGTGAAGAAGGGACAGGTAATTGCCAAGCTGGAAGGCGAAGATGCAGCGGCTGCGCGTGACCAGGCAATAGCAAACCTGGACAATGCCATTTTCAGTTTGGATATGGCAAAGGCAGAAATGAACGATGCCACGTTGCATTATAACCGTCAAAAGGAACTCCTTTCACAGGGAGTCGTACCGCAGTCCGAACTCGACATTGCCGAGGCGCGTTATAAAAAAGCAAAGGCATCGGCAGCCGCTGCGGAATCAGCCATAAATGCCTGTAAGGCAGCATTGCATTTTGCCAGAATTTCTTTGAGGTATACGTTTATCCGTGCGCCCTTTGATGCGGTTGTGCTAACCAAAAACGCCGACGTTGGCGACATCGTCGCGCCGATGGGGGCTGCCGCCACTGCCAGAGCCGCTGTTGTAACCATTGCCGACATGGACTCTCTTCTTGTGGAGGCGGACGTTTCAGAATCGAATTTGCAAAAGGTAAAAATAGGCCAGCCGTGTGAAATACAACTGGATGCCCTTCCTGAAGACCGATTCCGCGGTATGGTGCATATGATCGTTCCCACGGCTGACCGCAGCAAGGCGTCGGTTCTGGTAAAGGTGAAATTTTTGGATAAGGACGCTCGTATCTTACCCGAGATGAGCGCCAAGGTCGCCTTTCTTGAAAAACCCGTTGCTGTGGAGGAACAAAAACCGAAGACTGCCTTGAACGGCAATGCAATCATGATGCACAACAATACCAGGCTTGTTTTCCTTATAAAAGAAAATCGTGTATACAAAACCCCTTTAAATACTGGCGCACAGATTGGCGACATGACGGAGGTATTGGACGGCGTCAAATCGGGAGACAAGGTGGTAGTGAATCCCCCAAAAAATCTCAGGGACGGTATGAGAATTAAGATCGGGGAGAAATAGGGATAATTGTAACAATTTAGTTCTTAAAAAATCTTGATGAAAATAATTTCAAACAAGTTTATAACACACCCCTACCCCTCTCCCCTTGTGGGAGAGGGTCAGGGTGAGGGGTGTTTTTGTATCAATACTACAATGACGGACATAAAACAACCAATTGTCGAAATAAGAAATCTATCAAAATCGTACCGACGCGGAATTCAGGTCATACCGGTGCTGGAGCATATCAATTTCGATATACCGGAGGGTGAGTTTCTTGCATTAATGGGGCCTTCCGGGTCGGGCAAGAGCACCTTGTTAAATCTCATCGCAGGCATAGATAAGACGGATTCCGGTACGATAATGGTTGGCGGGCTGGACATTACCTCGATGACTGAAACCGAACTTGCCCACTGGCGGGCTGCCAACGTGGGATTCATCTTCCAGTTTTACAACCTGATCCCCGTACTCACGGCATTCGAAAATGTCGAACTCCCGCTCCTTTTAACCTGGCTTTCAGGAAAGGAAAGGCGAGAACATGTGGAGATGGCGCTCCACATGGTCGGCCTGTCCGACCGGATGGATCATTATCCCTCACAGTTGTCTGGTGGTCAGCAACAGCGCGTTGCTATAGCCCGCGCGATTGTAACCGACCCAACCCTGCTGGTAGCGGATGAACCGACCGGAGATCTCGACAGGGTTTCTGCAGAGGAAATATTGGAACTCGTAGCCCGTTTAAATCATGAATTTGGCAAAACGATTATCATGGTTACTCACGACCCTCATGCAGCGGAAAAGGCGCATACTATCAGAAAGCTCGAAAAGGGCATTTTAAATGCACATCCTTAAACTAATCTTCAGAAATGCACTGCGCCACAAGCTGCGTACCTTTCTGACCATTCTTGGCATAACCATTGCAATTCTGGCATTCGGTATATTGAGGACACTGGTCAACGCTTGGTATTCGGGTGTCGAGGCATCATCTTCAACCCGTCTCATCACCAGAAATTCGATTTCTCTCGTCTTCTCTCTCCCCCTTTCGTACAGGGAAAAGATCCGCCAGGTCCCCGGAGTGAAGGGCGTTTCGTATGCTATATGGTTCAATGGCACCTATATATCGGAAAAAAACTTTATCCCGAACTTTGCCGTTGAGCCAAAAACTTTTTTGGAACTATATCCGGAATATTTACTACCCGAAGACCAGAAAACTGCATTTCTCCGTGACCGCAAATCCGTCATAGCCGGACGCAAGGTGGCAGAGCGGTTCCAGTGGAAGGTTGGCGACGCGATAACCCTGAAAGGCACCATTTTTCCGGGAACGTGGGATTTCGTTCTGCGGGGCATCTACTACGGCGCTGAAAAGACTGCCGACGAAACACAATTATTCTTCCATTGGAACTATCTAAACGAACGCCTGAAAAAGACCACTCCTCGGCGGGCTGACCAGACCGGCGTCTACATTATCGGGATCGACAACCCCGACCAGGCCGCCGATATATCTGAAGCAATAGATAATACATTTAAAAACTCACTTGCCGAAACCCTGACCGAAACCGAAAAGGCATTCCAGATGAGTTTCGTTACCATGACCGAGGCTATTGTCACGGTAGTTCAACTGGTTTCTTTTATGGTAATTATTATCATCATGGCAGTAGTTGCCAATACCATGGCCATGACCGCACGAGAGCGCATAGGGGAATATGCCATTATGAAGACACTTGGATTTGGCGGCGGGCATATTGCCATACTTATCCTTGGTGAATCCCTTGTCATAACCATGACTGGCTGTGTACTTGGTATCATCCTTACCTTTCCCACCGCTGAGTACTTTGGAAAAACTATGGGCAATTTCTTTCCCGTATTCAATGTTTCAGCGATAACTATCTTTCTTGACGTAGCAGCCTCGTTTTTAGTAGGCCTGATAGCGGCGGCCTTTCCAACATGGCGCGCCGTAAATATTCAGATAGCAGACGGATTAAGGAGGATAGGGTAAATGAAAATACCCTTGTCATATAGTTTCCGCAATCTACTGACGAGAAGGCTCACAACAACCCTGACGGCTTCCGGCATGGCGCTCGTTGTTTTCGTCTTTGCCACGATTCTCATGCTTGCAGCAGGTCTCCGCAAAACCCTTGTGGATACCGGCTCATACGATAACGTAATAGTTATCCGGCGAGCCTCAACTACCGAAGTACAAAGCGGGATAGACAGATACCAGGCATCCATTGCTGAAACCCAGCCTGAAATAGCAATCGGACAAAATGGACGTAAACTCGTTGCCAAAGAAATGGTTGTCATAATAAACCTGCCAAAAAGAGGGAGTGAAAAACCCTCTAATGTCACCATTCGTGGAATTGGTGAACAATCGCTCCTTTTGCGTCCACAGGTAGAACTCGTCAATGGTCGAATGCCAAAACCAGGTTCTTCCGAAGTTATCACCGGGGAAAATATAACAAAAAGATTCAGGGGATGCGGTATTGGAGAAAAACTCCGCTTTGCTATGAGGGACTGGACCGTGGTAGGCATCTTTCGTGCAGGAAGCACCGGATTCAATTCCGAGATATGGGGCGATGTAGATCAACTCATGCAGTCATTTCGCAGGCCGGTGTATTCATCCATTACTTTCAAACTGCGTGACGCTTCTTATTTCGGAATATTGAAAGAAAGAATAGAAGGCGACCCGCGATTGACGCTTGAGGCCAGACGTGAAATACAATACTATGCAGACCAATCGGAAATGATGACCAAATTTCTCAGGATACTGGGAATGTCCCTGACCATAATATTTTCCATCGGCGCAATGATAGGGGCGACGATTACCATGTACGCAGCAGTGGCAAACAGAACCAGTGAAATAGGCACGCTGCGGGCGCTCGGATTTCAGCGCAGGAATATCCTCTTTGCCTTTTTGGCAGAATCAATGCTGATGAGCATTATCGGCGGATTCATAGGACTTTTCTTTGCCTCTTTCATGCAGTTATTTACCATCTCCACCGTTAACTGGCAGACGTTTTCTGAACTTGCATTCTCATTTACCTTAACGAGCGAGATCGTTTACAAATCCCTGATCTTCTCCGTTATTATGGGGTTTTTGGGAGGTGTTTTCCCTGCATTCCGCGCATCGAAAATGAATATTGTTGATGCCCTGAGTACAAGATAGTTTTGACGTTAAGGAAATTCAAAGTTACAGTTGTAGCGCGAACTTTAGGTGAATTTGCGTTTGATAAAAAAACAATAAAATGCAATAATTAATTCATATGGGAGTCTTAAATACCATTTAGAGTAAAATGAAATGGGCAGAAGATATGCTCCCCGGATATAATTTAATTTAAATCTACCTATGAAGGAGTTAAAAATGGCAGAAGCAAAAGGATTGAACAAACCGGTAAAGTTGAAAAATGATCTGGCAGAGTTTCTGAGAGTAACAGAACTTCCCAGGACAGAGATCACCAAAAAACTATGGGACTATATTAAAGCGAATAAACTTCAGACAAAGACTGAAAATGGAAAACCTGAGAACGCAGGCAAGTTCATTGTGGCTGATGCTAAATTGCTCCCGATCTTTAAAAACACAAAATCCAAAAGCAAATCAGGCAAGGTCACTGACCTTTCAAATCTGAAAGAAGGCCAGACGATCAACATGATGCAGATGGCCGCTATTGTCGGTGCAAACATAGAATAAGTTTAAAATGTCGG
>JACPHJ010000111.1 GCA_016188675.1 Planctomycetota bacterium
ATTTGCCGGTATGAATTTTTCCGAATGTCGCCAACGGCATACAGCCCTTCGATCGCCGTTTCCATATGTATGTTTGTCTCAATATGGCAGCCGGCATCCACACATAACAGATTACCCAAAAAACCCGTATTTGGTGAACTACCAATAAAAATAAAAACCCCATCGCAGGGAATATCCTTCTTTTCTTTCGTAACAATGTTTTGGGTAACAACGCCGTCCACCTTTTCCTTCCCGTGGACACTTTCAATTAGGGTGTTTAGTACCACTTTTATCTTTGGATTCGAAAAGGCATCGTCCAGATAAATCTTTGTGGCTCTAAATTCATCCCTTCTGTGGATTATTTGTACGGTTTGGGCATATTTGGTCAGGAAAATACCTTCGGTTATGGCGGAATCGCCTCCACCGACTACAACGACGTTTTTACCCCTGTAGAAAGCGCCGTCGCATGTCGCACAATAGCTGACACCTTTACCGTAAAATTCATTTTCGCCGGGTATACCTAATTTTTTAGGATCTGCACCGGTTGCTAAAATAACTATATGACTCGCGTATTTATCGGTATCGGTCGTTACAACCTTTAAGCCATTTTCTACATCCAATTTCAAGACTTCTTCATATCGAATATCTACACCAAACCGTTTGGCCTGTGACTCCATTCGTTGCGTCAATTCGACACCACCAATGACCTCCGGGAATCCAGGATAGTTCTCAATCAGCTCCGTGCCCACTAACTGACCGCCCAAATATTTTTTTTCAAGGATCACGGTCTTCAATAAGGCACGACAGGTATAAACGGCTGCAGCGAGGGCAGCAGGGCCTCCTCCGATAATGATCACATCGTAATCTTTATTCACATCCCCTTCAACCCCTTCATAGCATTCAGGACCTGCCATCCATAGAAATTCAAGGCAAACTGTTTTTTCTCAATGTGGCATTCGAGACACTGTTTCGTACCCTCGGTAGCCCAGGCACGAGCCTCGGTAGCCCATGCACGAGTAACGAAGGCAGTTTTAGACTTTTCACCTTTTAGGGTAAGCTTATCCTTTCCGGCATGACAGAAGCTGCACTCCGTCCCCATAATTTCAGACAACTCAAACATTCTTTTTGCCTCTTGTTCGTTTTCTTTATAATGCTTCCTGTCGACATGGCAGTGGTCACACTCAACCCCAAGGGCTACAGAGGCCTTCATCATCGTCTTCGATTTCACCCCTTCCTCTGTAAATACCGTCAAATCTTCATTATGGCAAAAATTACATTCTACTCCAAAAAGCGCTGATATCCTCTTAACCTGGGCTTCTCTTTCTTCTTTGGTGCCTTTAAAATAAGGATTCGAATACGTAACGTCCGGTTTGCTTTTCGCTGTCTGCTCCGTATTCGTTAAGGCACTGCCCCCAAAATAAAAAGATATTGACATGCATGCAACAAATACATAAACACTCAGGCGCTGTTTTTGTAATAATTTTGACATAAAAATTTATCTGGAAAATGTATCTGAAATAAAATCGCCATTAATCGAGCTTATCGAATAAATCCCTATTTGCGCCACAGGACGGACACACCCAATCTTCTGGTAAATTTTCAAAGGCCGTCCCGGGGTTAACACCATTGTCCGAATCGCCTTTCACAGGATCGTATATGTAACCACAGACCCGGCACTCCCATTTTGCCATATTTTCTCCTTTTTTATTAGTAAATCACCGGGGCAAACCCTTGCCCTTATACTAATTTTTTATACACGTCTTTACTTGAGCCGCAGGAAGGACACATCCAGTCATCAGGTAAATTCTCAAAAGGTGTTCCAGGATTAACACCGTGATCCGGATCGCCGTCTTCCGGATCGTAAATATACCCGCACACCTGACATTGCCATTTTGCCATTCATTCACCTAAAGATATTGATCGATAAACCATTAATTCTATTGATTTGTTTCTCTTTTTTTGATCTTCCAATAAATTTTGAAGGTATTTTACACTACCTTATATACCATAATCAATCTTTAAAATAAAAGAAAGTGCAGAGTATTTAAAACATCTGCACTTTCTTTTTCATCCCTTATTGGAAATTGAAATTTAACGATTTTCAATAGGTATTTGTTTATCACGGACATTGTTGTGGCACTCAAAACAGGTCTTTTCAACCATGTTTATGAAGGATTTAAAGGTTGTTTCCTGATTATACGATGCAGCCGCTTTTTGAACCGCCAGCGCCGACGTTGCTATCCCTTTTAGATAGCCATTAAACTCTTCTTTCAGTCTCGTAATCTTCTCTGAATCATTTGGATCTATTTTAGCACGCTTAAACCACTTGTTTTCCTTTGGATCAACGGGGAAAAATGTTGCGTTTATCTTATAACTCTGATCCACAACAGCACCGGCCTCCTGAGCCACATACTTAAAGCTTCCAGCCAATATTCCATCGAGTATATTGCTTACTCGCTTTGCAATCTCACTCATTAATACCTGTGTAGGTTCATCAACATGTTCGTGAGTAACTACTTTTTCATCTGCCATCTGCCAAAATAACGTTAGCAGGATTAACAACACCTATTAATCCTGCCAAACTCAAACCCATTAAACCAACACTTAAAAACTTCAATCTTTTCATAACGATAACTCCTTTCTCTGAATAAAATAAACACAAGTTTTAAATTAGATTCTTCGCTTCGCTCAGAATGACGAACGGTGTCATTCTGAGGGAAGTGAAACAACCGAAGAATCTCAAATTTTGAAATTCCAGAACATTAAATTTTTGTTACCCTCCGCTTATCTTCATCCAATCCGGCCAATCCGGCCATTTCGGCCTGGTAGCCTCGTGGCAGGAGAAACAGGCATTTTTTAACATTGCATCAAAGCTTTTGTAAGTTTCCACAATGTTTTGTTTTTTGGAAGTTTCCGCAACATTCTTTGAGGCATCAACAACTGCTTTCAGGTATTTTTCAAAATCCTTCTTTACGGCCTTCACGTCATCTGGTTTGTTCTGATCCTTGCCCGTTTCCTTGAACCACTCACCAATTTTTCCACCCTCGGGAAAGAAATTCTTCAATATGGCATCGCAGTTTTCTGCTACCGCATTAGACTCTTTCACTACAGCGTCATGATCACCAATCATTATGGCATCAAGTATCCTGGACGTATGAGAACTGATTATCTGCATAAGTGAACGGGTAGGTGTAAGCTCTGAACCATGATGTGACTCAATATCTTTACCCGAAGCAATATTTCCCTTCCATGTGTAAGACATAGCTACCGCAGTTACTACAAACCCACAAATCAAGACACGCCGCATTTGACCATTCTTTTTCATGAGCATACCCCCTTTCGAAATTAGACCTTCAGCAACCTCCACGATTCGAAATCATGTTCATTATCATCGGTTCTTGAGAGTTATTTTACGTCACGGAGTCTTCGGTGACATTCGAAACATGCCTTTGTCAATAATCCGCTATATGCCTGGAATGTTGCCTCTGTATCACCTGTATCTGCCGCTTTTTGAATCTCCTGTACACCCGCATCTATCCTTCTCATGTAGGAATTAAATTCTTCCTTTAATTTTTTAATTGCCTCTACATTACTTGGGTCCAGGTCTTTTGACCTTTTATACCATGCATCTACATCCGGATTCCGTGGGAAGAAATTCTCATTTATCTGGTTTGCTTTCTCTGAAACTGCAGCCGCTTCCTGCTTAACAGATTTAAAATTACCTACCAATATTCCTTCGAGGATATTATACATCCTCTTTTCAATCTCGACCATCAACCTTTTCGTAGGCAATTTAACATTTTCATGTTCGTGTGCAACGCTAGCCCTTTCCTCACCTGCAAAGGCTTTAGTACAAACCATGTTTGTTGAACCCACCAATCCCGCTACTAACAGACTCAAACTTAAACCTATCACCGTTTTCATATAAATACTCCTTTCGTACTTCAATAAAACTTAAATAATTAAAACCTTACACTGCTCAATTTTCGGCATCAAACACCTCCTTTCTGTAATGTCATCAAGAATAAACTATAAAAAGTTAACATCTATACAGAGACTTCCTTCGCACGGAGTTCGGTCATCGAAATAGGAGACAATATCTGATCCAACTGCTCCACAGAGAGGAGTCCCCGTTGGTGGATAATCTCTTTCACGGATTTCCCCGTTTTCACCGATTCTTTCACCACCTCAGACGCCTTTGAATAACCTATAATCGGATTCAAGATGGTAACAATCCCCAGGCTTCGCATCGCATAGTCCTGGCACTTTGCCGCATTAACGGTTATACCGCTAACACATTTCTCATTAAATACTTTAACTGCATTGGTAAGGATAAGAGCAGAATCAAGCAGTTTATATTGGATTACCGGCATCATAACATTAAGCTCAAACTGTCCCGCCTGCGCAGCCAGCGTAATAGATGCATCGTTGCCTATGACTGAAAAGCACACCATATTCATCATCTCCGGGATAACAGGATTTACCTTCCCCGGCATAATAGAAGATCCCGGCTGCACTGCCGGCAAGTCAATCTCTGCCAGCCCTGTATTTGGCCCGGAACTCATCAATCTCAGGTCATTAGCTATGCGAGTGAGTTCTACAGACAGCGTACGGAGGGCGCCTGAGAATTCCACAAACGGCGCATTACTTTGCATAGACTCAAACCGATTTTTTGACTCCCTAATATCCAGATTTGTCATCTTCCTGAGTTTTCCAACTACTTTACCAGCATATTCCGGATGCGTATTGATTCCCGTACCCACGGCGCTGCCGCCGATTCCTAAATCCTTTAAACTTTCACCCGCCCTTTCAATTCCTCTCGCTGCCTTAAACAGTGATACTGCATACCCGGAAAACTCCTGGCCTACACGGATGGGTACCGCATCCTGAAGATGGGTACGGCCGGATTTTACAATTGAGTCAAATGCTTTTGCCTTCTGGCTAAAGGTCTCGGTTAATGCATATAAATTCTTAATGAGTTTTTTAGACGATTGTAGCGCCGCAATGCGCATAGCGGTTGGGTAGACGTCATTTGTAGACTGTCCGTAATTAACATGATCGTTCGGATGCACCACCGAATAGTCCCCTTTCGTGCCGCCGAGCATTTCAATTGCAATATTGGCGATAACCTCATTTACATTCATATGGTGGGACGTTCCGGCGCCCGCCTGATACACATCCACTAAAAATTGATTCTGAAACTCACCGTTCAATATACGATCGCATGCCAGAATAATCATATTGCCTATCTTACTATCGAGACAGCCAAGCTCTACATTAACCATCGCAGCCGCCTTTTTTATTTGCACAATAGACATGGTAAATACCAGCTGAGACGTCTGGCCACTTATGGGGAAATTTTCAACAGCCCTGGCAGTCTGCACCCCATAGTAAGCTCCTTTTGGAACTCGCATCTCGCCCAGATAATCTTTTTCTATACGCAATGAATCATTTCTTCCGTTATTCATAAATATTACACTACGCTTTTAAAACCCCAACGGCTTTAAATCTTTCAAATACTTCATCCCCATGAGGGGCTTCCGATAATGCGTCAGTTAAATCCATACCGGCAAAATGCATCTTATAATGTGCACCATCTGCCCACAGATCACTACCGGTAATGTCATACACTTTTCCATTGTATGCAAAATAAGCAGGCCGCCCCTCTTTACCGTCGCACTTTGACAATTCCGCAGTCGTAAATATCTTTTCTGCTGCAGGTTTTTCTGCCGCCATTTTTTTCTGTCCCTCTTTTCCCTCTTTCAAAAGGCCGTATTTTTTAATATTGCCGTCTGCAATGGCCTGTATTTTGGCGATTTCGCCTTTGCCTCTTTCTGTGAAAAGATGCGCATAACGGCCCTGAAGTTTTAAGTATTCATCTACCGGTTTGGGCGCTTCGATTGTTTTCACTGATATGAGCTTCCCATCCTGATATTCCAGTATGGGATATAAACCCGTCTCCACGACAAGCTTCGCAATCTCATAAGTAAGTCCCGGATCATGCCTCCAGCCGAGAGGGCATGGAACAAATATCTGTAAATATTTCGGCCCCCGTATGGACAACGCCTTTTTTACCTTTTTTTGCACATCCTTCGGAAAGGCAACAGACGCAGTAGCAACGTAAGGAACGTTGTGGGCATTTGCTATTTCAGGAATATTCTTCTTTGGTCTGGGATTCCCAAAAGATTTCTTCCCTGCGGGACTCGTGGTGGTGCGCGAATCAAACGGGGTTAATCCGCTCCGCTGCACCCCGGTATTCATATAAGCTTCATTATCATAACAGACATACAGGATGTCATGACCACGATCGAACATGCCTGACAATGAGGCCATCCCGATATCTGCTGTAGCGCCGTCTCCCCCCTGCGATATAACCCTGACGTGGTCGAGTTTACCTTTAATTCTCAGCGCAGCCTCCACTCCTGATGCAACTGCGGCTGCATTTTGGAACAAGGAGTGAATCCACGGCACCCCCCACGCAGATTCAGGGTATCGGGAGGTAAACACCTCCAGACATCCGGTAGCATTGGCAATGACCACGTTTGTCCCTGTTGCTTCTACAACAAGGCGGGCGCCCAGCGCCTGTCCGCATCCTGCACATGCCGTATGACCAGATGAAAATAGTTCCGTAGCCATCTTATGATTCCTTCTAGATTTTTAAATCTATAAATTTCACGTCTATCTGAGAGCCAGCGAGAGCGCCATGTACCTCAAGGATCGATTTCTTCGTAATATCCCTTCCACCCAACCCCAGAACAAAGCCGCTGATCTTGGGCTGATTACTATGCCCGCAAAAAGCGGATTTGACGTCCGAGAGCAAAGGCCCTTCTTCTCCCAAAGAAATGGCCTTTTCAAGCACGGCAATTTCCCTCGCATTTTTTAATGCCTCGTACACAATTTTCTTGGGAAATGGACGATGCGCAATTACCTTTAACAGGCCCACCTTTTGCCCGCCTTCCCGCAATTCATCAACCATTTCTTTGATCGTCCCAACCATAGAACCCATAGCAACAAAGACCTGTGCGGCATCTTCTAATCGATACTTTTCAATCAGACAATTTACCTTTCTGCCAAATACCTGTTCAAATTCATCGGCAATCCCAGGAATAATGCTCAAAGAATCCGTCATGGTTTGATGAATAGCATAGCGTGTCTCTGTGTACGATTCCGGACCCATAAGGACACCCATAGAAATGGGATCATCTGGATTTAGACAATGTATGGGATTAAATTCAGGAAGAAATTTATCGACCTGTGACTGTTCAGGCAAGTCCACTGCCTCGTATGCATGTGTCAGGATATATCCATCCATACACACCATGACAGGTAACATGATATTATGATCTTCGGCAAGCCGGTAAGCCATTAAATGCAGGTCGCACGCCTCCTGATTGTTCTCCGCATAAAATTGCAGCCATCCGGCATCCCGTACCGTTACGGAATCCTGATGGTCGTTCCAAATATTAATTGGACTGGAGACTGCACGGTTGGCGCAGGTCAAAACTACCGGCAATCTCAAACCCGCAATACTATAGAGTACCTCAATCATATAAAGGAGTCCTTGTGATGTGGTAGCCGTATAGGTTCTCACGCCGGTGGCGCTTGCCCCCTGGACGACAGAGGCCGCTGAATGCTCACTTTCCACATTAATAAATTCCGCATTGAGTTCGCCGTCTGCCACCATCTGCGCCAGCGATTCTACAATATGGGTCTGGGGAGTTATTGGATAGGCAGAGATCACCTGCGCCTTGCACAACCGCACTATCTCTGCTACAGCATGCGAACCTTCAAGATATTGTCTCACGCCACCACTCCTCCTTTACCATTTCAATATCTGCAACAGGACACACAGCCGCGCAATTTCCGCATCCTTTGCAATATTTAAAATCGGCAATATAAGTACACCGCTTGTCTCCTGAAATACATCCTTCCGGACACACCATCACGCATAAACGGCAGGCAATACACTCCTTTTGAATAAAATGAGGCTTCTTGCCAGACCGCCAGGTACCCGTTTTATTTGCCTTGCTTGTGCGAGGTTTTGATGTAACAGGAATAATCACCTTAAACACCTTTCTTTAATTGCACTTTTTTTTAAATTTTCTTACCTCCCCTTCATCCCCTCCTTCACAAGGAGGGGAAAGAGGGGTGGTTATCTTCGGTCGCTGCAATGTTGCACCAGGTATTCATATCCACGTCGGGCTGCTTCTGCATTCTTTTTGGCAACATCACCGGAGAAACGCTCTAAAATTGCCTGTTGAAGTGCCTCTAATCCAAACTCGCCCGTTGCCGCTGCAAATGCACCCAATATCGTCGTGTTCCCAATAGGCCGTCCCAGAACTTCGGTTGCTATATCATTTCCAGGGACAGTGAAAACCTTGATATTTTGAATTGGTTTCGGACATTGCACCTTTTCATGGTGGTTAATAATGGCTATACCGCCGGGGCGAAACCCTTCGAAGACGTCAAACCCGCGCATCAAAGACGGGTCTAACACTATTAAATAATCAGGCTCATACACCTGGCTGCGCAGGCGTATCACCCGATCGCTGAGGCGTACAAAGGCATTCATTGGCGCCCCCATACGTTCGGCGCCGAAATGAGGAAAAGCCAGGGCATACTTGCCTCCGATAAATGCGGCAGTCCCCAAAAGCGCCGCCGTAGTAATCGCCCCCTGTCCTGCCCTTGCATGAATTCGTATTTCCTTCATAGTTTTTTATTCACCATATCCATCCACATGTCGTAGATACGCCCCTCGCTCTCTGCCTCCCACAGTTCCGTCTTTTCTAAATATTCGAGGGTATTCTTTAATATGCTGAAATGCGTCTTTTCCTCACCGGCCAGAAAACGATATGTCTCACTATCCTTTTTATCCTGAGATTCTTTGGCAGCCTGCTCATAAAATTTAATCCCGTTTTCCTCAATCCCCATGGCCAGCTTTACAGCCTCTATATCGTTGGTGTTGACGTCTACCTTCTTCTTCAATTCGTCACCCATATTTTGGAAAATAGTAACCAATCTTTCCCGCGGATTTATTGCCCTCTTTTCCATTACCGGAATTGTTTCGTTCTGAGCGGACAATAAAGCCCGAAGCCTTTTGGCATGCAATTTTTCATCTTCTATGAAGGACTTAAACATAGCCTTTCCCATCGGGTGAAGCGTCTTGGCTGCCAGATCGCTGTAAAACTTTATCCCATCCAACTCCATCTGGATTGCCATTGATTTAATATCTTTTAAAGACTCGCTCATTTGTATTTTATATACCTCTCTCTTTTAAACAGTTTCCCCGACTCCGCACGGAACGACGTCACACTGAGGGAACTCATTACCCACCCTTTTATCCCCTCCAAAGAGGGGACTTTTTGATTCCCCATTATTGCGGGAGAAATTTTAAGGCATAATCATTATCCACATCCACGAGGGCAAACTTTTGGCAACACAATGAACACCGCTCTTCGTTCCCCACGGACGGCATCTTCCCAAAATCGATCTCCCAACCGCACATGAGGCAATAAAAACTTACGTCATGATTGTCTGACTCAATATCCCTGATAATCCTTCCAAGCGCATCCTTGTGACCTTTGGCCGCCCTTGCCAGGTGTTGAAAGGTCTCTTTTACCTTCGTATCTTTTGAGACCGCAGCTAATTGGTTGTATAAATGTTCCTGTTCTTCCTCAATTTCAAAATCTGCCTCTAAAAATTCCAGCGCTGACTTAAATCCCTCTCTCATATCTTCTCTCTCCTGTTTTTAAATTTTTCTCCTCTTTTCACCCTTTCTCCTTTTTGCAATCTTCCTACAATCAAATTAGGATAAGCGGGCCAAATGGTCTTCCAATTCCGCCTTGTGCCGTATCTCATTATGCAAAATGCCCTCTAATAAGGCATTGGCCTGAGGGTCGCTTAATACCTTAATCTGGTCACTATATCGTTCGATACCAAGCTCTTTCTTTTGTATTGCCAATTTTATATTTTCAACATCTTTATTCATTTTCTGATTCTCCCTTTCTCAAAACCGTGTAGGGGCAGGTTTGAAACCTGCCCCTACTGTAATACAATAAATACATGTTGTTTTTCAAAAAAACTAAATTGCTACAAGTTTAGTGAATCAATTATCGTACCAAAAATAATTGTCTTTAAAAGCAACGCAGAAATATGTTCTAGTTATTGACAAAGCCATTAGTTACAAAATGTGCATGAACGTGAGATGGTTAAAATAGCAGGTGAATTTATCAAGAATTTTAGACAAAAATCTATTAATTTAGATTTTCAATCTGCGAGTTTTTAATAGAAGTGAATATTTTAGGAATGATTAGCCTTCAGCTTTTTTTGAAAAATTCTGGATATTTTCTGTAATAACTTTCCAGTTATTATCAAATCGTATCGCCTTATCGTCAATATAGGCAACACCGATAGGTTTATCCGGCATCCATATGGTATCATAAGGTAATTTGTGAAATTTCATAAATCCCTCAATTAGCTTCGGCTGATTACCCGGAATCATACCCTTCCAGTACGACGCCGTCCTGCAGGTATGGATGATAATCCGGTATCCAGCCTTCTTTAAAGTCTCCAGCGCCTCCTTCACACCGGGCGTGGGTTCGCCGATATCCGGAAACTTATGCTCACAAATAGTACCGTCAAAATCAATAACGATGGGCGTTTTCTCCGTCATCTCGTTTCCTCCCTTTCAACTTAGTCCTTCGGCGACTTAAAATGCACGTTTTCCCTCCCTTGATGGGAGGGATTAAGGGAGGGTGATTAGCCCCCATTTTCACGAGGACAAGCTTGTTTCTTTCACCCCCACCTAGCCTCCCCCATCGAGGGGGAGGAACTATGGTTTGAAATTCCTATAAATCAAATTAGGATGCCTTCGGCAGCAACTTTTTATATACACGGCAAATGCCGGAGAAAACAACCCCTCCAACCCCATT
>JACPHJ010000112.1 GCA_016188675.1 Planctomycetota bacterium
GCATCTTAATAAGCCTTTACTACGATCCATCTTCACCGCAAAGAGGCTAGGGCGCATAAAAATCACACTTAGGAAAGGGGGATCAAGGGGGTTATAAACTTGTCCTCGTGAAAACGGGGAATAATCAGAAATAACGCAACCCCCCTTTGTTAAGGGGGATTTGGGGGTTGTTCCCCCTTTAGTAACCAGGGGGACTACATTAGGAATAGCTTTGGGAGGCTTATGTGAAGCATTGTGTGCTAGGCATTGATGGAGGCGGGACAAAGACCGTTTGTGTGCTGGCAGATTCAGACGGAAAGGTTATCGGTCGGGGCAGCGGGGGCGTTGCCAATCCTAACCTGGCAACATCCCGGGAAATCAAGGAATCTTTGCTAAAGGCGATGCAGGAGGCGATATCTAAAAATCCTGAAATTCAGACAGAAGCGGTTTGCGCCGGTATAGCCGGAGTTGGCGTATCAAAAGAAAAGCAGATAGAGGTGGGCAATATATTATGGCAGATATTAAGCGCTCCGCCATTTTGCCATATACTCAGCAAAGGATTTAATCCGTCATTACATATAGAAGTTGTTTCTGATGTTGTTATAGCGCTTGTTGCGGGGGCTGGCAAGCGGCACGGCATTGTAGCCGTCTCAGGAACCGGCTCTGTCGTTTATGGAGAGACGGTACAGGGACAAAAAGTCAAGGTTGGCGGATGGGGGTATCTTTTAGATGAGGGCAGCGGATATGAGATAGGCAGAATGGCTTTAAAAGAGATTTTAAGAACTTATGATGTATCCGGGGAAACAACTCCTCTTGTCCGGGAGGTCTTAAATGTCTGGAAACTGAGTTCTGTGCAGGATATCGTAAATCACATTTACCGGAGGGCTCCAAAGCCGTCGGATATTGCGAACCTGGCAAAGGTTGTTAATCATGCCGCAAGCGCTGGCGATGATTCGGCAATGGACATTTTAAAGAAGGCCGCCAATGACCTTTATTCCAATATTGCTGCGGTTGCAAGGCGGATTGATTTTGGCAAAGAAGGTGCGACCTTAGTCTTATGCGGCGGCGTCCTGACGAACATAGAAATAGTAAGAGAAATTATCGTGGAAAAAGTCCGGGCAGAACTTTCAAGTGTAAAAACCATGCAATTATGCAGAGAACCGGTTATGGGCGCTGTTATACTAGCCCTTAAAAGTGGCATTTCGGGAAGCGCTTTTGCGTAATTGATTCAGAACTTGAAAAGATCGTAACAATTTGGTTCTTTGGGGAAATCTTGAGAAAAACAATTTCAAACAAGTTTATTACACACCCCCGACCCCTCTCAAGAGGGGAATTACGGAACTCCCCTCTTGGGAGGGGATTAAGGGGTGGGTCTTTGGAGTAAACTGATTCAAATGTTCAGAAATTTCAAACAAATAGTTCCTCCCCCTCGATGGGGGAGGCTAGGTGGGGGTGGAGGAAAAAAAGACGATCACCCTCCCATAACCCCTCCAATCAAGGAAGGGGAAAAGAGTTGCCTAATGCCAATTTTAGCTTAAGTCAGGCTTGTTTTGCAGCGTCGTATCATCCCTGCGCCAGCTTGATCAGGGCTTGCAGTTGCTCGCGTGTGCCGAGTGCAATGATCTGGGCATCGGCATGTAAGACGGTATCCGGACCAATCTTCATGTTCTACTGACTGTTGGGCGGTTTACATGCAACCACAGTAACTCCCAGCCTGCCTGGCAATTGTGCCAGGGCCTGAAGAAGAAAAACGAAGACGGATGACGAGTGGCATGTGACGGGTGACGATTCTCACGTCACTCGTCACCATTTCTAGAAATCTACAAAAAAGGAATTTTTTACTATACAGACATAGATGGTGAACGAAATAAAAAGTAAGTGGCGGTATTTAGTCTGGCTGTGTGCGGGCATAATCATTTTGTTCTGGAGACTGGATGACATTGTCGGACTGCACCGAGATGAGGCTGTGTTCGGGCTTTTTGTGGAAATGATCCTCGATGGTGCACGGCCACTAAACGGTATTTTTAACTATTATACCTCTCCAATTCATGCTTATCTCCTGGCTATCATTGCAAAGGTTTTAGGGAATTCCATCTGGAGCTTGCGGTGTCTGGGTCCGATTTTCACGCTTATTACAATTGTTGCGATTTATGACGTCGTACGGCAATTTTCCGTAATTCGTGCGCGCTGGATTTCCTGCTTCCTCACAACGTTTCCTCCGGTTGTTATGTTTTCACGCCTATGCGGCGAGGTATTTGTCCTCAACCCGTTTCTCTTCTTCGGCGCGATCTGGGTCTACGTCAGACTCTGTCGAAGCCAAAAACCATGCGTCAGGAGAACGGGTTTTGTGCTTGCCGGCTTTCTGATGTCACTGGGGGTATGGAATCATATCATATTCCTGCCCGGCGCCATCGCCCTCGTCATTTGTTATGCAATATTCATGTGGCCTGGCTTTAGGCAATTGTTGAGCAATAGCGCCTTCTGTTTTCTTGGGTTTCTGATTGGCTTGATACCCCGATTTATTTCAGCATTTATTTTAGGCAGTGTATTATTTCAGAAAAAGCCTGCAATACCTCCCGCTTCTCTATTAACGTCTCTTCTGAATTTCTTGTACACCATGTCGGGTGATGGGCTTTATGCGCGTTTTTCCGGTGGAAGCGTTGTTACATCAGCCTGGGGGATGCTGGGATTTTTAATAATCGTTCTGGCCACGTTTTATTTTTTTAAATGTAATAAAACCGAAAATAAAATATTCTGGGGTATATGGGTTTTTCTTCTTTTCACCTTTATTGGAATCTGGCGAATTACACCATTCGGCTCAATGGGCTCGCGCCTCTGGCTGATTCCGGCATGGATTTTACCAATATTGATAGGGTTATGGATAAAAGATTTCAACACCTGGAAGTGGCGCATAACAGGCGGTATTGTAATTTCGGCAAATTTGTTATTACTCGTGGCAAACTACTATATACCAAACAGCCTTTCACACGGCGTGATCAGCCCTTCTGTTTATGTGGGAGGCAAATTCGATAATACCTGGGATTACTACGACCACCGCTCTATAGTGGAAAAGCTGGCAAAGACGGACGATGAATATATATTTATTTCAAATATAAATGTGTTTACTTTTTATTACCTGATGCCGGAAGAACAAAGGCATCGGATAAAGCTGCTCTGGCCGTTGGAAACGGGCGGCATGGGGACGACTCCGGAAAAGCAAAAACTGTACAGCAAGTTTAGCTATAAAGGACCATTGCCCAAATCTGCCCTCTTTGTCTTTTATGATAATGATAAAGACTATCTGCAAACTTTTTCAGAACAAAAGTATTTCCACCTGACAGAACTGGACAACGAGAACAGTTTTCCCGGATTTAAGGTTTTCCGGTTGAAATAGATAAAATAGGCTGCCATAGGCAGCGCTTTTAATATCCCCTCTAGAAAGAGGGGTTGGGGTGTGTTTCGGAAAACTTACACACCCCTTTATCCCAATACTGTTCGGCACGGTGTTTGAGAAGTGATCAAATGGTATAAATATTATAGAGTAGTTCCTCAGAGAAGGAGCAGGAAAA
>JACPHJ010000108.1:0-9804 GCA_016188675.1 Planctomycetota bacterium
TTTACCTATTTCCAGCAGGCAGGTGGTTTGGAACTCGAACCTATCACCCTCTAACTTACTTACGGACTCGAACGCATTGCCATGTTTATTCAGGCAAAAGAATCCGTTTTTGACCTCGATTGGAGCAAAGATTACACCTACGGCGATATCCACAAGCAGGACGAGGTTCAATTCTCCACGTATAATTTCACGGTGGCAGACACGGCCATGCTCTTCCAGCTCTTCGATACGTTTGAAAAAGAATGTCAACGATTACTGAAAGAAGACCTCGTGCTGCCCGCATATGATTATGTCTTAAAGTGCTCTCATACCTTTAATATGCTGGATGCGCGGGGAGCCATCGGAGTCACACAGCGTACGGGTTATATCGGCAGGGTCAGAAACCTTGCCCGACGCTGCGCAGAAAGCTATGTCCAACTGCGCGAGGCATTGCATTGGCCGCTGTTAAAGGATAAATCCGTTGTAACTCGCTAAAGTTCCTGTCATCATGGCAGAGTTTTCCGATAATGATCTTAGCATCATTATCGAACGTTTAAAAAAGAATAGTCCGCAGAGAAGCCCGATGTCCCCTTAAAATACTCATGATTCGCAGCGCTAATCCCGATGTGATACGTCCATACCTCACAGACGCTTCTAACCTTACCGGTGGTTATGCAAGCGAGGTAGTTTTTCCTGAGAACGAAAAAGAGGTCATTCAGGCGCTGGATGAGGCATGCCGAACCAAAACGCCGGTTACTATTGCTGGAAATGGGACGGGTCTCGTAGGGGCTAGAATACCTTTTGGAGGAATCGTACTCTCGACTGAGAAATTGGGCGGGTTGAGGGAAATTTATCAGGCCGAAGGCGATTCCGGTTATGCCGTGACAGGACCAGCCCTTACTTTGAAACAACTTCAGGATGCAGTTTCTACAAAGGAACTCCTTTACCCTCCGGATCCAACAGAACAAAATGCCTTTATCGGCGCCAGCATAGCAACGAATGCCTCCGGGGCTCGCACTTTCAAATATGGCGCTACCCGCCGGTGGGTAAGGCGATTGAAGGTCGTTCTTTCGACAGGAGACACCCTGGACCTGCGTCGTGGCGAATTTGTTGCCGATGAAGAAAATAGCCTTTTCCTGAAAGGTTCAAAGAATTCCTTTGAATTGAAGCTGCCCCACTATCGCATGCCGGAAGGGAAGCACTCTGCCGGTTATTATGTGTCTCCAGGTATGAGCGCCATTGACCTTTTTATTGGGTCTGAAGGCACTTTAGGGGTAATCACTGAGATTGAGGTCGGGTTAATTCCTAAACCTCAGGGGTTTTTCAGTGGCGTTGTCTTCTTTGATCGGGAAGAGAACGCCTGGCAACTGGCAAATCAAGCCAGGGAGGAGTCATTGAAGAACCGCACTGCCGGAGCAAAAGACCAGATAGATGCCAGTGCTGTGGAATATTTCGATTCTCATGCCCTGGAAATATTACGCTCCTCCTATGCTCAAATCCCCCAAAAGGCGCAGTCGGCTATTTTCTTCGAGCAGGAAATTCAAGCCGGGACAGGAAAGCATCTCGCGCAACAATGGCTTCAATTGTGTAAGAGCTATCAAGCCCTGTCAGACCAGAGCTGGTTTGGCCAGAGCCCAAAAGAACATGCTGAGTTCCGCATGTTTCGCCATGCTATCCCTGTCCTTGTCAATAGAATATTACGGCAGTATCGTCAAACGAAGATCGGTACTGATTTTACCGTTCCCCGAAAACACCTTTTTGATTTATTGGAGTTATACCGACAGAAACTAAAGGACTCAGGTCTTCGATACTGCATTTTTGGGCACATTGCGGACAATCATTTACACGTAAATCTCCTCCCGCAGAATAATGAAGAATCTGTGCGGGGATGGCAGCTTTATCGCCAAATAGCCCGGCAAATCATTGCATGGGGCGGTACCATTTCCGCTGAGCATGGTGTGGGTAAGATGAGAAGAGAGTACCTATCGGACATGTTTGGCCAATCGGGACTCATGGAGATGTCTCTGGTTAAAAAGAAACTCGATCCATGCTTGATTTTGGGCAGGGGAAATATTATTCCTGAAGAATTTTTAAACGGTTAAGGGTTTACCTTTGTCTTTGTATCGTGGATTTTGCTTCGACTTACCTAACCAGCGGAATCCAAAGTTTAGTGATTTTAATATAGAATACTGCGATGATTTCTAAAATGCAAATTTTCCTGAAACAGAGGTGATAAATATGTTAAATAGCTCCACACATTTTATTTTTTCTCGTTCAATACAAATTGTGATATTGTTCTCACTGGCTGGCTGTGCTCCGGTCATATCAAAACAAATCAGAGAGCAGGTGAAACCCGATTTGACTTTCAGGGAGGTGTTGAATGACCCGGAACATTACAAAGGACAAATGGTCGTTTTAAGCGGAGTCATTATCGAAACCAAAAATACCAAAGAAGGAACATTATTAATAATATTGCAGCGTCCAGCAGGTTTCCGTGGGCAACCAAAAAATGTGGACGAATCGGAAGGGAGATTTCTGGCGCTCGACAGCCGTTACCTGGATGCAAACGTATTTGCCAAAGGACGAGCCGTTACGGTTGGAGGAGAAGTTCGGGAAAGAAGGGTTCTGCCTTTAGACGAAATAGAGTATGGCTATCCACTGATTTATGTCAAAGAAATATACCTTTGGCCAGTAATTGAAAAGAAATATTATTCTCCTTATTATCCGTATTATCGCAGTTCCTTGTTGTGGCGAAGCCGCTTACACTGCGTACCACACAAAAAGAAATCTTCAAAGTAATTCCTGCATCTTCAGATAATTAAAACCTATCTCTTCGGGCAAATTGACTGTTAAACATGCATTTGCTATTTTGATTTCCCTGATAACTGTTGTAAAAATATAAAAATAAAAAATATTCCTTGAAAGCCTTTAAAATCTAAGTAGAATGATGTTACTTTTAACGATATAAAAATTCACAAAAACGAGTCATGAAACTTAAGAGTAGTGTCACATTAATATGGCTTGCTATGAAATTTTGAGTTTTAATATCCTGTAACATTGGATTTTTCACGTAAGCAAAACACCCTATGAGTAAAAGGTGGATATTTTCACCTCCCAATAAGTCGCTTCAGACAGAGATTGCCAGTAAGCTAAAAATATCACACCTGTTAGCACAAGTCCTCATCAACCGCGGTATAACCGATATCGTTTCTGCCAGAAGTTTTCTCCAACCCCAGATTGCCTCACTGGGAGATCCTAACCTCCTGCCCGATATTGAAAAGGCGTCTGTTCGGATTAACGAGGCCGTACGCAAGGGAGAAAAAATTGTCATTTACGGAGATTATGACGTTGACGGCCTGTCAGCTACGGCGCTCATGTACCGGTGCTTGAAATTGGTGGGCGGACAGGTCAGTTACTACATACCGGAAAGACTGGAAGAAGGATACGGTCTCAATGCAGACGCCATTAAGAAACTGAAGGCGGGCGGGGCAGACGTCATTTTGACGGTAGATTGCGGCATAAACGCATGCCGGGAGGCGGATGTCGCACGCGCCTTTGGCATCGATCTGATTATTACCGACCACCATCAACCCGGCCAGGAAATACCGAATGCCTATGCAGTGGTCAATCCAAAATTGAAAACGTCGCAGTGCGCCTTTAAACATTTTTCAGGCGTTGGTATTGCCTTCAAGCTGGCATGGGCCATTGGTCAGCACTTTTCTCCTCATAAGAAGGTATCTGCGGAATTCAAGGATTTCCTGTTAAATGCCGTTGGGCTGGTTGCGCTTGGTACAATTGCCGATGTGGTGCCACTCCTGGGTGAAAATCGCATCCTTACAAAATATGGACTCAGTGCGCTGCAATACACGGAAATTCCGGGATTGCGGGCGCTTCTTGATATAGCGGATCTTTCCAGCACAAATCTCGATGCCTTTCACGTGGGATACCGTCTCGGACCAAGGCTAAACGCACCAGGCCGCGTAGGCAAAGCAGGCATCGTAGTGGAGATGCTGACGACAACATGCAGCGAGAGGGCACTGGAAATTGCAAACTTTCTGGACCAGGAGAATAAAAGACGGCAGGATATCCAGGTCGATATCATGACATCAGCCAGAAAAAAGGTTATGAATGAAATCAACCTGGATGAAACTACAGCCATCGTATTGGCAGACCAGGCGTGGCATCCCGGGATTATCGGTATTATTGCCTCTAAAATTGTGGAGGAATTTAACCGTCCAACAGTGATGATTGCTATAGCAGAAGATATAGGCCACGGTTCTGCACGTTCTATTCCTTCATTTCACATACTGGAAGCCCTGGAATATTGTAAAAGCAAGTTGCTTTCAGTGGGAGGCCATGCACAGGCTGCCGGGCTAAAGATACACCCCGATAATATCAGCGAATTTCGCCAGATGCTCAACAGTACAACGTCTCAAAGGCTCAACAAGACAGACCTCGTGCCCATCCTGAATATAGATGCGGAAGTTACGCTTTCAATGTTATCCAAGGCATTGGTAGCAGAGCTTGCGCGCCTGTCTCCATATGGTGAAGGGAATCCAATGCCTCTGTTTGCTGCCGTGAATTTGAAGATTGTTGGTCAGCCGCGACGTATTGGTTCGAAGGGACAGCATTTGAGTTTTTATGCAAAACAGGGGGATGTTGCTATTCGGGCCGTCGCTTTCGGGATGGGAGAACAAATAGAGAGGCTTAAACAGAATGGAAAAACGTGTTCTCTTGCCTTTGCGGTAAAAATAAATAACTGGATGGATGGCGAGAACCTGGAACTGGAGGTTAAGGACATAAAATTTAATAATGAATAATGAACACTATCGACATGCCTGGGGAATGGGAGCAAGTTGCTGACCGAATAAAACAAGACGCAAAAACTCGTGTTGTTACGTGTATCGTTATCGGCAAGATTGATAGCGGCAAGAGCACCTTTTGTAAATATCTGACCAACACATGGACGGCTTCCGGGATACGTGTTGGATATGTCGATAGCGACCTGGGACAATCCACCATAGGCCCACCAACCACGGTGGGACTGAAGCTTTTCAAAACCCCTCCGCATCAACATGATTACTCAAATCTCTTTGACTTGCATTTCGTGGGAAATACCTCGCCTGAAGGTTTTCTGCTGCAAACCCTCCATGCCGTAAAAAAGATGGTGGACAAATCCCGTCAACAAGGCTCACAAATTACGCTGGTAGACACGACAGGATTTATCGATGGGCCTGTTGCCCGTGTCTTTAAGCTGCACAAGATAGAGATGCTCCGTCCCCAATGGATTGTTGCATTACAAGCGGAAGACGAAATGGAACACCTCTTGAAAGGATACGAAAAAATGGGTTGGCGTGTCTTAAGACTGACATGTTCGAAAGAGGTGGTAACCCGTTCACAGGCTGAAAGACAAAGATACAGGAACGAAAGATATAAAGCGTATTTCAAATCGGCAAAGGTAATAGATTGCTCCATCAACAAGGTGGTATTACCCTCTTGTATTTTAGGTACAGGTCAAAAGATAAATCCCCTGGAATTACCAAAAGAAATCTGCATACATGGTACACAATATCTTTATTTGGAAAAATGCGGGTCTGAGCTCCTGATCATAATAGATCGGCTGGACGAGTCGATACCTTATTATAAATTAAAAGGGGGGTTGAATGTTACCTCGATCTCATCTCTGGAGAGGCTCGAATTGAAAGACCTCATTGTTGGCCTGAACGACAGGGACAGGAATACCATGGGGCTGGGCACAATCATTGATTTAGACCCCTTGGCTGATAAACTAACCCTCTTTACTCCTGTGCAGGATATTCAGAAAGTAACTACAGTATATTTAGGAAATACAAAAGTCGAGCAGGGAGAAAGGGAGTGTGGGAGAATCAGGGCTGTTCGTTATTTGTAGTAGGAGCCAACTCCTGTTGGCGACCGTGTGTTTTGCACGCCGTTGTTCATTGCAAGTCGCCGGCAGAAGACGTCTCCTGCCCATACATGATATAATCTTTTTAAAACATCCAATTTATAAACACACCCCTACCCCTCTCAAGAGGGGAATTTAACAAGTCCCCTCCTGGGAGGGGATTGAGGGGTGGGTAAAAAATAAAACTTGTCCTCGTGTAAACGGGGAGCCGTTGGGTTTTGTCTTTTAAAACTCAACTTAATTTGAGCCCTTGCACCAGATTTGAGTCAATTTATCATTTGTTGATTGATGTCTCTTCTGGTTCCCTAGTGGGTGCTACAGTATCGGATTGTGTCGCAGGAGACAGTTCCTTTTTTGGGGTAAGTTTCCATTCATCCGCTTCTGCGTATTTTTCTCGCAGGGCGCTGATTTCCTTTGTTAATTGTTCCTTCTCTTGTACTAATGAATAGCGCATTTGCAAGAGTTCTTGATTTATGGCTGACAGCTCATGTATCTTCTCTTCAAGTTCTTTTACTTTACTGAGGTGAATTTCGGTCTCTGTCTTCTGTTGCTCGTACTTGGAGGCCATATTGATTGCAAAAAAGAGACACATGAGACAGAATAATACAGTGCCTATCTTAAGAAATTTTGATGCTTTTTCGCTGAATTGGATCATGAAACGATTATTCCATAAAGCATTTTTGAAGTCAATTGCAAACTGTCTTGAAATTTTAAGTTCATTGTTTCTGATAAGTGGTTTATAACAATTTTCTGATTTGGGGTCATTTATCTTGACTGGAATATGTAAATTTGTTATGAAATGTGAATAAAATTTTTCCATTTAATTTTTTGAAAAGGGTAAAAACTCATGACAGAGTTCATCAACAAGCTTGAAATAAAAAAGATTCACAAAATCGTGCAAAAGATTCAACAGACAACACAAAAGATAGATATATTCTGTTCTGCGCTTTTGCTTCAGGCATGGAGAAGGACTTACTATGTCTTCAATAAACGGGAAATTTCCACTTCCATAAAAAGGCGAAAAGGAGATTGTCTGCGGTGCGGGCGGTGTTGTCATGCATCGCTTAAATGTCAGCATCTTGCCTATGATGAAAATGGACTCTCCCTGTGTAATGTGTACGATCAAAAACCACACATGTGTTCACTCTACCCCTATAATGAAAATGATTATTTTTATCATCTTAAGCCAACCTGCGGTTACAAGTACGATGATGAATAAATAGTATCTGTGCGCCATGAAAACGACACAATTGTACGATACGCATCTGAAATGCAATGCCAGGATGGTGTCTTTTCACGGCTATGTAATGCCCCTCCAGTATGACAGTATCATTAACGAACATCACTGTGTAAGAAAAAATGCCGGTCTTTTCGATATATCCCATATGGGGAGATTCGAGGTTTCGGGAGACAAGGCATTTCCATTCATTCAACAAATTATCACAAACGATGCAGGCCAGCTTGTCGATAAACAAGTTCTCTATACCCCCATCTGCAACGAACAAGGCGGAATTATAGACGACATCCTCGTCTACAAGTGGCACCAAAAACATTTCATGCTGGTAGTGAATTGTTCTAATGCCGAAAAAGACCTTGCATGGCTGCAAAAGCAGGCCGCAAACTATCAACCAATAGAAATAAGGGATTTAACTGATAATATATCGCTCATCGCATTGCAAGGTCCTGAATCCGCTCGTATGCTTGAAATCGCCCTAAACAGCAAATTTGATTACATGAAAAGGTTTTACTTCGATGATTATGCGTGGAATGGCACACGAATAACGATTTCAAGAACAGGATATACCGGCGAAGACGGTTTCGAAATATTCGCAGATTCCGTACAGGTTGTGAAACTATGGAATTTGCTTATTGAGAAGAACGCACAGCATGGTTTGAGACCGATTGGGCTTGGAGCCAGGGATACACTGAGATTAGAGGCAGGTCTTTTGTTGTACGGGAACGATATGGATGAAACAATCACTCCCCTTGAGACGACTATTGGTTGGACGGTAAAATTTGATAAAGATAATTTTGTCGGTAAAGAAGCCTTGTTGAGACAAAAGACAAGAGGGATTGAGAGAAAGCTGGTTGGATTTGAGATGATAGACCGGGGTATTCCCCGCCACGGCTATCCTGTTTTCAAAGGAAATGAGGCAATTGGCAAGGTTGCCAGCGGTTCGTTTAGCCCCTCCACAAACAAAAACATTGGTTTGTGCCTTATACAATCCCGATATGCAAGAATAGGAGAGGAATTGCAAATTCAAATCAGGGATAATAACTATAAGGCACGTATCGTAAAGACCCCATTTTACAAAAGGATTCCCGAATGAATATACCGAATGAACTGCTGTACACAAAGACACATGAATGGGTAAAGAAACTGAATCCCCAAGAGGCTATAATGGGCATTACCGACTTTGCGCAACAACAACTGAAAGACATCGTGTTCGTTGAATTACCATCGGTAGATAAAGAATTGAAAATGGGTATGCCCTGCGCAGTCGTTGAATCCGTGAAGGCTGCTTATGACATCTACGCCCCGCTATCAGGCAAGGTCATTAAGATCAATCAGAAAATCCAGGAAAAACCACAACTGGTGAATGAAGACCCGTATGGCGAGGGATGGTTCTTACACATAGAAATATCCAACCCGAACGAACTCAGCAGCCTTTTAAATCCAGACCAATACCGGGTTGCCAGTGAATCAGAACACTGAGTAAAGGTTATGCCACAAAGCCACGAAGACGCGAAATATGTAATTTTCACCATCGAGAACACAGCGTGGCAAAGCCCCAACCAAAAGATAGCACACAGATTACGCAGATTAAAATCCTTGCTAAAAAAACAAGGTTTTATAAACTTGTAATACAGAGTTACAACCCCCTAAATCCCCCTTAACAAAGGGGGACTAAGGGGGTTGTTATGCGATCTTAGCGATCTCTGCGGTGAGTTGAACTGTTACCTAAATAAACTCTTTTCAAACTTTGTGCCTTTGAAACTTCGTGGTAAAGTTACCTGGTTATACCATTAAAATATTGTCTCAGGAGCATAATAAAATGAACAAACCTTATTTTAATGCAAAACAATTCCTTGTCATCCTTCCTGTATTTCTTATATTCTCCTTTTCAATCAATTCCTCTGCATATGAGTATGGAAGTGTAATACCACAAGTTAATGAAACACCATTTGCCAAAACAACCGCAACACCGCACAGGATACCGGGCAATATGAGATTCCGACACGATATGGCAGAACTTCTGGGTGAGAAGGTCGGGCCTGACGATTCAGGCGATGTCTATAACACAGGCGGGCTTGCAAGTTATTATACCGGCCCAAAAGAACTTTTCCCGGGAAAGGGAAAGTTCGGGCAACTCTATAGATTTTTACCCGTGATCCGATGGTACGATCCAGCGTATTATTTTAACCCGGAAAACTTTCATCCGGGCAGTACCGTAAACGGTGAATTTACCAATGAGCAGTGCGTTACCTGTCATACGGCGGAAAATCACGGCATTGTAACCCAATGGAGACAGAGTAAGCACGGGACGCCGCCAGAAGGAAAAGAGGTGGTTGGCTGTGATCGCTGTCATGGGAAAAACCATGAAAAGCTTGTAATGCCCACGGATGCCCTCTGTGGTGAATGTCACGAGAAGCAATTAAAAGGGCATCGGGAGGGAGAACGAGGATCGCATGCACACGCCTATCACCTGGAACTGATTGATCAGGGATGTCAGATGGAGAAGCCTGCGGAAGAAACGGCCGCCTGCCTTGCGTGTCACGCCATTGCGGAAAACCGATGCGATGGCTGTCACACACGACATCGCTTTTCAGCAGCAGAGGCAAGAAAACCCACAAGTTGCGGGGTGTGTCATTCCGGCCCTGAACAATACGAATACGAGATG
>JACPHJ010000108.1:9891-44369 GCA_016188675.1 Planctomycetota bacterium
GAAGGCCAAACCTGGGACTGGACAAAGCCGCTCAATGCCAAAAACTACGTAGTCCCAACCTGTGCGTATTGTCATATGCAGGATGGAGAACATAACGTAACCAAGGCGTCTACCGTTTATACCTACATGGGCACTTCCCTTGTGGATCGTGGGGCTTACCGGTACAAGGCCACGCGTGATGCGTGGATAAATACGTGCAAGGGCTGTCATTCGCCTCGGTTTGCCAGGGATCATCTGGTGGCTATGGACGAGGCAGTCAAGCTGAGTTTCACAAAATATCGCGAGGCGATGGGTATCGTGTTAGCCTTATACAATGATAATCTGATTGACCCCATGCCCATTGACCTTGCACCCGATTCCAGAGGACACACTGAATTTAGCCTTATGCCGGGTAAGGGAGAGATGCGGAAATACAATGTTTCCAATATCGAGCGATTAACTTATGAAATGCTGGTAGATATCATCGGCGGTATTTTTAAGGCAAAGTCTCACAACGCCTATTACAGCCCGATTTACGGGTACTGGGAATGGGCGCAGGACAGGTGGCTGATACAGATTAAAGACGAGGCAAGCAAACTCAAACGCTTTGCCGAGATCGAAGAGAAATTGGGCATCAAACACACTGCCTCCCCTTTCTGGAAACACGGCGAGTACACAGACATGTTCCTGGGATGGAAGAGAAAGGAATGGGGGAAATGATGGGAATTTCGAAATAGCCACAGAGCGCACAGAGACCGCAGAGCAAGCATGACGGCTAGCGCATTTATTTTCCTTATCATTTCTGTGTCCTCGGTTTACTCTGTGGCAAAACAGTTGCCGAAGGCCAAATTAAATTTAAAGGTTACGCTCTTCTCAGAAATTTATATGTCCTATAATATACAGGCGTGGTAAAATTAATAAATTAAATAGAAGGAGGTAAATTATGTCAAATGCTATAGAGAAAAAAGGTAGACACAATAGCGAGTGACAGGGACAAAAATGAAGGGAAAAGAAACAGGATATAATTATGGGGAATGTGAAATTTGCAATACCCCTATGGAAGAAAAATATATCAAACAAGATTTCTGGATTCGGGGAAAACTTATTGTTGTGGAAGACGTCCCGGCAGGTGTATGCCCTCAATGCGGCGAAAAAGTAGTAAAAGCCGATGTAGGGCGATGGATTACAAGGTTATTAGAAAATACCGAACAGATTGCAAAAGCCCCGAGAATCTCCGTTCCTGCTATTAAATATGATAGAGAAGAAACAAAGGTTTAGATATACTAAGAAGATTGCAAATGCGTGAACGGCATCTTACATTATTCATTCGTAGTCCATAGGAGTGTTAGGTTTTGTCACTCAATCCAACTTACAAAACTGAAAGCTTTTAATGAACGAAGAACTCAATCTCATCAATTTCGTTAAATACTGCCTTGGATATATAAAACTCACACGCCAACGAACTTTTGCATTACAGCAAAAGTATTCAGCGAATTTAATTACAGAGCATTTTAATCTCAGCGATCTGTTGGATAACGACATTGATAAAAATATAGGTTAAATTTATTAATAAAGTGTCTAACTTTCATTGACACATTCCAAGGGAAGCATCGCGGTTGCTTCTTCAGATCATTAGAGAGAGGATACAATGAGCGATTTCATTGCACTTGAAGGGCAGAGGTTTGATATTAATTTAATGTTAAAGCATCTGAAATATGATTTAAAAGATGATTGGTTTCAGGATTCTTTAAACTATAATGACGCATTATGTAGGGATACAGTTGAAGATTATTTTAGTAATTACACAAGATCAGCATCAATAAAATATGATTTTTGTGAATCTGAGCAATATAATATCCCAAAACAAGGCTTTACCTTAAGATACTCGCTTGAAACAAATATTTACGATAGACTTGTGTATCAAGCATTGGCTGGATATTTAATACAATTCTACGATGGCATATTAAATCCATGCGTTTATGGTCATAGATGGTGTGCGAAACCAAATGGGCGATATATATTTAAGAATCACATAGACGCATGGAAATCATTTGTAGGTGAAGTGACAGAAGAATTTAACTCATCATCCAATAATGTTTTGTTAGTTACTGATATAATGAATTTCTTTGAGAACATCGAACATGTTCAAGTAAGTGCTTCTTTTGACAATAATTTGTCAAAAATAGTCGCGAGTAGGGCTGAGAAAAAAAATATAAAGTCTTGCTGTCGGCTAATAGTTAGAGGGCTGAAGAAATGGGCAGGAAGTAGTGCCTCTGGTATTCCACAAAATAGAGACGCGTCATCTTTTATAGCAAACATTTTATTGCATGTCGTTGATGATGCGATGTATAAAAATAATTATAAATATTTCAGATATATGGATGACATAAGAATTGTGTGTAAAGACAAATTTGCCGCAAGAAAGGCTCTAAAGGAATTAATTATATCTCTAAGAGCGATTGGACTTAATGTTAATGCGAAAAAAACTTTTATTCTCACATCGGATGATATGAATATCAAGGAGTATTTATGGAATCCCAATCGATTAATTGAGCAGATAGATCAGATGTGGAAATCGAAGAGGCTATCAAATATTAGTAAAAGCTTGCCACTATTAAGACGACTCACTCTCAAATGTATTAGGGGGAATGAGACACAAGATCGAGAATTCAGATTTTGTATTCATAGGCTTGAGCAAATAGCTCTTTGTAATGAGACAAGAAGAATTTTTAATTTTGATGGAATAACTGATGCAATAATAGATGAATTGGTAAATCAGCCATTCTCAAGTGATAAGTTAGTGCGATATTTAAAATCTGTGGAATTAAGCCAAAAGCATTTAGACTCTATTGCTGAACTACTGTCAGATGACTCAAAAAACATATATGGATGGCAAAGCTACTTGCTTTGGCAGCTTCTTGTTACTCACAGAAGAGACGATAGCGATCTCAGGAAACTGGCAATAAGAAATATAAAGCAAAAAGCAAAGGACCCGGACATTGCTGGCTCTGCGCTATATTTAGGGGCTTGTGGCGCTGGGAAAGATCGTGTTTTTGTAGCAAAGAACTTTTCTTCATTTAGCAGTCACCTCATTCAAAGAAATGCATTAATTGCTGTTCACGAATTGCCCTATAATCAGTATATAAAGCCCTATGTCCAAGATTATGTACGAGATGACCTAAAAGGAACATATACCCGCTTAATAAAAAAAAGCAAGGGGATATACTTTGTGTCTCCTGATCTAGTGAAGGCATCTGATTTGTATAGGGAATTGCAGGAATATGATCGATAATAACTACTGTTATCTCTCCTACACGATTAACCCTCTAAATGAGGAGAGTAGTCCCATATTGTTTCTTTCTATTAACGGGAAGAATGTACCTGTTACATTAAAAGAATTGTCAGCATTAAAATTAACAATAGTTACTTATGATTTTTGGTGGCTTGTTTCTGCATTTAAAAAAAAGACGCTTCCTCTTCCCTCAAGCATAATTGATATTTCACAGGTTGCAAAATTATTAATTGGAAGATCCCATAAAGAATATAATAATGATCTTCCCTGGTCAATATGGAATCTGCTTTCTACATACAACAAATTAGCTGACAAACAAATACATATTAAAGACATAATATATCAGCAAAGCTTCTCAGACCATATTGAGCGCGGCTATGCAATGGACATGATAAATAAGTGGCAAATGGAATTGTGGTCTAAATTCCAGTCACAGTTAATAGAAAAAGGTGAGAAGAAAAGATATTTTGAAGTTGAAATGCCTATTGCAAAAATATTGTATGAGAGGCAATACCAAGGGATACGTGTCAATGAAAAGAGATTGCTCACAAGACTTGATAACTTAGATAGATCGATAAACGCTTCAGCCAGAGAACTAAGAGCGCGATGGGGTATTATAGATGCTACTGATGAAGGTCGAATGAGGAAATGGCTCGCTGAGCATGGTTTTCCGTTTATTGCGAATAATATTAATAAGAAGTCATTTGATGGTTTACTAGAGATTGGATCATATTCATCGACTATCATTAGTCTTTATCATAGCTATAGACGAAGCTTGCGTGATAAAAAACTCCTTTTAGGACTGGGTGTTATTGGGCGCAAGAGAATTTTCCCTATATTTGAAGGATTAGGCACTGTAACCAGCCGCATTACCGTAAAGTCTCCTATGATTCAACATCTTAAAAGCAATTCAAGAGATGTTTTTGCCCCAGACAGGGGATTTGAATTTATCTATCCTGACTATTGTCAGTTTGAACCAGGAATTTTAGCCGATGACTCAAAAGATGAAAAGTTAATTCAGAACTATAATTCGAAAGATATCTATAAAGCTCTCAGTCGCGATCTGTTTGGACATGAAGAGGGCAGAAAAACAGCAAAAAAGATATTTCTTTCCTTCTCATATGGCATGGAAAAGGATAATATTATCGAGTTACTCAATGAGATATCGAACAATGAAGTAGATTATAAAGATGCTATTGTGAAGTTCTTCGAAGATTTTAATAAAATTGACGATTGGCGCATTAAAATTCAAAAAGAACTCTTAGAAACAGGGAAGATATGCACGCGTATGGGAAATTGTCGCTATAGAGAAAGCAAATTTAAGTATCTAAGAAGATCAGAAAAAAGATGGGCAGTAAGCCAGAGAATTCAAGGAACTGCCTCGCTAATTCTCAAGAAGGCAATTTTAGATGTAAACAGAGAATTGGGTGATGTTCAATTCCTTATACCGATGCATGATGCAGTTCTATATCAATTGCCAAAAGGTTTATTCCCTAAGTATAAGAAAAAGATAGAAACGATCTTTAAAGAAAATTTCGCCTCTATATGTAGCACAATCGTCCCGAGAATAAGCTTTGAAAACTTTCATAAACCTGAATGAATACCCTCTATTTTGCTAATTATCAATAATTTGAAGGAAACTAGGTTCACGACAGCGTGCTATACTTAGTTGAAATTTAAAGGTATGGTGCTAATATTGGACTCACAAGGGTCAGTCACAAGGGTCAGACCTTCATAGTTCAATCACAGTAATAATCTTTCATTAGTTTGCATTTTATTTCTGTGTGTACCAATTGAATAATCCTTACTTTCAAATAATTCAATCGGTTTCTGTTTGAAAACTGATATGGCATACTGACAATTATAGAATAAAGAGAAAATGAATGTTGAGGATGAAAGATGAAGAAATTGGCAGCGGTACTTGTGATCGTGATCATGGCTTCAATCGCCTATGCCGGCAACAACGAAACGCCGAAAACTCTTGCAGAGCAGTTCATTGCTGCTGTCAATGCAAAGAGCAAGGAAAAACAAAAAGCGACTATCCATCCGCAGTGCTTCACCGATCTGTCGCAGGTGCAAAAGGAGTATCTGGAAGAAACTCTCGCGCGTGACTTCCGAAAGACGATACCTGAAAAACGAACCGTGAAGGTAACGAAACTTGATGGCGGTACGCTCCCCTTCGGGGACATGGTTGTCTGGCCGCTCAAACCTACCCACCGGCTCGAAATCGAGTTCAGCACGGGGGAGAATTCCAGCAGCAACATCATTCGGTTCATCGCGAAAGACAAAGACCAATGGTTCTTTATCGTTCCAATGATAAACAAGGAAAATCTGAAGAAATACGAGGAGAAAAAGAAACCCCAACAATAAATTCGAGGGCAATATGTACGGCCGGGGCTGCTGCGCGGCTCAATTTAACGTTTTAGTATCTAACAAATAATAGTTTTACATTTTTCAGCAAAAATATTTTAAGTATTGACAAGGCGCGCCTTGCCACTACGGTCTCTTCCGACTCGTTCGGGTTAGGGCTATCCAATGGGAAATGCGCAAATGAACCAAAAACAATTAAAGAAAGACCTGGAAAAACTCTTTAAAAGCATGGATTTTGTCAGCAACAATTTCCTTCATGGTAAAGCAGTTAATAAAAAAGAGTTTCAGATTATTGATTTTCACACCGACATTGCGGGTTCGGATTCGTAATCCGAACTCTTAATTTAATGATGCATACAACACCCCAAAGATTGTTTATGTTAATCCGCATATAAGGAGTATGAAAATTTAAAATTTGGATTCACGTTACAAACGTGACCCGCAAGAGTTTATTATGCATAAGAGTACGGTTCTAACGTCAGACCTCCAATTCTTTTGAATTAGCCCTCTCCGAAACCCACCCCTGAGTCCCCTCCCAAGAGGGGATTTTTGTCTGTAGTTGTCATTTCGACTCCCTTCGTACCTTTGCCATTTATTTGCCTTGTGTCATTCTGAGACAAAAACGAAGAATCTTTTCTCCTCGGAGCCTGTCCTGCGCGAAACGAAGGAGTAAACTCCGGGAGAAATCTTAAGATTCCTCACTCCGTTCGGAATAACAAAAAGCCGTTCGGAACAAGGAACCCTCGCGAAATTTACACTAAACGAAGCGAATGTGCTCGGAATGACAGCCAGGGGGAAAGGAATCTCTCCTTTGTGACCTTCTGTCACAAATGTTTCATAATTCCCCTCTTGAGAGGGGGAAGGTGTGTGCGATAAATTGTTATTCCTTTATTAACCCGAGTTGTGAGACGATTGCATAAATACCCGCATCCTTCAAGTAATTCGGGTCGTATTTCAGCATCTGCAGGAGGTGCTCCCTTGCCCTTTGTTTGTCCCCTTTTGTAAAATAAATCATGCCGATATTTTTGTGTGCGCTGGCATTTTTCGGATCGAATCTGACGGCCTTCATGAATTCGTCGAGCGCCATATCCCATAACCCCTGCTGGCAATAGACTGCCCCCAGATTGTTGTGGGCATTGGCATGGCTGGGCTGCAGCCGCAACGCCTCTCTGAGTTCATACACGGCCCTGTCTAAATCACCTTTTTCTGTGTACACGTAACCCAAATTACTGTGTACCTCAGCAAAGTCCTTATAGACCGACAACGCCCTTTGATACTGCACAACGGCCTCGTCCACCATGCCCTTTTTCATATACGCACTGCCGAGGTTATTAAAAATTTGGGGATTATACATACCCTGGCTAATTGCCTTATCAAAAAACTTAATGCTGTCATCCACCATACCCTTTTTAATACAGGCGTTCCCAAGGTTATAGTAAGCCTGTGGGAATACAGGCTTATATTTTACTGCCTCAATATACTCCGTAATAGCCTTATCAATAAGCCCTTTGTCTATATACATCGTTCCCAGGCTGTTATGCCCTTCGGGGTAATTCTTTTTCAATCTGACGGCCTCTTCCAGTTCACAAATTGCCCTGTCCAGCGCCCCCTGCTTATAGAAATAATTTCCCAGATTATTATGCGCATCGTAATTCTGCGGCTGCTCGAGAAGAATTTTTGTCCAGAAGGTAAATTCATTCCGCCAATCCATGTTTCTCAAAACAGTCTTTGTGATAAAAAAAACGCATATTATTGATATTAGTGGAACAGTAAAGGTGTACTTGTTCAACATGCTGTGGCGATAAACAGGAAATTTCCCCTGTTTCTTTACAGGAGATTGAGTAGTTACCCTGTTGAATAAAAGCCCGCTTATCACGGTACAAAATCCGGCAGCCGGAAGATAGAGATAGCGATCCGCCATGATGTGCCCAATCGGTATAATGTTTAAGACCGGCAGCAGCGCTATAAAAAAACAAGGCATGAACAAACTATTTATCCGATTCCTGTTCAAAACAGATAAAGATGTATTGCCATTTATAGTTTTAAAAATAATAACACCCACAACTGCAAGCAGGATAAGACTTGTAATAAAGGAGGCATCAAAGATTGACAGGACGGGGGCAATCGTATAGTCCGCGCTCAGGTGAATCGGAAGAAACATGAGTTTCACATACGAAGCCAGTATTTTGGCCATAGTCATGAAGTTTATCGCGATGCTTCCTTTTACATAACCAACAGAAACCTCCAGCGGATTTTTTAAAATAATAAAGCGTATGCATAAATAAAAAAGACTTATCAGGACGTAACCAAGGTAGTAGTTGATAAAATCCCTCGCCCACCTTGATTTTGCAGGACTGAATGATTCGTCGCTGCTTGTCCGTAAAACAGAAGGAGAACGTATCGTATCTTTTTGAACGGTTGAAAGCGAAGAAGGGTATTTCCGCATAAATAAGACCCAATACAAAAGGATAAACAACGGCATCACAATCGCCGTCTCTTTGGAAAACAGGCTTAACAGATAGGATATAAGAGATAGTACGTAATAAACCGTCTTCTTCGATAAGATCAGGCAAAGGCATGACAGAAAAATAAACAAGGCAGCAAATATATCTTCCCTGTAACTGACGGCGTTTACGGCCTCCGTCACGCAGGGATGAATTGAAAATAGTATGGCCGATAACAATGCGACCGAACGAAGCCTTATAAGCCGCAAAAGTATGGCATACAAGAGAACACTATTTAGTGTGTGGAGGATAACGTTTGTCAGGTGGTATCGATAACCCCGATGTCGTCGTAAACAAATCCGCTATAGAGTGAGTTCAGGAAAACACATAGTGGCACAATTGCCAGCAGTATGTATAGAAGTTTGGAACTTGAACTCGCCGCTGGCGAAGGTGATGCTCGTAAATATGTGGCGTTATTATTTTTGATAGACACCTATTGTTCATCCAGGCTATAGGCGCGGTGTTTGACGACCTTTGCTTTGACGATATATACAACTTCTTCAGCAATATTGGTGGAGTGGTCGGCGATCCTTTCCAGATGACGGGAAATCAGGATCAGATGGACTGCCCGCGTTATATTTGCCGGATCCTGCATCATGTAAGTCAATAATTCCCGGAATATCTGATCATTCAGGGCATCTACCGTGGAGTCCCGCTCGTACACCGAACGTGCCAGTTCTGTATCCCGGTTTACAAAGGCGTCGATACTGTCTTTGACCATGGTCTGGGTAATCGTTGCCATCCTCGGAATATCAATGAGTGGTTTCAGTTGCGGCTCCTGACAGAGGGGAATCACGCGTTCCGCAATATTGACGGCAAGGTCGCCCATGCGCTCCAGATTGTTGGTAATCTTGATTGACGATGTAATAAACCTGAGGTCAATAGCCAATGGCTGCCGCAATGCCAGCAAATCCACACATTGTTTATCAATCTCCAGTTCCAGGGCGTCCACCTGCTCATCATTTTGCACAACGAGGCGCGCCAAATCACTGTCCCTCTCGATCAGTGATTTCACGGCATTGGCAATTGCCGTCTCTATCATGGAGGCCATCTGGATGAGATTTTTCCTGAGCGCCCCTAATTGTTGATCAAAATGTCTTTCCATATTATCCGAATCGCCCCGTGATGTAATCTTCTGTAACTTTCTTATCAGGGTTTGTAAATATCTCTGTAGTTATATTATACTCTATCAACTGCCCGTTCAATAAAAATCCTGTATAATCCGAAATGCGCGCCGCCTGCTGCATGTTATGGGTAACAATCGCTATCGTGTAATATTTTTTTAAGTCCTCGATTAACTCTTCGATCCTCGCTGTTGCCGTTGGATCAAGCGCAGAACAGGGTTCGTCCATCAGCAGAACTTCAGGGTCAACCGCCAGTGCACGGGCAATACACAACCGTTGCTGCTGTCCCCCGGAAAGTCCAATCGCACTCTGATTTAACCGATCTTTAACTTCATTCCAGAGGGCCGACTTGGACAAACTATATTCCACTATCTCATCCAATCGTTTCTTATTACTTACTCCGGACAGCCTCGGGCCGAATGCCACATTATCATAAATGGATTTGGGAAAAGGATTCGGTCTCTGAAATACCATGCCAACGCGTCGTCTGAGATCGACAAGGTCAACGTCCCGATCATACACATTTTTGTTATCCAATAATACTTTTCCATCAACCAGCACATCGCTGGTTATTTCGGAAATACGATTAATTGACTTAACCAAAGTCGATTTTCCACAACCCGAAGGCCCTATGATGGCCGTAACCTTACACTCAAGGAACCCCATGGAAACATTGTCTATGGCCTTATATTGCCCGTAATAAAAGGTCAGTCCCTCTAATTTTATCTTTGCCTTCTGTCGCCCTCTTATACCTTTTTCAACTTGCATAAGAAAAATGACCTTCTTTTAAAATTCCCAGGTATCTCCGAAATAACCTCGGTTATATTTATAGTAAATTCATTTTATACCCTTCTATTGTTAAGAAATTGTTAAGACTGTGTTAAGATTATGTTAAGACTTTAAATAAAATTACATCGGAAGATTTAGCGCCGATAACGACATCATCCCCCACCTTTAAATTCAACCTATCAACCTCTTCCGTATCAATCAGGGTCTTAAAATACTGGTCGTCGTGCATAACGGTAACCGCTGCCATGATAGAATCAGATTCTATACCAATTACCTTCCCTACAATCTGGATACGGGTGCTTAACTTTTTTCCCAGAAAAACCTCTTCCGGCGTTCCCTCCTTCACAACCCTTCCGGACTCCAGCACAACCACATAGTCTGCCAGTTTATATACCTCGGTTACATCGTGGGTCACGTAAAGGGTTGTTACATGAAACTGTGTTATGATCTTTTTTAAATCTTCCTGCAATTGCCTGCGTGTCTCCCAGTCAAGGGCAGAAAGCGGTTCATCAAGCAGGAGGATGTCCGGTTTTCTTGCAAGCGCCCGAATCAAAGCAACCCTTTGTTTTTGTCCCCCGGATAACTGAGCAGGGTAATGACGTTCGTAGCCGGATAAGCCTACAAGGGATATGAGATCTTTTAATTCGTTCAATCGTTTTTTTTCCTTTATTCCGTAAGCGACATTTCTCTCCACCGTCAGATGGGGAAATAAGGCAAAGTCCTGAAATACAAAGCCAACGGAACGCCACTGCGGGGGAAGATGAATTCCTTGTGTTTCGTTAAACCATACTTCTTTTCCATGGAGGACTATTCCGCTATCGGCCATTTCCAAACCGGAAATAATGCGCAGGATACTTGATTTACCCGCTCCGGAAGGCCCAAATAATGCCGTTACCTTTCCACGGGGGATTTCAAAGGCCACGTCCAGCCGGAACTCTTTCCAAGTTTTTTGAAGTGAAATATTCAGCACATTAGACAGTCCGTATAAATCTTCTGTTTATAAAATAAACTGCGGCAAGGATTATGAATGAGAAAGACAACAGTATCGCCGAATATATATTCGCACTCCCATAATTCAGCGACTGCACCTCGTCGTAAATGGCCACCGAAGCAACCTTCGTAATCCCCGGAATGTTTCCGCCAATCATGAGTACGACCCCAAATTCGCCCAGGGTATGAGCAAAAGAAAGCACACAACCCGTAATAATACCCTGACGGGACAGGGGCAGGATAACAGAAAAGAAGGTGTATACATGCGACCGGCCCAATGACCACGATGCTTCGAGTAATTTTCTGTCAACCCCTGCAAAAGCCGTCTGAAAAGGCTGCACGGCAAAGGGGAGACTATAAATGAACGAACCCAGAACAAGCCCTTCAAAGGAAAATGCAAGGGTCTTATTGAATGCAGCCTCATACCATTGCCCAATGAAGCTGTTACCTCCGACAATCATAAGGAGATAAAAACCCAAAACAGTTGGAGGAAGCACGAGGGGCAATGCCACCACGGATTCTGCAATAAATTTCCATCGTGTCTTTGAAAAAACAAGCCAATAGGCAACCGGAATACCCACGATGAACAACAAGACCATGGTAACAAGGGAAAGTTTTAATGATAAGAAAAGTGGCGCAGCAAAATTCATTGATGTTAGTACATTATAAAAATATTTCAAGTAGTGGCAAGGCGCGCCTTGCCACTACGGCCTTTTCCGACTTGTTCGGGTTAGGGTAAAATAAATCCGTAATCGGAAAGTACTTTTTTCCCTTTCTTCGCCTGTACAAACTCTAAAAAAGTCTTTACGCTGGATTTGTCTTTACCTCTTTGCAGCACGGTATATGCCTGTTCCAGCCTGCTATACGATTCAGTAGGAATAATCCAGTAGCTTCCACTCTCAGACATGCCGGGTGAAATCGCCAGCGACATGGCAATAATTCCGGCATCGGCGGCGCCTGTCTGAACAAATTGCGCCGTCTGTGAGATGTTTTCGCCAAAGACCAGCTTGCCCTGAACCTTGTCCAGAAGTCCGTAATACCGAAGCGACTCCTCCGCAGCACGCCCATACGGGGCGTGTTTAGGGTTCGCGATGGCTATTTTTTTTATCTTGGGATTGAGAACAATAATGAGTCCCTTTTGGGGATTTAATGATGAATTTTTGGGTACCAAAAGCACTATCTTTCCAATAGCGTAAATTTTTCGTTGGCCTTTCACGGCAAAACCTTCTTCTTCAAGACGCTCTGGATAAGAAGCGTCAGCAGAAAAAAATATATCAAAAGGAGCACCCTGCTTAATTTGTGCATAAAAATTACCCGAAGAGCCATACGAAACTTCCACCCTGATGCCGGGATGTGTCTTTTCAAAGTCGCGACAAATCTCATTCATGGCAAAATTCAAATCAGAGGCCGCGGCGATAAGTATCTTTTCAACCGCCCAAACGTTGCTGGAAAAATAAATCGTCAAAAATATCACTACTGTACATTGTAACAACCATTTAACCTTCCTCTTTCCCCTCCTTGCGAAGGAGGGGATGAAGGGGTGGTAAAATACCTGCCAAAAGAAGCAGTTTTTACAGTGTAATACCTTAATTTGCTGCATGACTTGCTTCCTTTGACAATATCAATTCGGTTGATTTAACAATCGCTGTAACTTCATCACCCTCGCAAATGTTCATTTCCCTTAAAGAAGTATTGGTAATAAAGGCGTGGAGCATGTCTCCCTGAGATTCCACAAAGACCTTTGACAACACGTCCCCCTGGATAATCTGTTTTACGATCCCTCTTACCCTGTTCCTTGCGCTCAACATGCCTGAAAAGGATTTTGCGAGCATAATATCCGTACCCTTTACAAGCACATGAATAGTATCACCCGCCGAAAGATGCATGTCTTCGCATGAAGCCTTTGTAATTATGACGCTCAAGGGTATCTCCTTCCATAAAATTTGCACATGAGAATGGATTTGGCCTTGAATCACATTGACAATTTTTCCGCAAAGCCTGTTTGCCATATTACAGTTAACGACAAAAGAAAGTTGTCATTTCGTATTTGAATTTGTTTTGGATTTAGATATTCGGATTTCGAAATTTTCAAAAATTCGATTGTATTCCTTTTTCATCAGAGTGGCTATTCTATCGTTAAATTTTTTATACTTTGAAATCAGTTCACGTGCTTCGGGCGTCAGGGTTGCCCCGCCGCCTCCCTTCCCACCCGTGGCAACCTTCAACAATTTTATACCCAACACCTTTTCTGTGGCCTTGATCTTTCCCCACGCCGCCCGATACGACATGCCTAATTCCCTGGACGCGGCATTCAAAGACCCCAGACGGTCTACAGACTCCAGCAGCATCTTACGTCCTTCGGCAAAGGCGATGCCGCCCTTTTCTTCCAGCCATATCTTAAATTTCGCTTTCATATGAATTTTGTCATTCATTATGCCTAATATGGCATAACGATGTCAATAAAAATTTAGGTCTTCAGCCACCTTAATTGTTGAGGAATTCGTTTGAATAATTCAAATACCATTGAATTTGCTATCCTTTTCTGATAATATTTTTCTGTGCTGGTTCGGGCTTGTAGCCTGAACCGAAACATTTTGGTTCAATCGAGGACGATTGAACCAGCAAAAAGGCAAAAAATCCCCCTTAAAAAAGGGGGCAAAGGGGGTTGTAAAATTATCAAAAAAACACAACCCCCTAAATCCCCCTTTTCTAAGGGGGATTGCCTTGATTCCAAAACAATTTCGGAATAAATAACTAAATGGCTTTGGAAGAATTCAATTCGTCAAACTTTTTTAGCAAGGCGCGTATCCACGTCTTGCTATTCATTGCGACTTTTTTGACGACCTATTACGTGAACGGGCTGTGGTACTCGATCACCATCATGACGATACTGCTTTCCCATGAGTTGGGGCACTTTTTCATGTGCCGCAAATATCATGTCGCAGCCACCATGCCTTATTTCCTGCCGCTCCCGTTTCCGCCTTTTGGCACCTTTGGCGCCGTGATCAAGATGAAGGGACTTATACCCGACAAGAAGGCATTGTTTGATATAGGCGCTGCAGGCCCGCTGATGGGACTTTTCTTTGCCGTTCCTGCCATTATTATAGGCTTAAATCTCTCTGACGTACGTCCGGTGCCCAGCGATTCATCCCAATACCTGGGTCTCGGAGAACCGATTTTGTTCTCATTTCTTTCCAAACTCGTATTCGGCCATCTCCCCGAAGGCATGGATATTTACCTTCACCCCGTTGCCTTTGCAGGCTGGGCGGGATTATTCGTTACGGCTCTTAATCTGTTGCCCATTGGACAGCTCGATGGCGGACACATTATGTACGCCCTATTGGGCAAAAAAAGCAGTATTGTTTATCGTATAGGCATCTTCCTTTTCTGTGTAATCGCCATATTCATGTATCCAGGCTGGATGGTTTTTGCCATACTGCTCCTGCTCTTCGGATTTCGCCACCCCTCCCCCACAGATGAGATTGCCACACTTGACCGCAAGCGTAAGATACTCGGCGTTATTCTATTTATCATATTTCTTCTTTCATTTACCCCTGTACCACTAAGATTTTAATCGTGTAGAGGCTGAAAACTTCCAGTTCCTACCATTATGGTATACATAAACATTCTTTGTGACATTTAATCCGTGTAATCTGTGAAATCTGTGGTTCCTTTTAAAACATGAAGACAAAAGTCGTTATTGCCATGAGCGGCGGCGTTGACAGCAGTGTCGCCGCACATTTGCTGGTCGAGCAGGGCTACGAGGTCGTCGGTTTATTCATGCGCCTCGGTCTCGATAAACTTGATACGGTAACCAGGACAAAGGTCTGCTGCAGCCTGGAAGATGCGAACGACGCCCGCAGCGTGGCAGACCAACTCGGCATCCAGTTCCACGTCTTAAATTTTAAAGAAGCCTTTGATCGCATCATTGATGCCTTTTGCACCGAATACCTCAATGGCAGGACGCCCAACCCGTGTATTGTCTGCAACCAGGAATTGAAATTCGGGAAACTGCTGGATTTTGCCAGGATGCTCAATGCCGATTATATTGCTACGGGACACTACGCAAGGGTAGAAAAATCACAGGGCAGATACCTCCTCAAAAAGGGCATTGATGCACGCAAAGACCAGTCATATGTGTTGTTTTCATTGAATCAGGATCAACTCTCAAGAACCCTCTTTCCGTTGGGCACGATAACGAAAGAATCCGTACGCCAGATCGCAAAAGACCTGAACCTGAAAACCAAGGACAAACCTGAGAGTCAGGATATCTGTTTTGTCCTGGACAATAATTACCATACCGTTTTGTACGAAAGATTCGGGAGTAGTATAACTCCGGGTGTTTTAAAAGACACCAGTGGAAATGTTCTGGGAAGGCATCCGGGGGCGCCTTTTTTCACTATTGGGCAACGGAAGGGACTTGGTATCGCCCTTGGCACACCACGCTATGTAGTTGACATAAACCCGCAGGAAAATACCGTTGTCATTGGAACAGACGAGGAACTCATGGAAGACGGATTGGTAGCTTCTACGCTAAACTGGATTTCCATAGACACCTTGCAGTCACCTTTAGAAGTACAGGCAAAGATTCGGTATAATCACGCGCCAGCGCCCGCCATAGTGCATCCTTATGAATCAGACAGGGTGCGTGTCGTTTTCAAAGACCCGCAGAGGGCCATCACACCAGGACAGGCAGTCGTTTTCTATCAGGATGATGTTGTTGTGGGCGGAGGATGGATTGAAAGGAAAGGCAACACCATACCACGGAAGGACACTGAATTTCACTGAACAGAATCCCTATGACACTCCTGGCTAACAGAAAACAAAGACTCACGGTAGGATTTGGTGGTCTTAAAACGATTATCATTATCTCGTTGGTATGTAAACGACGAAGGCATTCCAATCGTTTCTAAACGGTTAAATTCATGTTATATGAACAATTTACGTTCCTGTTTAATTAAAATTGAAGATGACGCTTTACTGGTTGCTAATACCGGTACACCCTTTGACCGACTAGGCGTAATATCGTTATGCGCCTCTCATCTGAGTGGAAAACAAGATTACAAACCTTTTGACCAAAACCCAGAGGAAACAAATCTTATTAAGGCAATAAGAGATCGTGAAATTGAAACCTATAAAAGGGATTTCAACAGGTTAAAGGAAGACTATTCAGGTGAAAGGGAAACCCAACTGGATTATGGAGGTCGTGCTATCTGGGAGCTATTACAAAATGCAGATGATGCTATGGCCCCCAAAGGTACGTCGCCATCCAATCTTATTGGTGTAAAGGGTTTGGGGTTTAAATCTGTATTAGAGGTAACAGTAGAACCAGAAATTTACTCAAGGGAATTCAATTTTTGTTTTTCGGCTAAAAAGACTCAGAAATTAATTAAAGAAGAAATCAAGGAAATTGAAAATGTTCCTCCCCTCACTTTCCGAATACCCCACGATGTTTCGCCAAGTTCAATTGTTAAAGAACTCCAAAAAGATTTTGTGACTGTTATACGGCTCCCTTTCAGAGAAGGGAAAGAAGGCATCGTCCAAGAGTGGTTAGAAAAATTTACTCCTGAATGTATGATCTTTTTTCAGTATATTGAAATTCTTAAAATAATACTTCCAAAACAAGCCAGCAGAATTTATTCATGCAAGCGTGAAAAACCCGGAGAGTTGACAGATTGCGATATTTCCATTAAAGAGGAAATTGAAGGGAAAACGTTTCAATATCGTTTATGGGCAGATACCTGGAGTGGTGAAAGTGGCAGTAAACGTCATAGCGTGGCAATTTCTCTCCCTTTGAAAGAAGTAAAACCGTCCTCATTTGATAAAACGCACCCCCTTTATGTATTCTTACCAACCTCTGAATACCTTCCCTTTCATGCTCTAATACATGGCTCATTTGACCTGGAGCAAAACCGTAAACACGTCCGCAATCCGCAGGGACATAATAGCCATAAGGATAAATTTACAGACTTAATCTCCCGTATTGTTGACAGCGTTCCGGCTTCAACAATACTCCGGGCTTTAGTGCCAGAGCGGGAACCAGAACAGGATACAGTTGCTTCCTTTCTGTGGAAAATCATCAAGGAAAAATTAGCCGGAAAGGAGTTTGTACCGTGTGTGGGAGGAAGCAAGACAACTCCTGGTAACGTTCGTTTGTGGAAACATAATCTTGGCAAAGTTGTAGATTCCACATTGGAAGAAGTTAAGGGAATAAATCTTGCAGAGCAAGAATTGGTTTTAGACGAAAAATGTAAAAAGGCATTGGAGCTTTTCGGTGCAAAGAACGTAGAAAACGAGCAATATCCAGTAATTCTCCAGAATTGCGGCAATAGTAATCTGGATGATTGCAGGGAATCACTGAAAACGATGCATGAGGTTGTGGCAAGTTACACTCCTCGGTATGGCAAAGAGCGAGAAGATTTTCTGAATAACTGTCGTAAGGTTCCCTGCTGGTGGACTAAGAATGGGAAAGCACGTTCACTGTCAAAGGAGCAAAAACCACTTGTTCAAAAAAATCTGGACGAGCCTTTGCCTGGATGGTTAACGATTGACATATTACACGAGGAAATTCTTGGTTTAATCCAGAGTTACGAAAAGAAAGAAGATAATGAAAGCAAAAAATGTTGGGAAGAGTTTTTAAAGAATGGCTTGCTTCGTGGTGAAAAAGAAGAGCTTATCGATTCCGTACTAATACCACATTTGGAGCAAAGGATTGATCAGCAAGAATGGTGGAAGAACTATGGTTGGGAAGCCCTGAAACTCTATCTGGCTTGGGGTGAGAATCATTCTTTTGATGATACAAAACCAATATTCTGGGATACTGATAAGCAAAACAGAATGGCAAGGGCAAGTCACTTTCCAACTGACAAAGGATGGATGCCCGCATGGAGATGCTATGCGGGGAAATCATGGGATGGTCCAGACAGCTTTGACGAATTTTTCAAGAAAATTCCTGACCGTGGGATACTAAGCCCTTTGAAAGATTGGGAAGAATCATTCAGGAATGAGGTTAGAAATGTTATAAAAGGAAAACTTAGATATGCAGGGGTATCATGGGAACCTAAAGTACTAAAGTTTGTGGCAAAGACCGAGCAAGAAGAGATTGCTTTTAAGGGATATCCAAAATACCCGCCAAATTGCTGGAAAGGCCTCATTCCGGACAATTATTGGGAAAAGTATTGCAATTCGCTATCCCCAAAAGAATATTATGGGAAAAGTGAGTTTGAACGTGATACGAAGCTAAAAAAACAATGGGCTATCGAATACTTTCCCGATGCGTTACCCCCAAAGGCATTAGACCGCATAAAATTTATTAAACCACTTGCTGAACACATGTGGGATATGCGTAACATGACATTTACTTGTACAAGGGGTGGTGATTACAGCGATAGAGTAGAAAACAGTAATAATTCAAGTTTTCATAACTCTTTTGCTTTCTGGCAATTGAGCAAAGTTGAATGGCTCCCATGCAAACTCAGTCTGATTTACAGAGACAAATGGATATCCCCTTCTGATGGTTATCTGCCGAGGAAAGGTCTTGAAGGTCTGTTGCCGGAAATTAACATCGCGTTGGAAGATAATCAAGAAGGGCGTGACATTGAAACCTTATTAGTAAAAACTCTCAAAGTTCGTAAAACATTGCCCCGTGAAGATGAACCACAATGGAGTAACTGGCTTAATGACCTTCCTGGGCATGTTGCATCTTTTCCAGATAAAGAGAAGACGCTTAGAAGCGTAAAAAAACTATGGGAAAAAGTCCTGACCTTTAAAGATGTTTCAAGGTTGACGAACATAGATAAAATCCCATGCATAGTCTGGCGCGATGAAAATGAAATCCTCGAATTTAAACGAAAATCCGAAGTTTATTGGGTTGACGAGGGGTATTTAAACGAACGGTCAACCCGTAATGCCCTTCTGAAAAGTGGTTATTCACTTTTTATTCTGGAGTTACAAGAAGGAGAACGCATAAATGAGCTGTTCAATATCGAGCGACTGTCTGATAAGATTTCGGTGGGAGATTATTCGGAAGGGAAAAACGAGGCTTTGAGTACCTCCACAAAGGAACGCTATCTAAAAAGGTATAAAGCACTCAAGGCAATTCAAGGCGACATTAAACTTCCCAAGCCAGATCACCTTCTAATAGAAGTAGTAAAAAACTTAAAATTAAAAATTTGCAAGGATGGGCAAGAAATCGCAAGTGATATTCCTCGACCCTTCAGGATCAAAGAAGACAAGACATTCTTAATTGATGAAGATAATAGATGGGAAGGATTTGGTCTTGCTCTGGCTGATGGCAGTCCTCAACGTGGCATCTCCAGTCTTTTTGAAAACATTTTGAAAACGGAAAATTGGGATGAAGTATTGAGACGCCTTCAGGAAGCAGGAGTCCCTGAGAACAGTGTTCACGAATTGGAGATGTCTAACATTCCTGATACTTCTTTACCGACCTTGGCGACAGAGGAAAACAAACCGAAGCTGCCTTTACCGGAAGTATTCATAGAACCTTCGTCTCCAAACTATCCAGAAAAAAATAGTACGATAACACGTTCAACACGTATGGAGGGTGAAAAGTTCTCAATACAATCCAAAGAAGAAGTTGAACCCAGCAAAACGCAGAGAAGCACACAGATTAGAAAAGACAAAGGGAAGGAAGCTGAAGATTGGTTCCGCAATGAATTGAAAAAACGCCTTGAACCTTATGAATGGCGTATCGGTGACCGCCCCGAAAGGGACGAAGATAACTTGGAAAGCGATATCGTATTAACGAATGACCAAAAGGGAGCATACCATATCGAAGTAAAACATGCAAAGGCTAGTGCAATATATTGGTCTATCAGAGAAGTTGAAAAGGCTCGTAAAAACCCAAAACGCTATTGGATGGTTATTATTCGTCCAACGGAAAAAAGTCAAACAGGGTACCGCAGCATTCTAATAGAAGCCCCTCTTGAAACGTTAAAACATTACGAACGAAGTGGTACATAGCTTTGGCAAGGGAGAGATGATAACGTACCAGTAAGTGAAGGATGGGACCAACCACAGCCAACGCCAGAGAAAAAGGCAAATAATTTTTCTTTTCAAATTAGCATCAATGAAAGTTGTTTTAATTGGAATGAGTTTCCAGATGCATTCGATTTTATAAAGGATAAACTGATTGAAACTTAACACTCGAGTGGGCGAATAATAAGTACTTCGGATGGATTTATTAAGCCTGCAGCATTATTAATTCAAAAAACCAAATTGTTATAATAATCCTGATTTGCAGGAAATCTTAATTTCGTCCGGGAAGGTATAAAATGACCTTAAAAACTGTTGTCGTCTCCATCCTATGCATCATGATTGCAGGTTGTGCTTCTTTCCCCTACGTTGAAGAAGATCAGACAGAACGGCAGGTAATTGATGTATACAATAATCAGGGAAGGGTAAAGGAGCACATGTTTATTAAAGATGGCTATATTACGATTTACGACAAGGACTGGAAGACAAAGGGATACGGCAAGGTGAAACAATAGCCCGTTGAAAAGTAGTTCCTTGTCCTGAATGATAAATACGGGAGACAGTTCGATTATGGTTTCTACAAAGAATAACGTTGAAATAGGTTGTTAGATACCTTTTAATATCAATAACTTATTATGTATTTATCATGTAATAACGGGGAGGTATGTGATGAAGATAATCATCGAAATAGAAAGAGACGAGGAACTTGAAAAGGTTAAAAAAGTCCTTAAGGGAGAAAATATTACTATTGTCAAAATGCAAAAAAAGGGAAAGAGACTATTAGAAGCTATTTTCAAAAAGTATAACGTAAAACTTCCTGCAGGTTACAAATTCAACAGAGAAGAAATACATGCCAGATAAAATATTCGCAGATACAAACATCCTCATATATTTCATAAGTGCTGAAGAACGCAAAAAGATAAAGGCGAAAGAGGTAATCTTTTCAAGCCAGGAGGTCTATATTAGCTCCCAAGTTTTAAGTGAATTTATAAGTGTTTGCCTTTCGAAAAACCTCTTGGAGTTAGAAGAAATAACTACTTTAGTATACAACTTTATTGAAGCATTAGAGTTTTCCACTGTGAAGGAAAGCACTATAAAAAAAGCCCTCCAGATAAAAAAAGATTCAAATTATTCGTACTGGGACAGCCTTATAATAGCGTCTGCTTTAGAGAATAATTGCTCATTACTGTATACGGAAGATATGCAAGATGGTCAAGTTATTGGTAATAATCTTACTATTATAAACCCATTCCGAGTTTAAGAATTTGAAGAGGATATTATGAAAGGCATCTTCTTTATATTCCTCCACTCTGCCAGCCACTGTCAGAATATTTTTATCATCTAAAAACTCTACTGGCTCAGCATCTTTGCCATACTCCCACACGATCGAGAAGAACCAAATGCCACTCTCGCCGATGCAAAAATCCGCAGGTGTAAATGTCATCTTAGAATCAAGCAGTGGCTGTGGCCGCTCAGGGTTATACTCCGCTTGCCAGGCAAACACCTCACCCTTCCAGGGCTTTCCCTCGGCGTGTAACTTTGCCGCAAATTTCCCAACTTCATCAAGGATTGGAATGACAACAGGGATATTTTTATCGAGCTTTTAAAATTAAAAATATTTTTACAGGCATGTGCCGCAGGGCGCTCTACTCATGAACATATCCTAAGCAGGTCTTCTTTTCCAGGAAATTTTCAAAAGAACCGCTACCGCTACTTTATGGTAAACGTCCCCGTCTTTACTTTCACCGTATTCGTACCGCCCATTCTGACCTTTACTTTCACTTTTACTTTCCCGCTTACCGAGTCGGATGTGAGATAAGCAACCTGATACTCATGCAGCCCTTTTACGGCCTCTTCGTAATTTAGGTAGCCATCAAATTCTCCCGATACATCCTCACCACTTGCAGTCAAGGTTATATCTTTGGCTATAAGATTATAGGCAGGCGTTACATTCGAAATATTCGCCTTTACGTAAATCAGGATATCATCCCCCCTTTTAAATGTCTTTCGTTTCTTCACAATGCCTGTATCGGGATCGTATTTGTAAAAAACCAGCTTGTTTAATTTCCAGGTTGCGTTATTACCCGGATCATCGCCTTCAATGCCGCGATTGGCAAACGCCGTCTCGATTGCATCCGTGTTTGCCCCGTCGTTTACGCTGCTATCAGCAGTTACCCATGCATCTCTCATGTCAAAGAAGTTGGCATCGTTGGGAAGCAAATTTATGGCTGAAAAAAACAACTGGAATGCCGTATCCGTCCCCACGGCATCCTTTATATCCCAATAAACCCCGTTAAGTATCTCCCCGGTATAATGCACTTCTGACACGCCGTACGATGGCTCATATACATCATCAGGATATTTGCGGGTATTGTCCATATCCCGCGTATAGTCTCCCGAACCATATCTCGCAGTCAATCCCCATTCGCCAATGATTCCATTAGTCCCAAAATATGATGCCATCGTATCTCCCACAGACTCATGAATGGCCCCGCTGTAATTATGCTCGATAACCTCGTATAATTCCGGCTGGATATGATCCAGAACGGCATGACCATACTCATGGGTAATTACATCAGAATCCAGCCCGAGGTTGTTGAGTTCATCCCCGCAACCAAAGAGTAAATAACCCGTCGAAGAGAAATTATCATCCCTCGAATAAAAGGCATTATCGTAGCCTTTCCAAGGATAATCAGGGTCCTGGGCATTTACAAACATAGGCACCTGATTGTCTAAACTGCTGAAACCATAATTTGATTTCAGCGTATCATGTACCCTGTTCAGATGATAATACGCCATAACCTCTTCCAGCCGGGTATCATTTATATTGGCATAACTATAATCCCTATTTGATGAAGACACCGTAGAAAGGCCTGAAAGATCCGATGTGTCCTCTGCCGTTTCCAGGCAATTGGCATTATAAGGCTTCCCGTACCCCCCTTCCAACAAAGAAGTATTATCGGTCAAATTATTCAAAGTAACCGTAGTAAAATCAGGAGTCGTAATGGGATTTTCCGTATAAACACTGCCTGTCCCCGCAGCAGAACTCTGGAGCTTCTTTTTGTATAGCACCCACCCCTTTTTCTTTGCATCAACGTACACCAGCCACGTCCTGTCGATCAGACCTTTTTTTGAGACAATTACCCTCCACGCCAGATGCTGGTCAGGGCCGCTGGGCAAAATCACCAGCTCTGACGACACCTTCTCAACCTTAGCCGCATCAACTCCCAATGCCCTTTCCGCCGTACCCACTGCGTCACCCTTTTCAACAGATGGTTGTGTGTCTATCGTAATATTCGGAATACAGTGATTTTCTACACAGAAGATACTGTTTTTGCGGGAAATATGCATGTCAACCTCAGCGCCCATAACCGGTATCTGATTATGGTATTGCCTGAATATCACCCGCTCACCCAGAGGTGTTTTTATGCTCTCTCTTATCTGCAAATTTCTGAGGTCTGGCGGCAACCCAAAGAGCCCGTGATACATTGCCAAAAACTCCCTTGCCGCATCCTGTGGTTTACCCGGGAAAACCTTGCTTTTTGCATTAAACAGCCGTTTGGCCACCGATGTCTGTTTGTCCCACACCACCTTCCAGCCGGGATTATCCTCTGCTTGTAATTTCGATAATACTGAATGAGGCAAACCCTGCCCATTCGCAAAAGACAGGCAGATAGAAAAGGCTTCAGTGAAACACAATACCATGAATAACATTCCACCAAAAACGATGTGATACTTAATTTTATCTATCATAAATGTCTCCCACTAAATTTATGTACAGAAATTTCAAACAGACCCTGTAGTGGCAATTCATGAATTGCCACTACGTTGTTAAAAGTCGCCGAAGGCCTAATTTAACGTATAGGAATTTGAAAGTAAGAATGTAGCGCGGGATTTATCCCGCATAAGCGACATAAATGTCGCGCTACAATAAAAGAAAAGGCGCAGCCAAAGGCAGCCTGATTTAATCATTCACCCCTGGTTTAAACCTCTCAACCTGTAATCTCAAGGCCATCCCTACGCCATACAGTCCTTTTTTTTCATAGGCATCCGCAAGTAGTTTATATGCTTCTTCGCATTCAGGATCGACCCTTAACACTTCGTTGAAATAGTTTATGGCCTGCCCTGGGTCTCCTTTTTTAACGAATTCCAATCCCAGAGACATATTATCCTGAGCTTTTTTGGATACAATCTCCAATACCTTGTTATATTCGGTAAACGCATCCTTTATTTCTCCCTTCTGCACATACACGTTTCCCAAATAAAGATGGGCCTTATATGAATCCGGCATTAATTCAATCGCCTTCCTGAAAGCATCAATCGCCTTCTCTGCTTCTCCATTTTTCCAATACAGCCACCCTAAACACAAATAGGCTTCCGGATAGTCAGGTTTCATCTCCAAAATATCCAGTACCTCTCTCAGCTTTTGATCCACCGAAGAAACATTCCCTCTCACCCAGCCATAGTCTGTACCAATATTATTTTTTTCTGACGTTCTGTTATTAATTATATTGTACGTCTCTATCGCTTCACGCACCTGATTTTGAGATGCGTAGATATTGGCCATCAATGCCCGAACGTCGGTATCTTCAGGCTCTATTCGAATCGCCTGTTCTGCCAGATTCATTGCATTTGCAAACAACTCATGTTGTGCGTAAATCCATCCGAGTAACACGTATGCTTGGACGTCGTCTGGATACAAACCGACGGCCTCTTTGCAAACATTACCCGCTTCGTCCATCTCGCCTTTTTTACCATACGCCATCGCAAGCAGCCAGAGCGCCTTTTTATTCCCGGCATCTATATTCACAACCTCTCTTGTCACTGATATTGCATTATCAAACATGCCGTCGTGGATAAAGCGTTCCGCCTCCGTAATGAGCTTTTCAATAATACGGCCTCTCAGTTGTTTTGCCTCCTCCAACTCCTTTATTGCCTCGTCCAGCATCCACTTCTTTGCATAAAAACAACCCAGGCAGACACGGGCTTCCAGCCGGTCAGGTTCTAAAGATATTACCTTTTTTATATTTTCAACGGCCGCATCCAGCGCCCCCTTCTCTACATAGGCGCAGGCTAATTTAAGATACGCCTCAACATAATCAGGCCTTTCTCTTAAATCGTCCTCGTACTCACGTATGGCCTGATCAATCATGGAAATTGTTTTTTTGCAGTCAGCAGCAAAACCCTTTCTGACAAAGCAGGATTCCAGCCCCAATACTTTTTTATATTCATTCAAGGCGTCGCCCAATCTCCCCTGCATCACATAACAGAGACCCAATATTTCATGCGCGCCGGAAAACCCGTTTACCAGATCAATCATACCTTCAAAACTTTTCGTAAACTCATGAACTGACGATGGAATAACCTTCGACATGGGATAGTCAAACGGCGACTTTTGAAGGTCGGGATTCATGTCCAAAACCTTTTGTAATTCTCTCGCCGCATCAGAAACCAACCCCTTCTGACTATAAACCCATCCCAAATATGCATGGGCTTCTATATCGTTAGGATAAAGTTCTATTGTTTTTTTTAATTCAGGTATGGCGAGGTCGACCAACCCCCTTTCGGCGTATTTTCTGGCCTGTTCGATGCGTAATTTTTCCTCAACGGCAAAAGAAGTTTTAACCTTCAAATCTTCCGCACCATCCACAGAAAAAAATAGCCCTTGAACAACAAGGGCTATTGTAGGCACACACAGTAAGGATTTTACCATATTCACTTTAATTAATATCCTTTTATACCGCCGGAGACGAATTCCGGATATGTCGGCGTCATGTGCTCGGCAATATCGAGCCCCATTGCCTCATCTTCTTCACTCACACGACCCAAACCCACTGCCTTAAGCCCGCCGAATATAATAATGGCACATAAACACGCATAGGCAATACAAATAATAAATCCTAATGCCTGAATACCAATGTGACAGGTCACGCCGTGATAGGTAGGCCGTATAAGCCCCATCACCCCTGTTGCAATGCCCCCGATGGCGCCAGCAGTACAATGCACCCCGCACGTGCCCACCGTATCGTCAATCCCGATCTTATCCAGCGACTTCACCACCAGCGGAATAATCCCACCACTAATCACACCGACAATAATTGCAAAACCCGGATGAGTAAAACCAACCCCGGCGCAGATAGACACCATGCCTGCTATCGCGCCGTTTCCCGTGGTAAGCGGGTCGGGCTTTTTATTCATCAGCCATCCGCCAAACATGGCGCCGAAGATGCCGCCAGCCATACTCATCGTAACATTTATGGTAGTCGTGGGTAAATCGTTTACAAGGACGTGTATCATCTCACGCGCTGTTACGTTTGCCGTTGGCTCGCATAACGTCCCAACCAGCACAGAACCCACATTAAAACCGTAAAAACACACACATAATATGAATACCCCAAGCATCATCTGCGAAACATTGTGTCCCGGAATGGTGTAGCATTCTCCACGGCCAAACTCAAACAGCCAGGATTTCTTGCTGGTACGCGCATACTTCTCCAGCCTCGGCCCCACAATCATTGCGGCAATGAGCGCCGTCAAACCGCCCTGGAAATGCACCACCACGGAACCTGCATAATCAACGTATCCCCAGCGCATAAGCGGCCCGGCAGACCACGCCATCCAACCAAAAAACGGATACATGAACCCACAGTAGAGCACGACGTAGATGAGATATGCCTTAAAACTGAATCTCTCCGCAATCGACCCCGATGCAATTGAGCATGAAACCAGGCAAAACCCCCACATGGTAAACCAGTGTCCGTACACATTCAGGTTATCCACATTTGACGGGTCAATCACTCCAAGGAGGCAGTAGTTCCAATTACCGGAAAAAATGGCGAACCCAAACAGCCACCAGACCAATGTGCCTATTCCGATATTTGCACATATCTTCATATAGACGTGGGTGGCATTCTTGGAACGCACCTGCCCGCTTTCCAGGAATGCAAAACCTGCCTGCATAAAAAAGACCAATATCCCCGTGATGATCAGCCAAAAAATATAAATGATAAGGATTATATCTCTTGCCAATATGTCTACCACCGGCCATCCTCCTTTTCAAAATATTCCGTTCTTCCGTGGTGAATTGTTACTCAAAAAAGCTTCAACGCCCATATACTACCAGCAGAATAAAAATAATCAATAGAATATTGATGGCATCAAAGGTTCAGGTTACAAACCTGAACCCGCAAGGGAGATGACCATCGTGGAAAGAAGATGGTTGGCGAGAAGATTTGGTTAACAGAATAACACTGTGTTCAATTGGGTAAATAGATGATAGATATAATAGTTGGAGTCGGCAGTTAGCCGATAAACAGAGAGAATCCGGCCAGATTGTTGTCTATGTCAAGGTGAAGGGGTTAAAACCAGCCAAATCAAGGCTCATTAAACCCGAAGTTGCTTTACCATAATAACGTTGTACGTACTGCGTAGGGGCAGGTTTGAAACCTGCCCCTACTATAGATACAATTCATGTATGGCTTTTTTCAAAAAACTAAATTAATACCAGGTTTATAAGAGTCTCTACAAAAAGCACAGGATTCACAGATTGTTTTTGTCTGTGAATCCTGTATCTTCAAATGTATATTTATCGCTAAAACTCTGCCTCGTATAAAACCATAGGCTAGAAGCGTGGCCTGCTGCCTCCTCGGCCTTCTCCCCTGCTTCCACCACGTCCGCCACCACCGCCGCGACCGCCACTTCCACCGCGTCCGCCGCCACGACCGCCACCGCCCCGTTCAGTTCTCGGTTGAGCTTCATTGACGTTCAGCGGACGTCCCTTCAACTCCTTGCCGTTCATGCCGTCAATTGCCGCCTGGGCTTCAGCCTTGCCAGGCATCTCGATAAATCCGAATCCCCTCGGTTCTCCGCTAAATTTATCTTTAATAATCGTTACTGATGTAACCTGTCCGAAGGCCTTAAAAGCCTCTTCCAAGTCCTCCTGGGTTACTTCACGCGCCAAATTGCCCACATAAATATTCATTCAAATCTCCTGTCTTGTTTACGTTCCTGAGAACGTAAATACACTGATTTAGTCTGACGCCAGACTGTTATGAAACCTCTTCAAAAAAATATCATACAAATATGATACTTTATATACACTTAAAATGATAGAAAATTTGAAAAAACCTTGCAAAATCAAAGGGCGTCGTAATTATGTTAACGATAGAGACGTCAGATATGCGATGCCTGCTGCGTGTATTTAAGTCTCTTGGCTCAAAAACGACTGGTATTGGCAAGCAGTTTATAATAGGGAAAATTCCGGCCGGGACAATCCGTCTGCCTGCAATGCCTGTGCATGATGACGTTTTCAGAGGTGATATGGCATCTGTTCTGCAGATATTCTACCAATTCCGAAAGCGACGCCATTTGCGCCGCCGTTGGACGAGATTGGTTAAAGTCTCCCACAAGGCATATTCCTATGCCATAATGATTGTATTCCTCCATACCGGCATGGGCACCGTTTATCTGATCTATCCACCTATTACCGATCTCAATCTCTCCATCCGGAGTACCGTTTCCATTCCCTATCACAAAATGATATCCCAGGCCGTTCTCCCATCCCCTCTTTTCCCTGTGATATCTATCAAATTCGGCGGCGCTGCCGGACGCTGTGGCGCTATGATGAATAACGATGTACCTCCAGTCTCGCACAAAATAATGATCCAGCCGGCTTGCAATATATGGTTCCGCTTTTTTGTGGGGTCTCACAGTAGATACCGTAGTTTCGCGGGGTTTCACGGCAGTCATAGGTTTTGAAGTAGGCGGCGTATAACAACCGGACACACCAAGTATGGCAAGAAAAGACACACAAATATATATTTTCCACCGAAAGTGCATGGACATTCTCCCGAATTAATTAGACTGCTTTTGGCAGCCTTGAAATTCCTGTACCTCAAGAATTGCAAATAATATGCCTCGTTATTTATATCCCATTTTTATGGATAATTATTTACACGTATGCAGGAGATAAGTAGTAATGATTACGACATATGCAACTGAACCATTCCGGATATCCACCATTGTGACTAATTTACATTTCTTTGCTTGCAAAGGTAATTGGAAGGAAATATTCATCATGGGTTTTTTTGGTTTTGTGGGAATTTTAAACGGCCTTCGTGGGTTTTAAGAATCGCAAAGGGCATGAAATCTTGATATTAACTGATCTCCGACTCTTTCGTTCTGCTATTTTATTTAGCTTGTTTTATTAAGCCTCAATCATCTCGATATTTGTTCGCGGAACGACAGCAGTGGAACCGTCGGGGAATTCGACCTCAAGTATGCGTACGGTGGCCTCTGTTTCTATTTTTTGGGGGGAAAAGGGAAGTGCTTTTATCTTGCCGATCTTTCCAAAGTAGGGTACACGGATGATCCTTACCTGATCTCCAACCTCCATACCTCTATCGATGGGGTTGTCCAGTTCTTCTCCAGACGTCTTGCCTGTAGAATTATGCGGTATAATGATTTCTGGCCTTACCACACCTGCCCGAATCTGCGTAGCGCCGTTAATGGAAGTTTTAGCGCCTGTGCGGGATTTCAAAAGATCGAATGTCCTTTGCGCCATCTGTATTCTGCCAAAACCTTCGGTAATAACGAGCGTGATGCCGATTTCTTCCGAACCTGTAATGGCGACTCCCAGGTCATACCCCAGGAGTTTCCTGAGGTCTTCGTCGTCAAACCCGCCGACAATGATCCCCCTGATACCGACCTTCTTTGCCTTGTCAATAACGTCATGCTGGATAAAAGCGCCGCCCACGATAATCTTGTCCTTGTGTGTCGGCTGGATACGGTCTGCTGTGAGTATGTCGTCGGGCTTATTTACCGCAATAGCAAGTTCGCCCACGGTCTCACCGCCCACGCCAAAGATACCCTGGATAAAGCTGGCCGTTGTCTCCATAACCACGCCCTCTTTTTCCATGACCTCCGTGACGGCGCCGTCTATATATGCGTGTACTTGAATGGGTTTTGGCGGCTCTCGCAAGAGGACTTGTCCCGTCACCGTGGATATATTTTCAATCGTACCGGTGATGGGAGAGTGCAGGATGGCCTTTAACATCTTGACCCAGGGTTTGGTCTCGGCAATGGGTTCGTCTTTCTTGACAGGATCGCCTTCCTTTTTCAGCATGTATTCCCGGAGGTCTTTGGGCTGGATTCCCAGGCGCTTCACAGCAGTGATGGCGTGTACCTTACCGGGTAAATGTGTCCTGGCTACAACGTCCTCCGCCTTCAGGACATCGCCTTTTTTGACGACAACTTCACCCAATAACGGCAGGACACGTTGGCTCGTGACCTTTGTCCTTTCAGCTATGCGTAAGCCCGGTGTATAAGCGTGTGTCATGTTTCTTCAAAACCCCGATTATTTATTTTTAACATAGTTTTTAAAGTTAACCAATTTTTCTGAATTGTAAGGCAATAAGTAAAAAATGAAAATATCAAAATGCAAATTGCAAAATTATTTTGTTTTTGCAGTTACTATTGACTTTGCAATTTTCATTAAACAACATTGTTTTTACTCCGGATAGGCGTCAATTGCCTTAGTCCATCGCTGGAGTTGTTCCACCCTCGATGCCTTATCCTTTGCAAAAGTAATGGGTTTTCCACGGGTATCAATAACAATACCCACGCTCCCTCCAAATACTTTCTTAACAATGGGTTTCCCTTTGCCTGCTCCAACGTCAAAATTTTTTGCGGGCAGGACTTCAATTTCCGCTGTTTGGTCAATCGCCAGCGGGAAGGCGCGCAGTTCACCAAACAGAAGTGAATCTTCTATCTTTTTACCGTCGGGCATCGTTATTTTATAGGAGATACATTTTTCCTGAAGTTTCCCAATGCTGCCTTTAACTAAAGACACACACGTGCCCAGATGAATCAGACAGTCCTTCTCGAAAACCTCTGTGGCTGCCTGTTCATTCACGGTAGAAAGGACGCCCAGATGCGGCATCATGAAGATACTATCTACGGCGATCCTCGTAACACCTTCGGGCTGGAAGGCATCAATCATCATGAGCATAGCCTGTGACCTGCGCGGCGCGTGTGAGAGCACACCACCACTGCCCACCAACAGGTCCAGCTTTAACATGTCTACGAGCGTTTCACCTTCCGCCTCTTGTTTAAAGGCCTCGGATATATCGCGTTCCCGCTGTACACCCTTGAGCCCTACTGCCAGGGATTTGTGCTGTTCAAAAGACACCCTGAGCGCTTCGCGTGATATGGCCTGCTCAATCTTCAGTTCTTCCAGTGTCTGCGGGATCGTCGTGGGACGGATCATCTTATTTTTAATCCTGTTCCGAAGGTCGGATTCGTCAATATCAAACGGCACCCACTTCAATATATTTTCGAGTCCGGCCTCTGCCAGCACATTGGAAATACTGTAGCTCATCCCCAGATTGGCGCTGACGGTGCGGTTAAAGATTTCGCCGTACACAGAAAAGACGTCTGTGGTGGCGCCGCCTATATCCACACCAACTACGTTGATATTATTTTTTCTGGCGATCGTCTGCATGATGAGACCGACAGCGCCCGGCGTTGGCATAATGGGCGCCCCCGTCCATGACATGAGTTTTTTGTAACCGGGGGCCTGCGCCATGACGTGTTCAAGGAAGAGTTTTTGGATTTCCTGTCGCGCCGGAAAGAGATTTTCGCGTTCAAGCGTGGGGCGAATATTATCAGTAATATTGAGGGAGGTTTTTTTATTTAAAATTTCCTTAATTTTTTCGCGGGCCTCTTTATTTCCCGCATAAATGACCGGGAGCTGGAATGTCATACCCAGCCGCGGCTTTGGATTGGCGGCAGAGATATATTCGGCCAGTTCTACCACATGGGTAACGGTGCCTCCGTCAGTTCCGCCGGAAAGGAGTATCATGTCTGGCCTCAGGTGACGAATGCGGTCAATCTTTTCATGCGGAAGACGCTGGTCGTTGGATGCAATGACGTCCATGACAATCGCACCCGCCCCGAGAGCCGCCCGCTGTGCGCTTTCCGCCGTCATGGTCTTTACAGCTCCCGCTACCATCATCTGGAGTCCGCCGCCGGCACTGCTTGTGGAGACATAGATATCCACCCCGACATTTCCATTGGCTGGCGTGATAATCTTTTCTCCGTCCAGGATTTTCCGCCCAGAAAGTTCTTCCACCTCTGCAAATGCATTTAAGACACCGCGGGTCACATCCTCAAACGGCGCTTCTACCGTGGTGGGCGACTCCCCCCGAAACGTCTGGCGGTACACCCCATCCTTTTTTTCGATCAGGATGGCCTTGGTAGTAGTGCTGCCGCAGTCTGTAGCTATAATAACGTTCATATTTAAAATTCCTCTTCGTTCGCCGCAGGTATTCAAAGGAGTGGCGTGTGACGGGTGACGCGATACACGTCACTCGCCACTCGTCACCCGTCACTTTTCTCTGCCTCTTTGCGGTGAACATCTACTTTTTCTATTTCTTCGATAATCCTTTTGATGCCTTCTCTTTTTTCAAGGATACCCTGGAATATGTCATATTCTGCGGGCGTAAAGAAAAAGGTTAAAAACGGCCTGAAGAACACCATCATCTGGCTTCCGATGTAATTGAGCGGTTGTGTACATTCGAGAAACATCGTGGCCGGAAGCGTAAGTTTCCTCTTCTGGATTACAGTAACCAGCTTCAAAATAACGGCTCGTTCCTTTTCGCTCAACGGTTCATTTTCCTTAGATGTTCCGGTACTGAAGGCATGTTTGAACTCCTGCCTGATTGATTCCGCATTAACCTTCGGAAAACGGGAACAAATTTTTGAAAAAAAGTTTTGTAAATACATATCCAGAATGAATCAAAAAAGCAAGAAGAAATTCTTTCTGCCTTCTCACACAAAGCCGCAAAGTCACAAAGATTTATAGTATATCCCCATAAATCAGGCCTTCGGCGACTTTTTCAATGTAGAGCGACGAGGCTCGTCGCACTACAACCGCAACATTGAAATTCCTTGTGCCTTTGTGTCTTTGTGTCTTTGTGTGACTTCTTCTTTAATCTTCAACAAACACAATCCTTCTGCTCGACTTCTTCATCTCAATTTCAATGTCTGCCTCTTCGCCTTCTTCAAGTGTTATTGATTGCTTGACTGTCAGTTGTAGTTTGGGAGACACCATACTTAATCAATCTTCCTTAATGTCAGTCGAGGGTTAAACTTCATTTATCAATTTCAACCTTTCTCGCAGCCTTTGTTGAAACATTCCATGAAGTTTTTCTACTGAATTTATGCAGACTGCAGGGAGATATTTCGGACATGCAGTATCTCTCTACTGTTCATCGTTCTGATACCGGCATGAGTTAGAGTAATTACTGCAATCGTTCGTCCATCGGCTGATACAAATTCAACTTCATATGCCTTGCCATCTCCATAACAGTGCACAACCGTCCCTATGTCTCCTTCCTTTAGTCTATATTCCTCAATATCGTGTACCAGCACCACTGTATCTAATTCTTTAATCATAGCCCAAATCTCCTTTCATAATGGGATATGCTGTTACAAAACGCGGACGGGATTGTCCTTTATCAATAATCCAAATTGTCCGCACCCTAACAGTTTTCCCTATCGGCGTTTGAAGCAACCCATCTATAATATATTTCACACCATGCAATGATAATACTTCTTCCTGCACATCCTCCGTATGGACAATACTTAACAATCCTTGTTTTAATAAATTAGTATTTGTTTCATTAAAGCCGAACGAACGGAAGAATTTAGCCTTGGATTTCCCAATAGGGTGTGTTTCTGAAAGCAGATAATCCTTGATCTTTAAAAGAGAAATATATGCCCTTTCTGTATCAGGAAGTCTCATTTATCCCTCTGAAACATGTTTTAGAAGAAGTCGAGTGCCTACCATCATTTATCAATTTCAACCTTCCTCGCAACCTTTATTGAGACATTGCATGAAGTTTTCCTAAAAGTTTCTCTCTCTGCATTTCCGGTAAAAACTTTTTCAGTAATGGCAAGGCACGCCTTGCCACTACGAGCCAATTCCGGCTCGTTTGGTCAGTAGCTGTAGGTTGGGTTGAGGAACGAAACCCAACAATTCAATCAATGCCGTAATCTGTTTTTGTTGGGTTTCACTTTCGTTCAACCCAACCTTACAAAACTATTTCCGCAAAGATCGATGGTCAGACCTTCCTCGCAGCCTTCATGGAGACATTCCACGAAGTTTTCCTAAAATTCCCTCCTTTACATCAACAGATCTTCTATCTCTTCGTCTGTAAAGCCAAATTGCCGAAAAATGCGAAGCACATAGGGAGGCGATAATTCTCCCGCACCCATATCAATAGGAACAACTCTTTTTTTGCCTTCGCAATATCGAACATATAATTGATGGTCGCCTTTGCCTGTTCTATAAAAGTTACACCCTCCACGCCTTAAAAGTCGAATTAATTCTTTTGGTTTAAGGGAGGGGATATTCTTAGGCATACAATGCCCTTA
>JACPHJ010000107.1 GCA_016188675.1 Planctomycetota bacterium
AGGATATTTATGAATAACGCGCCCGGCAGGACTTGAACCTGCAACCGTTGGATTCGAAGTCCACCACTCTATCCAATTGAGCTACGAGCGCACAAAGGAAAGCTCAACAACAGCACGTACAAACTACACCATAAATACACTAAAAATCAACCAATAAATAGAAAATTATAATTAATTTCTTAAAAAAGTCAACTCGTATATCAAAAATACTTTGCGTTTTTTCTCTTGTTTTGTATAATTCTTGCATTACCGTATTACTGCAGATAACTACACTTTTTGCACAAACTCCAAGGCCTTGAGTTATCGTATTATCCTGGAAATACTTCATAATTTCAGCAAGTTTTTTTACCTTTTATTAATGAGTGGTTGTTTTGATTACGGCTACATCACGCCGGGAAGTGATTGAAATATGATAAAAGACGGTGTTGTATATGTAAAGGATACGAGTTTTGATTCAGAGAGGATAGATGACCCTTACATTATCGAAGCATATATTCCAGAAGAGCACAATCTGAGGCCAACGGGAGAAGGCCTCCAACTGGCAAACAGGAATGAATTGCGACACGCTGTTGGGGTTGTTGCCGCACGGTCTTTAAAATATTTTAGCACAAATGGCGAAGGCTTTAATATCTCCCGTACACGAGGTATGGCCGTCTGGTGGCTCAGGCATATCTATAATAGTTTCAACTGGTGGAAGGCCTACGTGGTAAATGCAGAGGGTGAACGGAAGGAAATGCCTATGTTGTATATTGGGGAAAAATTCGGTACTGCAACAGGAAGTGAGAACGAGGCAGATATTGTGCTGAGCGCCTTTGAAAATGACCGGTGCATAGTCAACCAGGCGTCTAGCGGAGGGACGATTTTTGCCGTTGGATACAGCGAAAGGGGAGGATTATTTAATTCACCAGATATGTACGGGGTCAAGACGATCGTTGGCAGCAAGTATAAAGGCGCAGGCGTTAATGTAACCCACGGTATTACAAAAAATCTAACGCTTATGGCTGAAAAGACCCTGGAAGCTAAAAACGAAGAGATTACTCCACAAAATGTACGTGATGAAATCAAAAAGATGAAGGTTGTTATTCTGGACAGGCCGCGGCATGAGAAACTTATTAGGACAGTTAAAGAGCTAGGCGTTCAATTAATCCCGGTTAAGGACGATGACCTTACTCCAACCCTTGCAGTTACAAGAGGAGAGGTTGACCTCATTATTGGAGTAGGAGGGATTCCTGAGACAATGCTGAGCGCCATTATTGTCGAAAAACTGGGTGGTGAGATGAGCTTAAGAATATTACCTACTGGCGTTGCACAGGATGGGAAATTGTCGGGGACGATATATAACTGGAATCTTTTCGGGAAAAACGAAGTTGACATTTTAAGGAATTTTAAAGTGGTAAGACCCGGCACAGAAAAAGAAGGCGAGAGGTCGTGGGATACCGTATGGACATCGAAGGATTTAGCCAGAGGTAAGGACATGGTTTTTACTGCCAGTGTCATTAAAAAAAGTCCCTGGATAAGGTTTCCTGATGGCAAGGAAGCGCCAGGGGTGGAACTGGATCCTGAAACAGGAGAAATAACCGTACATATAGTTCGTATTGCAGGCAATACCGTAGAGATCGTTCCTGTTATTTATCGTACCGTGATTAACAGATATGCCAGTCAATACAAGGATTCTGTCGTAATAAATGACAAGACGAGCGCAGATATTATCGTCCAATTGGAAAAGGTGTATACAGAGTTTGGTATGTATCAAAAGGCAAAAGAATGCTTACAAAAAGTCATAATGAGCGAAGGCATTCATGAAGATTTATTACAGAAATTTAATTCCATTTATAAATATGTCGAAGGATTATATGCCCTTACGCATGAACCTGTTCAAGCCCCAGAAACTGTAATAAAGCATTTTGAAGAGGTATATCGTTTAGCCAAAGAAGATGATGTAGGAATTAGGTCCAGCAGCATGATTAAAAGGTATTACGAGTATCTCGGAGATAAGCATTATCACGAGCGACAATTTGAGAAGGCTGTTGCATATTATAAAGAAGCGTTGAAGTATAGTCCGCATGAGCTGAAATTACATCGTAAGTTAAATAGTACTCAAATGAGAGATATCCTGGAAGCATATTTTCGTAGAATCGACAAAAGATACCAGGAACTTAATTACAAGGAATCTGAGGACTGGGAACGGTATAAGCTGGGAACTGCATTAGAAGTTTTTTACAGCTACGAAGGGCGTTTGAATTTTTCCAGTAGAGATCCATGGCTTATCTTCTTCAGGAGGACTGTACTGCACGGGAAAAGACCTTCTTACAAATTGGCTATTCTGATCAAATTATTACGGTTATACAAGCAATTGAACCGAGCAAGTAATTACAAGCTGTCTCAATTCCTGAATAAAGAATTTGGAATGAGCGGAGAAGAGATAGACGCTATTTTAACATTTAGGAATTCTA
>JACPHJ010000125.1 GCA_016188675.1 Planctomycetota bacterium
AGTTCTTCCCCTTTGTATCTCAAAATTATACCGTTTTCAAGCATCTCGGAATCTGTTGCACGCTGCGGCCTTTTGAAGCTTATGTAAAGCACATCTGCTTCTTTGTCATAATCAATCCACATCTTTGTTTCCGGCATTTTTATGAAGTGTGATACTAATTCATTTACCTCTTTTAATGTCTTTTCTATTTCTATTGTTGCCATAAAATTACCTCTCTTTCGATTTTTATTTTACTTGTAAAATATGCAGTGATAATAAACCCATCGTTCTCTTTTATTTCTTTATAAACTACTGCAAGAAACTTTCCTGCTTCCTTTTGCTTCAAAGCAATCAATGCGTCTTGATATCCTTTTATAACATAATCAGGGCATTCGATGGCATTGAGTATTTCATCATAATATCCAGCAAGGTCGTCATGGTTTTCAACTATGTGAATCCATCTTTCATCGGTCAACCTGATAGGGACATTATTGATTGATTTGACTATTTCCAATTCTCACCACCTCTTTGCCTTATTTAAGACAACTATCATCAAAAAGTTATATCAGACTTAATGCTCTTTCGTTTCTCAAATCCCTTTAAATAGTCATCATAATCCATGGGAGAATAATCAGATTGGATTGGTCGGATAATAGAGATTTGGCTTTTTGAGAAAGGTGCGGGCTTGCTGTCAAAAACCAAACCCATGGGTGTGTATCTGTAACGATATACACTAAACAGACTCCTTGACCTTTATCTTTATCTTTACTGCCTCAATATCTTCAACTGTTATGTCGTCGCTCCCTTTTATTTCTTTTCCACCGTAATAGCCCCTAACGGGCAGCACTTTTCGAATCCTGATTTGATATCCCAGCCGGAAACCTTCTCGGCAATAATCTTTGCCTTGTCATCGATAACATCCATAATCCCCCCGGAATTTTCGACACAGATTCCACAACCCACACACTTCCTCTGGTCTATACTCACGTTTACGGACTCGCTATCTTTCCTGACAGTTGCCTGTTCCAGGTAGTGGATGTGTTCCTGATCTGAAATTATGCCTGAAAAAGTCGGCGAATGTTTTTTCACCTGCTGACGACCTGCCCGGTCGTAACGGAATATTGACCGTCCGCATTGTCCGCAGGTGTGTAATTCCTGCAGCTTTTCCAGATAATCCATTACCGTTTGGACAACGGCTGCGTGGCTCCACGTCAGGGGAGACACTGAAACAGGTTCTCCCGTAGACGGGTTTATCTGTTCGGCCAGCACCCCTGAAGGCAGTGCGTGTGATACCGTCCATCGTAAGTAATTCACCACACGTTCAAGATCTTCGACAGACCTTGCGGTTGATACATAGTACTGCGCCATCCACATGGTACAGATTATCCAGGGATTTCCTGGAATCGAGTCGTCATTCCCCACTCGCTGGTACAGGTCGCGCTCATAGCGTGCGATTCCGCCTATTTTGGTTTTGACCCATAAGGTTTCTTCGATTGCCTTCATCGTATTTTTTACCTTGATGTCGTTGGGATCGTATACACCAAAGGCGAACATCCCGTACAGACTGGCATCTATCGTTGCGTCTATTTCATATCCCCCGTCTTTCTTTGGATAGATCATGCGTAAAAATCTATTGTGCTTCTCGCTGTAGAGATATTGGTCTATTGCTTTTTTAATTTGTGTGGCTGTCTGTCTGTATAATTTTGCTTTTTCAGTATGGTAAAAGATATCGGAAAGATTTGCAGCAGCCATCAGCCCGCCGTGCACGGTAGCTGTAGTAAAGGACAATATGCCGCGCCTTTCCTCCCACAGATCGTAGGAAGGAAGCGGCAGCCCCGTTTGCTCGTCCCGGTAACTTACAAGAAAGTCTGCCGCCTTTTCAATAAAAGAATGATAGAGAGGCCGTATCACCTCAATCTTTCGGTAAAGGTCGTAATATTGCCACATTGCCCATAGAATCAGCGCCGTTTCATCTTCCTGGATCGGTACGTGTATCTCTTCACCCTTTACCCAGGGATGCCACGAGCTGCCAAAAGAACCGTCGGGATTGTATTTGTGCAGTAAAAAGCCATCTTCGACCATAACGCTGGCACAGAAATTATAGGGAGTAATTACATTGGCGCAAAAGTCGAAAAACTTTCGGCACGTGGTGGTGTATCCTGCCTTCATCAATGCATAACTTACCAGCGCGCCGTCACGAGGCCACATATAACTATAAGTATCTTTTGCATACTGTCTGATATCCGAGTCGTTTGCGGCGATAATAGCGCCACCGTTGTCAATTTGTGTCATAAGTACCAGCAGGCTTCTCTTGAAAAGATCAACCACATCAGACGGCAGGTTTCCAAAATTTAATTCTTCCTTGTTGACCCAATGGCGCCAATAACTCGCCGTCCTGTCGATTATCGTTTGCGGTTTTTCACTTAAAATAATATCATTCAGGTTGTCGACTTCGCCATAGTTCCTGCCGGCAGCAATCCAATAATACGCAGTGGATTCTCCTGAAGGCGGGATTTTCAGCGAAATACCGATGGTGGAGTCAACAGAACCCTGCGCGATGGGGTTTCCCTCCAGCACGCCATCTTCAGCATCCCTCCACGTGCCCTCTGCGCCCCGGTGTCTCTTGATTCCGGTTGCGTATTCTCTTACACCCCATACAGCTCCGGCAGAACAATTCATTAAGAAATATCGCGGTCCTTTATAGTGAATAAGGCAATTCAGCTTTGCATCATAAAATACCGTATCTCCAACTTCATTTTCCATTACACTCAGGTCCTGATGAAAGAAAAGACGGACTTCTCTTTCGCTATTTTTGAGATTTTTGATCGTCACCTTGCGCATATAGATATTTTTCTCAAAATCAACGACGTCGTTGCAGGTAAGCTGAAGACCCAGCCTTTCATGAAACGCCCGTACGTTGGTTACGAGGGTTTCTTTCTGATACCCTAAGGCGAGTTTCCACTCCCGTGCATTGATCCACGAATACCCTTCCCGCGTCCACACGCCGAATCTGCACGGATTTCCCATGACGTGATTTTCTTTTCCTACGCGCGGATAATAGAAATCTCTGATAGTGTAGTCCGCATCGAATACGACCAGTAATGAACCGTTACCAACAGGTATGTCTCTAGGCATGGTGCTTTAATTTATTAAAAGTTAAGATATTTTATACTTTCCATGGTATGTCTTCCTCTGAGAAATGGAGCGATTCATTTGCAATCATCTGCACTTCGAGCCGGGACTGGTCTGCATGCATCTGCTCCATAGAGGCCAATCTTTCGAACATCCGTTTTTCCTCCGGTGTCCTAGCCAGGAGGGCTGCATCCTTGTAAAAATAAAACGCCTTATTCTCTACCTTTGCAATTAATTTTACGATATCCAGAAACGTGGCGTTATGTTCGGGTTCGGCAATATCGAGTTTGTATTCTTTTGATTGTGCCTTTGACACATCAAAGGGATGGCCGCACGTCTCTTCATACCACGCCTTGAGGATGTCTTCATGTTCCTGTTCAGCCTCAGCCATGTGTCTGAAACGAGACCGCGCTTCACTATTAGCAAGTTGAGCCGACATTTTCAAATAAAAATCCTTCGCCTTGATCTCTTGCAGGATGGCCGTTTCGAGAATTTTTGTAATTGTACTTTTTTTTTCTTCTTTAATGAATAATTTACTGCAAAGACGCAGAGAACGCAAAGGAAGACATAGCGTAACAAAAAACTTATCAATTGCAACATGATATCCTTATTCCATCTTCCAGCCTTCTTTACCGACTAAGGGTACAAAGGCGCATTCAAGAATGCATTGACTTTTAATTCCCTGCCCCGTTTTTACTACCTGATGTAAAACTTGATTATAAGGGTTTCCAATAGGTATTACCAGCCGTCCGTAGATTTCAAGCTGATCTGTTAAGCACCTCGGGATGTGAGGCGCACAGGCGGTAACAATAATCCCCTGGAAAGGCGCTTTGCCCGGCAGTCCCAGGCTTCCGTCTCCCGCGATGACATCCACGTTATTACATCCTGCCTCTTGCAAAACAATCTTTGCTTTCAATGCAAGGGCTTCGTGTCTTTCGATTGTGTAAACATGCGCTGCGAGCCTGCTAAGGACGGCGGCCTGATAGCCTGATCCCGTGCCGATCTCCAATACCTCCTCTTTGCCCTTTAATTCGAGACACTGAGTCATAATGGCAACCATAAAGGGTTGTGAAATGGTCTGGCCTTCTCCTATGGGCAATGGACAGTCCTCATACGCAGCGTGCCTGTACAATTCAGGCACAAACTCATGCCTGGGTATCTCTGACATAGCCTTCAATACACGCTCATCATGGATACCACGGCTCACCAACTGGTATTGCACCATGTGAAACCTGTCTGCTGCATATTTATCGGTGTTTTGAGAAGTATTCAAAATACACCTTTCCAAAATATTATTTGTCGATGCGGCGAATGCGATACCTATGAGGTTCAACTACACAGAAAGTTGTCTTCAAATCTTTTTCGGTATATTTTTCTAAAATCTTTTGCAATTCATTATGAACTTCATTTGTCGTTGATGGAGTAATTTTTAAGTAAATAACACCTGTAAGCAGGGGAAAGGGTCACATCTTAAATATTAAGTATTGATATTTTTTATTCAGTTATTATAATGATTTCAATGCATTTTTCACTCTAAATTTTAAAGAAGAGACGTCTCATGGCAAGACCACTGCGAATAGAATATCCTGGCGCGTATTATCACGTCATTAATCGGGGAAATGCCGGTGAAAATATATTTACAGATGAACAAGATAAAGAAAAATTCCTGGAATATCTTGCAAAAGGTGTAGAACGGTTTACAACAAGAATCCATACGTACTGTCTCATGTCCAATCATTATCATTTGTTACTCGAAACACCTCAAGCCAATTTAAGTATAGCAGTTCAATGGCTTAATGTTAGCTATTCAGTATATTTCAATAAAAGACATCAAAGAAAAGGCCACCTCTTCCAGGGCAGATTCAAGGCCATTTTGTTAGATGCAAATGAATATCTAATCCTGCTTTCCCGGTATATCCATCTTAATCCTGTTCGTGCGAAGATGGTGATACATCCCATTGAGTATTCATGGAGTAGTTATCCTGTGTTTGCAGGAAAAAGAAGAAGACCTGATTGGTTTATTACGGAAACAGTGTTGTCATATTTTGGGAAAGAGAAAAAGGAAGCAACCGTGAATTATAAAAGCTATGTTGAGAAAGTGAATATGGAAACCCTTGAAAATCCCGACAAAAACATGCTTGGAGGGTTTATCCTTGGTGGGGCTGGCTTTGCAGACTGGGTAAAAGATAAATTTCTTTCAAAAAAGGATGTCGAGAAAGAAATCCCCCAGCTTAAGAAATTAAAACCGAAGGTGACCCTTACAACAATTATTCAGTCTGTATGTGATGAATTCAGGTGTAGCGAAGATCAGATAAAAATGAAGGGTCGCAAGGATAACAAGGCACGGGCAATTGCAATGTATCTTGCCAGAGACCTGAGCGGGGTGTCATGCAAAGACATGGGGATATTTTTTGATGGTATATCAGGAGCTGCGATTACCATGCAATATAACCAGATAAAGGCAGAATTCATGATGAATAAAAAACTGGGTGATAAGGTAGCAAACCTGAAGAAACAATTACTTAATATTTAAGATGTGACCCTCGTCACCCCCCTATGTGCCTATGTTCCCCCTATAGGTGACCCCAATTCCTCCCGAAAACGTGCATAGGTTAATCGGCGTCGGTCTCGATGGCATGTTAGGCAAATGATCTATCTATCATTAACGTTCGTCCGCTGATTGACGTAAGATGCAATGAGTAAGGCAACTAAGGAAAGGGAGTACAACGACTGACTCCAGCCAACAAATGATGACACAATAGAATGAAGTCGTATCTTATAAAAGCCACCACCAATCGAATGAAATGCGCTGAATAGAAGGAAATCTAACAAAGTCCTAAAGTTACTCCACCAATCGCTGACTGTTGTTTGCAAAGGTATTATAAAAGGATCAGTATATTCAAAAGAAGAGGGGGATAGCATGTAAAGACATTTGTAAGTATAAGACCAGAACAACAATGAGATTAAATAGAAATAGACGATATTGATCAATTTGATTTGAATTCTTTTTGTAATAATAAAATTGAAATAACAAAACGTCATATTCATTAATGCACCTAATAATAAAAGACCAAAGCCAAGATTTATGCCCCTGTGCACAAATGTTGCTTGAGAAGATTTTCGCAATAATTCTAAAAATATCGGAGAAATGAGACGAGTGATGAGCCCAGCTAATGCCAGCATGCAAATGAAATACCATGCGTGAAGCAATTTTTTGTCTGATACCCAGTCAGCCGTTGCCTCCTCAGATACCAACAGAATATCAGCGATTTGTATTAATACATTTTTATTTTTCATTTTCTAAAGGGTTAACAGAAGGGTTAACAGGGTCACATCTTAAATATTAAGTATTGATATTTTTTATTCAGTTGTTATAATGATTTCAATGCATTTTTCACTCTAAATTTTAAAGAAGAGGCGTCTCATAGCAAAACCATTACAAATAGAATATTCTGGTGCTTATTATCACGTTATTAATCGAGGACCAACGGTTTTTTCCCCATTCTTTATGGCCTTTTTGTTCAAAGCACCTTCTTCCGGAAATTCGACCGGGAATTCTAAAACTAATCGTTTTGGCATGGGTATCCTCCTGTTCAGGGAATCTGTTTATAAAGAAGGTGGATTCGCTCCGTCCTTCGGATACTCAGGACAGGCTTAATCCACACTACAAACTAAATAATTGCCATATCAGACATCTCAATTACCGGAACAGAAATGGTTTTTTTACCTGTCTTCTTTTCCAGTACATATTTATCAATCATCTTCAAGGTGTCAGGAAGAAAAAAAGACTTCTCCGCACTGTTTGCAAACCTCTGCTTTGATATTTTCAAAAAGATAAAATTTATCGTTCCACCTGTGCATATGGCTAATTTTACGAGTCTCAATGTTACCTTTACAAAAAGGACACGTCTTCATTTTTTCTCCTTTCGTACTAATTGAGTTTTTTAAAAAACTCAATAAAAATGAAACTTTGTTTGGCTTCGAGATTGAGGCCTGAAAGGCCTTTAGGATATAGCAGGGGGTGAAGCCCCCTGATCTTGAATGCAAAACAACAAGTCCCAAAGGGGCGAAAGGACATCTCATTATTTCCAAAGATAATTTTCATCGTATTCGATGCCATGTTTGTTAAGAAACTCGATAAATTCCTCTTGAAATGATTTTTTGCGATGATGCTCCTGCTGGTTTCTGATATATTGAATTACCGTATCTTCTGTTGACTTGCTCACGGAGAATGCACCATACCCATCCTGCCATCCAAATTTATCTTTGTTTGGAAACGAATCATGAACCCATTTCGAGGAATTTGCCTTTACAATCTCCATAAATTTCGAAACAGAAACTGTCTTGGGCATATATGCATAAAAGTGGATATGCTCTGGCATAGAGTTAATTTCAATGAGTTTTCCACCAATCTCTCTGATTATGCCGCCAATATATGAGAAAAGCCTTTCATGAATGGTATTGTCTAACAATGGGACTCTATTTTTTGTGCTAAACACAAAATGAATCCCTATAAACGTGAATGTACCAGCCACGCGTATTCCTTTCGCCCTTTCAGGGTTGACCAATTTATTATTCATTTTTCAGGGGGTTTCACCCCCTGCTATATACTGTCTGCCCTTCGGGCATAAAAGTTAACATCTCGGTATTTCGTAAGGCAAAACACTTACCGTTCTCAAAATACTAAACTGATACGTAGTTTACCGAATTGGTATCAAGCAAGTAACCTGGCATGTTAATCCCATTCGCTTCTGATTTTTTTTTGATACTCTAATCCGTCAACCTTTTTCTTAAATATGCCTTTGAAACGAGAAAGTTTTTGAATTTTGCGTGGTTCTTCTTCTACAATGGTTATGAGCAATTTAAC
>JACPHJ010000109.1 GCA_016188675.1 Planctomycetota bacterium
ATCTTCTCGGAATTTACTACCAGACAATTTTTACACATTCGTTAGTGGTAAGTTTTCCACGACAAGCTTTGGCAACTTTCCAGAGCCTAGCACCTCTTTAGCATCAAGAATTTCGATTCCCACTAATTTCTCGTCAGAACCTATGTTAAGGGCAATTTCTTCATTTAGCCTGAGTGTCCTGCATTCGTACTTTCCTTAATCAAACGAACATACAGGGCATCTATTTCTGGATCGTAACTTATTTTCATATATCCTCCTAATTTAGTAATACGAAGTATACACTGTTCTTTTGCATGTTTTGTGAATCGAATGGGTTTCATTTTGCATGTGTTATTCTAAATTTTACTTAGCGCCCTTTGCGCCTTTGCGGGGGATTATTCAAATTTAAGCTCGTGAGTTTCCAAAATAACTTCCATTTCACAAAAGCTACTTTCAACTTTTGGTTATAAGCATTTTTATGAATTCCGAAGGTTTGATAATATGACTATACTGCGATTAGGCGCCGTCGCGCACATACCTGACAATAAGATCTGATGCGAAATCGGCAAAATGGACAAAGATTTGATGTCCGTAGTCCGCAGCGGCGTCTGCTTCGGCCCGGAGATCAGCCTTGTCGGGAATCTTCCATATTTCCCGGCAAACAATACTATCGACTACATCGTCAGCCACGGCGAAACGCCAAGAATATGTCTCGGTTCCCCACATGATGGAAGTGGGATTGCCACTGGGATTCTTCGCCCGCTTCGCCATTGCCTTCTTAATTAGATCGCCTGATTCGTCATAGTGGAACGTGAGATTGTTCCGTAGCCGCCCAACCCACTGCTCGAATTTTTGTTTTTGGTTTTTGTCTTGACGTATGTTCAGAAGCCTTTGAAATGCGACCTTGGCCTTTTCAGAGCATCCACTGATGACATTGCGAAGGCGTTGATTCGCTGCTATTACGTCGACGATTTCCATTGCCTCATAAAGATGGCTAGCTTGAAGCCTGACGAAGTACATCGCGGCACCGCGGTTCTTGTCGCTACGCTTCGTCACGTATTGCGATTTAAATATAGACAGACCTTCGTTGGCTAAGGCAAGGTCGTTGAATGCCATCATGAGCTTGACAAAAAGGACGGCCTCGTCATCTCGCGCAGTGAGTTTCTCGAATGTCGTGTAGATTGTTGAAGTCACCACGATGTATGCGTCTCCTAGCGTCTAACATTAAGTATCGCCTAATAGCGGTAATAAATTACAGATATTATTGATTTCCGTGTTGTAAATGTAGAGAGTTCAAGTTGTTTTGTCAATGATATTTTAATATTGAAAAACAGATTAGTCCACACATGTTTCGCCACAGTTTTGCAACACACCTTCTGGAGTCGGGGGTATGATATCAGGACGGTGCAGGAACTGATTGGACATAAAGATGTGTCCACCACGATGATTTATACTCATGTTAATAAAGGTGGGATGGGAGTACAGAGCCTGTTGGATGCGTTATAATTACTTTGTACGTCCTATTTCAGTGATAAGGTAAAGTCATCAAGGAGTATAAAGTATTCAAAAATATTCTTTCAATGGATATTCATGCTATTTCTAATTTTGATAGAATTTATCCAATTTTGACTTGACAATGATTTCCCATACTGTTATTATTTACTCCGAAATGTATCCATAGATATATTTCATGGCAATTAGTGATAGGTTATCCAGCCTAAAGTTAGCATAGCTGTAAGCTAACCTTTCCTTGCTTTTTGGTTCTGAAATTTTCCAAGGTCGTGAATTAACCGTATCAATACCTCTTTCGTATAGTCACAATACTTTACTTTTGTTTTCCACACTTTAAAGAAATAAATTACAAATAAATATTTATCGATAGATCTCCTCATTTTCCTTGCCCAGCAAATGCCTGTCTGTTTTAAACGGAACGTTCCTGAGCAAAAAATCACATGATTTGATGGCACGAGAGGCTTTACATATTAATTAATAGCCGTTATTTATATCATTAACAGAGAATGCCAGAGCGATTCTTTATCTTAGATGGACATTCACATTGTTACCAGGCATATTATGCTATTACG
>JACPHJ010000122.1 GCA_016188675.1 Planctomycetota bacterium
CAGCCTATGGGGAAATACAATCAGCAGTCGAGGCCATTAAACACGGCGCTTATAACTATTTTAACAAGCCTTTTGATAATGAAGAGGTTGTGGTTACGGTAGAAAAAGCCATCGAAGAAAGAGCAATGCGCCAGGAAATCCGCATGCTCAAAACACAGTTGAGTTTCGCTATGCCCCTGTATGAACAGATGGGTAATAGCGCCGAAATTGCGAAGGTAAACGAATTGGTGGCATGCGTTGCCCCAACCAATTTCACCGTTGTCATCTATGGGGAAACAGGCTCAGGCAAGGAATTGATAGCACAAAGCATCCATAACCGAAGTCCCAGGAGTGACAAACCATTTGTGGTGGTAGATTGTGGTTCAATTCCTGAAACTTTAATTGAAAGCGAACTCTTTGGATTTGAAAAAGGCGCCTTTACAGGCGCAGACCAGAAAAAGGCCGGACAATTTGAAATAGCCTCCGGCGGCACAATATTTCTGGATGAAATTGGGAATCTACCCAAGCCTATGCAGGGTAAATTGCTGCGCGTGCTTCAGGAACGGAGAATTCGACGTCTGGGAAGTAATAAAGAGATTGACGTAGAAGTCCGTGTCGTTGTGGCAGGAAATGAGCGTCTGGAATACTTAGTAGAATCGGGGCATTTTAGAATGGATCTGTATCAGCGGCTGAATGAATTTTGCATTGAGATACCGCCTCTGCGGCAACGGAAGGATGATATCGTATTCCTCTGCAAGAGATTCATGGATATCACCAACAAAGAGCTCAATAAAAATATTCGCGGCATTACAAAAGAGGCGCTGGAGATATTACTGACATACAACTGGCCAGGCAACGTAAGAGAGCTCAAAAATGTTATTCGTCGTGCGGTTTTATTGGCAGTTGATATTGTCGAACCAAAACACCTTCTCATAAAAACACAGGAACAGAAACAAGAGTCAAGTCCTGCAGCCGGGCAGATGGCAAGTGCGGCTGGTCAGAAGGCAGACCAGGCTATTCCACTGGATTTGGATATGAACAACGGTAATAGCCTTTCTCTCCGTGATGTGGTTGCTAAATGCGTTGAGAATACTGAGAAAAAGCTGATTAGTGAGGTACTGAAACGGACTGGCGGAAACAAAAGCCAGGCTGCCAAAATACTCAAGATCGATTACAAGACCATGCATTATAAGGTCAAGAATTATGGGATTAAAATACAGACTACAACCGAAATTACAGAGAAGTCACCGACTGAGGACTCGTGATACAACTTTTCAGGAAAGGAAGGACGTTATGACGGCCAAAAAGACAGGAAAGAAAGAAACCGGAGGTGAGTTTGATTTGGGATTGGGAGGCATTTTTAAAGGTCTCGGCGACTTTGTAGAAAAACTTTCAGACCTCGCAGAAAAAGGAAAAGAGTTCCAGAAGACAGGGGAGATAAAGGGCCTGGACAAAAATCTAAGCGGTTTGTTCGGCATTTCTATAAAGGTGGGCGGGTTGGGCGCAGATAAGATAAAAGTAGAACCTTTTGGCAATATACACAAGGATGAAAAGGGAGAGTCAGTTGTCGATGAAGTGCGCGAACCCATTGTAGATGTCTTTGAAGAATCAGACCATACCATGATTGTGGCCGAGATGCCAGGAGTGGAAGAAAAGGATATCCGTATCGATTTGAAAGACGACATATTGCAGATTTCAGCGGAGACACGCGAAAAGAAATATCATAAGGAAATCCTCCTGAAGGAAAGTTTCACGAAAGACAAAATAGTGCGCACATATAAAAACGGGATACTTGAAATAAAACTCATGAAATAATACCTAACCCGAACGAGTCGGAACATGTAGCGCGACATTTATGTCGCTGTCCTGCGAACTGAAGTTCGCGCTACACAAGGGTCGGTGTTAAATTATTTTTGCCGAAAATGTAAAAATATTTTTATTAAGAAACTACAAGATGTTTTTTCTCATTCCTCCCCCTTTCTCCCCCTCTGGAGGGGGATATGGAGGAGGGCGTCCTTTGCGTCTTTGCGGTGTGCTGAGCTGTTACATATTTTATTATC
>JACPHJ010000121.1 GCA_016188675.1 Planctomycetota bacterium
AGGGGCGCAAAGAGAGATGTTTGTTCCTTCATTACTTGCTTTACTGGTACCTATTGTAACAGGTTTAGTATTGGGTGTACCTGGTGTTATAGGGCTTTTAGCGGGAAGTTTAACCGTGGGTTTCCTGTTGGCAGTTTTTATGGCAAATGCAGGTGGAGCCTGGGACAATGCTAAAAAGTACATCGAAGGCGGGGCGTTTGGAGGAAAAGGTTCTCCCGCGCACAAGGCCGCTGTTGTGGGCGATACCGTAGGGGATCCATTCAAAGACACGTCAGGACCCTCTTTGAATATTTTGCTCAAGTTAATGTCTATTGTAGCTGTTGTCTTTGCTGGAATTATCATTAAATTTTCACCGAAGATTGGCGCCCTCTTGCACCTTCACTAAGAATGAATGAAGGAAAGAAAATTCGCAGAGACAAGGTAATGAGATAAAGTCCCCTTACTCACTAATACGGGTAAGGGGACTTTAACACTGCGACAACGTTTGTTAGACCCTTTAAATAGGAGGTAATTATGCCGGGTGATATAGTTACAGAAAGGGATGACAGGATATGTCCTAATACAAATTGTCAATATGACAATCATGTAAAAGGGGCGAATTTCTGCATCCTGTGTGGCACGCTTCTGTATCATAGGTGTGAGAATTGTTTGGATGTGAATCCACAATATGCAAGGTTTTGTTACTACTGTGGGAGCAGCCTGTCAGAGGTTAAACCATCTATTCAGTATGACTCCGATTTTGGTGGAAATGTTAACGCACAGCAGCGGTAGACTTTCAGGAGGAACAGAAACGTTAGATTCAAAGGAAATTGCAATCCTTTGCGCTAAGATTGCTGACGCTAAAAAGGCTGAAGATATTTTAATCTTTGATGTCCGAAAATTGACGTCTATTACAGATTTCTTCGTTATTTGTAACGGTTTTAATGAACGTCAATTACAGAGTATTGCGAGTGAGATAGAATCACGGTTGCATAGTCACGGTATCCACGGAGTCGGTATCGAAGGATACACAAATGGCCGATGGATACTCATGGACTATGTAGATGTAGTCATTCACCTTTTTGACAGGGAAATGCGTCACTTTTACGATCTGGAACTTCTGTGGGGTGACGCACCAAAGTTGTTATGGAAACCCGATTGAGGACGGGTCGTTCCGGGTTGCCCTGAGATGCCTAATTTTTGTGACCTTTTAATATTTTTGATCCTTCGGCTTTCCTCACGACGTTTTCTTTCTGAAGGTTTTTCAAAATACGCCATACGTTTCGATTGATTAATGATACCTTCTTTATCACACATCTTTTTAAATCTTCTTATTGCTTCTCTTATGTTTTCGTCTCCTGATATTTGTACCTTTGCCATAAATAGTTCGATAGTCCTTTCTTTGTAAATTGTTATTTTCTAAAAATTAATGTGTTATTTTAATTTATATTATATTCAACGTCAAGTGAAAAAAATTCTATTTGTAAATAACTATGTTTATGAAAGAAATCATATCCAAATTAGTAAATAACCAGGACTTGAGCCTTGAAGAAAGCCTGGACGTAATGTTGCAAATCATGGAAGGAAAAGCCACTGATGCCCAGATTGCCTCTTTTATTACCGCATTACGTATGAAAGGCGAAACTGTTGAAGAGATTACTGGGTGCGCTATGGCCATGAGGAGGAAGGCTGTTAAAATAAACGCAGATGGTGGAATTGTAATCGATACATGCGGGACAGGAGGGGATGCCAAAAATACATTCAATATCTCTACAGCATCTGCCTTTGTTGTCGCTGGTGCCGGTCTGAAGGTAGCCAAACACGGTAACAAGGCTGCCTCTAGTCAGTGTGGGAGCGCGGATGTATTGAAGAAGTTAGGCGTCAATATTGAAGCAGATGTCAGGACGGTTGAAAAATGTATCGCAATGGCTAATATTGGGTTCCTCTTCGCTCCCATGCTGCATCAGGCAATGAAATACGCTGTCGGTCCTCGGAAAGAAATTGGCATTCGTACAATATTTAACATCATCGGTCCTTTAGCAAACCCTGCCGGGGCGACCCACAGAATCCTGGGTGTGTACAGTGAGCATCTGACACTTATTATGGCTGAGGCATTGAAACGGCTTGGAGATCAACACGCCTTTGTTGTGCATGGTCTGGACGGTCTGGATGAGATAACAATTACGGATAAAACCAAAGTCTGTGAGCTTGTTGGGAATACCATAAAAAGTTATTATCTAAACCCGTCTGATTTTGACATAAAAAAATCAACGCTTTCTGACCTGACGGTCAATACCCCCGACGAAAGCGCTATGGCAATCAGAGAAGTATTGGATGGTGTTCACAGCCCAAAAAGAGATGTGGTGCTTTTGAATGCAGCCGCCGCAATCATTGCAGGCGGGTTGGCAAGAGATTTTACGGAGGGATTGAAAATTGCGGCACAATCTATCGACATGGGCAATGCAAGAAATGCGCTCAGGAAATTAACGGAGACCAGTTGGCAATCTCCGTAGAAAAGTATTGATAGTATTATAGAATTTGTGTAAA
>JACPHJ010000113.1 GCA_016188675.1 Planctomycetota bacterium
GGGCAGGCTGTTGTTAAAATGCTTCTCCTGATAACAACAGGCTTTCATTGACTTGGGGTACTCATATTTATGGCCAACACGAACACTGCAAACGCTGACTACATATTCCAACTCGGTTTTGGATACTGGAAATCATGTATCCTGTTTACGGCAGTAGAATTTGATATATTTACCCTTATTGGCAAAGGCAAAGTTACGGCTAGAGGTATTTCAAAGTCCATTCACGCCAATGAACGCGCCACGGAGATGCTCCTGAATGCCCTCGTTTCTCTTAAATTACTTACCAAACAGAAAAACCATTATAAAAATTCTCCTGTTTCAAACCTTCATTTAATCAAGGGGAAACCGCATTATTTGGGAGATGCTGTCCATCATGCCCACAACATAATGGACAACTGGACAATGCTGCGGGAGACCATTGAAACAGGCAATGCCGTTTCATTGAAGGATTTACCTGAAGAAGTAGACCCTCACGATGCAAGAGATTTCATCAGGGCCATGCACAATATCGCCTCTGTAAAGGCAGATGAACTGTGCAGCATAATTGATTTAAAGGAAGCAAGAAGATTCTTAGACCTGGCAGGCGGTCCTGGCACTTACGCCATTGCATTTGCGAAGGCCAATCCGCAGCTTCATGCCGTTGTATTTGATCTGGAACATGTAACCAGGCTTACCCAGGAATTTATTAAGGCTTCCGGCATGGAAGAGCAAGTCTCTGTCCAGGCAAGTAATTGTTTAGAGGATTCCTTCGGAATTACCCATGAATTTATTAAGGCTTCCGGCATGGAAGAGCGAGTCTCTGTCCAGGCAAGTAATTGTTTAGAGGATTCCTTCGGAATGAATGAGTATGACGCTATCCTTGTTTCAAACATCCTGCATATTTATAACCCTGCGAACAACGTGAAAATACTGAGGAAATGCCGGGATGCTTTGAGAGAAGGCGGTCGGGTCATTATTCACGAATTTGTGTTGGATGAGACCAAGACACGGCCACAATTTGCTGCCCTTTTCAGCTTAAATATGCTTATCGGCACGCAGGAAGGAGCGTCTTACAGCGAATCTGAATATAGAAAATGGCTTGAAGATGCGGGTTTTAAACAAACAAGAAAGATTGACCTTAAATCCGGTTCAGCCTTATTTATTGGCAAGAAATAGCAATGGAGTAAAAGATGTTTATCCTAAAAAAAATTATTGGTCAATTATTTTTTCCTGTACCGTTATGTTTGGAAATATTGATCGTGGGATTGCTGCTGCTTCTGTTTACGCGGAAACAAAAGGCAGGAAAGATTATTCTTTCTGTTGGAGTAATTCTATTTACACTCCTGAGCTATCCTGCTCTTTCGAATACATTCCTCAGGCGATTAGAATATCAGTATCCACCACTTATCTCAACCGCAACGTCTGATTTTGTGCCCGGTGAGGTTGTACCACAGGTCAGGTGGATTGTCGTTCTGGGCGGAGGGCACATATCTGACCCAAAAATTCCCGTTACCAGTCAACTCTCAGATGCATCTTTAGTTCGCCTTATTGAAGCAATTCGGCTCCATAATCAGATACCAGGGAGCAAGCTAATTTTGTCAGAGGGAAAGGTTTTTGATCCAGTTCCCGGGGCGGAAACCATGGCAGAGGTCGCTAAAGCCCTTGGTGTAAAGCAGGAAGTGGTGGATCAGAGCCTCCATGTTCTCCTTCATGGCAGATCGGGGAGGAGGTGAAATCTTGTAGTCCTCGACACGGACGGGGCCGGCGGGCATCTGGTTCAGGCACTGGTGGATGATGCGCAGTGACTGTCTGAACTCCTCCATTCTGCACAGGTATCGGTCGTAGCAGTCACCGTTGGTGCCAACAGGGATATCGAACTCGACCTTGTCGTAGGCATCATATGGCTGGTTCTTTCGAATATCAAAAGGAATGCCAGAGCCACGGAGCATGACACCAGTAAAAGAAAGGTTCAGAGCATCAGCAGCAGAGACAACACCAACACCCCTCAGACGCTCAATCCAGATACGGTTATCAG
>JACPHJ010000115.1 GCA_016188675.1 Planctomycetota bacterium
TATCTACAAAGGAAAGGTTGTAAACGTTGAATCCAGTATCGAAGCAGCATTTATCGATATTGGACTCAAAAAAAATGGGTTTCTTCACGTATCGGATGTCTTGCCTCACCGGGGAAGTGAGAGTCCTTCTTCAGAAACAGAGCCCCATGCGAAACATCATCGGGAATCTCACAGGATACGAGACCTTCTTCGCCAGGGGCAGGAAGTACTTGTTCAGGTAACGAAAGAGAGTATTGGCGCAAAGGGCCCCAGTCTTACAAGCTATATCAGCCTGCCTGGAAGGTTTCTGGTTCTAATGCCGGATATGCCGCGTCTTGGTGTTTCCAAGAAAATTACGGACGATGAAGAACGGCAGCGATTAAAAACCATACTCGAAGGTTTGCGTCCGCCTCAAAATATAGGTTTTATCATACGAACGGCAGGGGCGCTGCAGACTAAAAAGGAAATCCACAAGGATTTCCATTATCTATTGAGACTGTGGAAAAACATCGAAAAGCGGGCGAAAGACACTATTGCTCCGGCAGCCATTTATCAGGAAAGCGATCTTGTTATTCGCGCTATCAGGGATATTTTTTCCACCGACATACGGGAAATCATTGTTGACTCAGAGCCTGTTTATGAAAGAACGCGCGATTTTCTTCGTATTATTATGCCCAAATACGAAAAAATTTTAACCCTTTACAGCGAAAACAAGCCGTTATTTCACAAATATGATATTGAAAAAGAAATTGAAGGAATAAACTGCAAAAAAATTCCTTTGCCGCGCGGAGGGTCTATTGTAATTGAACAGACCGAGGCGCTCGTTGCAATTGACGTTAACAGCGGCAAATTCAAAGAGGAGAGTGACCCCGAAGAAACTGCCTTTAAGACCAATCTTAAAGCTGCAAAAGAAATTACACGGCAAATACGGCTGCGGGATATAGGAGGTGTAATTGTAATTGATTTTATTGACATGCGGGAAGAATCGCATATCCACGCTATCGAGAAAGTCCTCACGGATGCATTAAAACGGGATAAGGCCCGGACGAAGATGCTTAAAATGTCAAAATTTGGCACTATCGAACTCACCAGGCAGAGGATTCGTTCCAGTCTTCGGGATGTCCTTTTTGAAGAATGCAAGGTTTGCCGGGGTACGGGCTACAGTAAGACAGTGGAAAGTCTTTGTCTGAATGCCATGAGAGATATAAAGTTTGCAGTTCATTTGCCGCAGATTGCCAGAATCGAAATTATCGCAAATACAGATGTTGCTAATTATCTGCAAAATCAAAAAAGAAGGCAAATGATAGAGATCGAGGAAGCCCATAATAAAAAGGTAAATATCTTTAGCACAACAAATCATGAATACGGTAAAATAGATATTCGTTTTTTTAATAATAAAGACGAACCAGTTATGGTATAATTGTTTTGCGAAACTTAGTTTTAGATCACCAAAAGTAAGTATTTTATAGTTCATTTAGTATTAAAATTGAAAGGAGAAACTAATAAATGTATGCAATAATAAAAGACAGGGGGAAACAATACAAGGTCAGGGCTGGCGAGCGCCATCTCATAGATCTAAAAGCCGATGCTCAGGTTGGAGAGACTTTGGAATTTAATGATGTTTTAGTCTGTTCCGATGAAGAAGGCAAAACAACCATTGGGGCCGCAGCGAATAAAAGCGCAAAAGTTATTGCGGAAGTTGAGGGCATGAAAAAGGGTGTAAAATCTATGACAATAAAGTTTCGCAGAAGAAAGGAATCGATGACCAGAAGGGGGCATCGTGAAAAATATACCAGAATAAAAATCAAAGAAATTCTGGTGGACTAAATACGGGTTTTATCGCGGATTTTGTAATTTTCTAAATATTTTTTTCAAAACGGAGGACAGTAGCATGGCACATAAAAAAGGACAAGGCTCTTCAAAGAATGGAAGAGACAGTAATCCGCAAATGCGGGGCGTAAAGAGATACGGCGGACAATTTGTATCAGCCGGCTCTATCATAGTCCGTCAATGCGGAACAAAATTCAAGCCTGGATTGAATGTTGGTATTGGAAGAGATGATACCCTCTTTTCCAAGGTTGATGGTCTGGTGAAATTCGAGACAAGACGCCGTGTAAGCGTCTATTCAACGCCCAATTAGTTGTTTTTGATTTCATAGTAGCTTTTTTCGGTATGCTACGCTGAAATTTACATTTTGTAATACAGGAGATGTTTTTATAAAGGGTGCATTATATAGCACCCTTTATATTTTATAGACCATGTTTGTTGATGAAGCAGTCATATTTGTAAAAGGGGGGGATGGAGGAAACGGCTGTGTAAGTTTCCGAAGGGAGAAGTACGTCCCCCATGGAGGGCCTGACGGAGGGAATGGCGGCAAGGGTGGAGACGTTATATTCCATGTCAGTGATAAAATAGACACATTGCTCGACCTAACCTCACGGGTAAAAAATATTGCGGAAAGCGGGGCACATGGGAAAGGTTCTACCAAAAGAGGAAAGGACGGCAAAGACCTCTGTATAGATTTACCCTGTGGTACTATAGTAAAGGATAAAGAAAGCGGCCGTGTCTTGAAAGACATGAGTACTGCAGGAGAAAGTATTATTATTGCACGGGGAGGAAGAGGGGGACGGGGGAATAAACACTTTGCAACTTCCATCAATCAGGTGCCGCGTCAGGCAGAAAAAGGCAAGCCCGGTGAAGAGCGATGGCTGATCCTTGAGTTGAAATTGCTTGCTGATGTTGGCATCATCGGGATGCCCAATGCAGGAAAATCGACATTGCTTTCCCGAATATCCGCTGCCAGACCTAAGATTGCTGATTATCCTTTCACCACACTGCAACCTCAGTTAGGTATCGTAGAGGTTGAGGATTGCAGGCGATTTGTTGTTGCCGACATCCCTGGCCTTATAGAAGGAGCGCATAGGGGAATAGGGCTTGGAGATGAATTTCTGCGTCATATTGAAAGGACAAAATTATTAGTGCATCTTTTGGATGTTTCACCTTTAGCAAAAATAAGCCCGTCGGATGCATACAATATTGTTCGGAATGAATTAAGACAATATAACCCAAAACTTGCCGAAAAAGAGGAAATTATCATTGCAAATAAAACCGACCTCTTGGATACGGAAAGCGGCATTGAATGCATTCAAAAGCTGGAAGAAAAAATTTCGAAAGCCGTTTGCCCTGTCTCTATGGTTACCGGCAAAAACATCGGCGCTCTTATAAATATGATTATAAGCGCTTTAAGTAAGATACCGTCTCCAAAAAGCGAACTTCTATGTGGCTAGCAATTGACATTGGCAATACAAATATCCATATTGGGATATTTGAAAACGATGTCCTGCATTCCTCCTGCTCAGTGAAAAGTGAGTTTCCGCGTCTGCTTCCGGAGAATTTAGAAAAAATTTTAAATCCAGCTACCCTTTCCAAGCTGCAGGCAGTCGTTCTCTCGTCTGTTAATCCAAAAACAGAAGTATTTGTCATTGACTATATCCAAAAACACCTTCTTGTAAATCCCCAATTTATCGGGAAAGACATTCCTGTTCCCATGCCGGTGCTGACCGATCAGCCGGAGAGGGTGGGCGTAGACCGGCTGTTGAATGCGCTTGCCGCATTTGAAAGGACAAAGACCTGGACGATAGTAGTTGATGCAGGCACTGCAATAACTGTTGACGTGGTAAACGACAATGGAGCTTTCATGGGAGGTATAATTGCGCCCGGTATGGGCATATCTTCAAAAGCACTGCATCATTATACGGCGCTTTTACCGGAGATATTCATCAATAGACCAAAAAAAATCCTTGGAAAAAATACAGAAGATGCAATAAGTTCTGGCATTTACTGGGGAACAGTTGGCATGGTAAGCAGGGTTATAAGCATGCTTTGCGATGAACTGGGATGTCAACCGGCGATAATCGCAACAGGAGGAGATGCCCAGTTGCTGGCGCCGGAAATTCCCATTATTACTGCCGTACTTCCCGATCTGACACTGGAGGGGATCGGAATTGCTTACAAAAAAAATCTTACTTCGAATATACGAAATTAGTGCTGTTTGATTTTTTTGACCAATTTTTTATACCGAACGTCTTCTCTGAGATATGCCAGATCCTTATCCCTTTCCAAATGATGAATATCATCGTAACCTAACATAATTGCCTTTTCCAGCACCTCAAATGCGGCATCAGTATTTTTAAGCAATGCATAACTGCATGCAAGGTTATAATGAATCATAGGGTCTTTTGGTCTGAGACTGCATAATCTTTGATCAATCTGAAGGCCTTTTTCATACATCCCGTGCGCCGTATACGCATTGCCTAAATACATAAGGCAGTCAATATAATTTGGATTTTTTTCGAGAATGCCTTCGAGAAACCAAATAGTAAATTCTTCACCTTCTTTTTTAAACGCACCCGACTTTATCGTAAATTCATAATTTGGCAACGTAATCGAGTTTGAAAATCTATTTTTTGCTTTTGTTTCCATATATATACTCTTTAGGAAGAATAAACGTTAATGAAGTTTTCATCAAATTCTGGTAAATTCTTATAATCATTTAAGGTTGTATTACTGATTATAGTAGTTGCTCTTATGTAAATATATTTATAAAATATGTAATTGTCAAGTGCAAGTATAGACTTTTTTTGTTTACGGGATAACGGAGGATATAAAATGCCAATAGATAAA
>JACPHJ010000117.1 GCA_016188675.1 Planctomycetota bacterium
ACTGTTTAAAGAATTCTTTTTGTTATAGTGGAATAGAGGGGATTGGAAAAAACCATAAATATTTTCACTGGATGTGGCGATGGTGAGGTGATGATTCATTGGTGTTCACACCCTCAAACATTGTGCCGAACAGTATTGGGCCGGGGGTGTGTTTGATGCGTAGAAATGCTCTGCCTCCACGATAATACAAAGAATACATCTTTGACTACAAAGATATTACGATGAAATTTAATAACTACGTCTGGAACATTTACAAGAAGTCAAAACAAGGACAAGAGGCAATCAAACGGTTTAAAAATCTCGGACCGAGAAGATTTCAAAGAAAATTAGCAACTGACGATTTTGAAGAATATACTGTTGAAATCCATGAAAAGTATGTCAAGGAATTCGGGGCCGAAACAATCCCTTTTCATATTACTACGGTAGTCAAAAATTATGCTTCAAAGTGTAAGTTTAAAAATTTTGAGAAAGCGGCCAATTTCTATGAATCAATTGTCAATAAAGGGATACCTCTTATCGTGAAAAATAGAAAAGGTAACCTGATCAAACTTTGTGAATTTGGTGGGCAAGAAAGTCTGAATGATTTCTATAATTGTGTTGAGTATGTTTCTTTTGGACTGTTCTTTGCTCACCCGGAATATTTTATTCCATATAGATTCCGCACCCGCTTCCATATTTTTCAAGAGATTTGCCAGGAATTTAATATCCCAATTCCCGCTATTCCAGGGAAAAATGATAAGAACGAAAGAAGTTTATACTACGCCAAGATAAACCAGTCTTTGTATGAGTTTCGTACAATGCATGGTCTTAGTCCAAGTGAAATGTGTGCATTTTTATATGATTTTGCACCGAATTTCATCAAAGATACTCAAGATGAGGAACTTCCGGTTCCTTCAAAGGTGTGGTTGATTTTAGCAGGGACATGGGATTTTGATTTTTTGGATAACGCTACACAAACATCTACCAATCATTGGGGTGGGAATATCGCAATCCGACGCGGCGATATTTTGCTGATGCATGAAGTTTCTCCACGAAGCTGTATTCAATCTATTTGGCGAGCAAGTTCAGATGGTTTTATGGATCCATTTTTCCATTATTACGGTACAGTCTATATTTGTTCTCCAATTAGGACACTTCCTGTTACATTTAAGGAAATGAAAGAGCATCCCCTTTTATCAAAAAAAGCGGCAATTAAAGGGCATTTACAAGGTCCTAGCGGAAAGCCTTTTTCGGTAGAAGAATATCAAGCGATTCTATACATAATGAAGCAAAAAGGGCAGGATTTGTCTGTGTTGCCTAAGATTGACGTTATTGATTATCTGCCATCAGTTGAATTGGAAGATGAACGCTCTGTGGAAGTTAATCTTATCGAACCTTTCTTGAAGAAACTCGGGTTTCATGAGAATGCTTGGATTAGACAGATGCCTATAAAAATGGGGCGGGGAGAACGAAATTATCCCGACTACGCCTTTGGCGCTAATCCAAAAAGAGGCGAGGAGTCTGCTAAAATGGTTTTAGAATCAAAATTTCAATTAAGTACCCATCGAGAATTTACTGATGCATATTATCAGGCGAAATCCTACGCCTTGAGATTGCAAGCAAAAATGATGGTACTCGCTTCTAAAGAAGGACTGTGGGTTTTCCCTCGCGAAAAAGACACCTTTGATCTTAATAACAATATACACAAAAATTGGAATGAATTGAATCATCCAGATATTTTTCATGAAATTATGTTAAAAATGGGAAGTAAGAATATTTTGTAGAATTTACCGAAAAAAAACAAATAAGCTACCTCTATGAAAGGAGTGTATATGTAATTAATTGCTTAGGGGAAAAAATAAATTACCATTACAGGTGTCTCAATGTGCCCATTGGGACGAAAAGGGAATCCCAACTCCAACTAATTTCTGACTGTATTTAAAAGTACAGGAATTTCAATCTTGTTGTAGAGACGCAAGATTTTGCGTCTCTACTTCTGTACGTATTTTCAATATTGCCGAAGGCCTAATTTGTGTCAGAAATTAGGAGTAAAGGGAACGGTACCGCCGCTGTATCCGGTGACGAACGTTGCAAAAGCCACTATTCAAGTTGAAATAATTCACCGCAGAGGCTCGGAGTTTACATAACAATCCCCTTAGTCCCCCTTAACAAAGGGGGATTTAGGGGGTTGTAACTCTGTGTGCTCTGCGGTTAAAACTGGATGGGAAGGCGCAACAAGTAGGACGATCCGCCAGTCAGAACACCTGCCTGTAATGTTTAGCCGAAAAACTTCTTCGTCGTAAAGGAGGTGAAGCGTGACGTCCATATTGTAAAAGCCCGTTTCTTCTTAATGCGAAGGAACGGGCTTTTTTATTTGATTATGTGCACGTGGCGGGTAGGAGCCGTCTCCTGACGGCGACCATCGCGCACAAAACCATGTATACCACACGGTCGCCAACAGGAGTTGGCTCCTACCCAGTATGTGGATTTTATTGTTCAAATATTCAGGGAATCCCGTAAAAGACGGGAGCTGCCCCGCAACTGTAGCCGGTGACGAAATCTGCACTATGCCACTGTCCTGATTGAGGAAGGGTTCACCGCCGAGACGCAAAGAAAGCAAAGAGAAAAACAGAGGGTAAGAAGTTGGGAATATGGAAATTTGAAACAGAATTCCTCCAACTCCCTGGTTTTTCAACCTCTTCTTTTTCTTTGCGGTGATTTGAATTTAGGATGGGAAGGCGCAGAAAGTAGGAAGACCCGGAAGCCAGG
>JACPHJ010000120.1:0-26378 GCA_016188675.1 Planctomycetota bacterium
CCTGGACATACAGGGCAAGACCCCAGTTGTAGAGGGCTTCGTGCTTGTCTGGCTTTATTTTAAGGGCCGCCTGGTATTTCTCTCCTGCCAGAGCAAAGAGTCGGTCTGCCTCCTCCCCTGTCTTGCTCTTGGCCTGGACATACAGGGCAAGACCCCAGTTGTAGAGGGCTTCGTGCTTGTTTGGCTTTATTTTAAGGGATGCCTGATATTTCTCTCCTGCCAGAGCATAGAGACGGTCGGCCTCCTCCCCTGTCTTGGTCTCGGCCTGGCCAGACAATGAATTTCCCTGTATTATGTACGCCCACGACACAAAGTTGGCTAATTCTGGAGTTAAGTCTTTTGCATTTTTAGGAAGCAAGGCGATAACTTCATCATAATTTCCCTTCATTAAATGAGTGCGTGCCAATATCTCTTGTAATCTGGCCTTTTGGATTGTATTGATTGCCGTCTGTATCAATTTCCGTGCCTCATCTGTCACGTCTATTTTTGTTGTTTGTCCCGGCAATGTGTAAGGAGCAACCATTTCTAACAGTGAGTCAAGATGTGAAAAGGGCTTGCTGACAAAGTCAGGGGGAAAACTGTTGAGTCTCTGGGCAAGGGTGACAAAGAAGTCGTCCGCATCGAAACCCTTGACATAAAAGGCGTATTTCCCTTCTACCAGTAAGCGTTGACGGACGTGTTCGGCCGGTTCGCTGTCTTTGTAAACAACCCAGTAAAGTTTGTTGTCAAATCCCGGAACTTTGGCCAGGTGATCGAAGACCGGGTCGCTTTCTCCACTGTATCCAACGACAATCCATACCCGGCCTTTTCCTGCATCTCCAAAGACGGGAGCAAGTAACTCCGAATATTTTTTGCATTCCTCTTCGGTGTTCATCAAGACAAAGCCCGTACGCTGGCCATGCAAATAGAAAATAGCCTGATCGGGGATATCGGCCGCCTTAAAAAGTTGAGATGCCGCAAAATCATAAACCGCGGGAAACTGGCCCAAAAGGGCGCAGGCGCGAACTACCAACAGGTCAAAATTGGTCGTCAAAACACGGTCTACGAAGCCGGCTTTCATGAGTTGGGCGATGGCGATGTGCGCCCAATTAATTCGCGCTTTGTCAACAAAAGTCGCGATGAGGTCGCGCCTTTCGCTTACGGCAAATTCTGCCATGCAGTGGGCGTAGGTTTTCTTTTTTGCCCTTTTGAAAGTCTGCGTATGTTCCTTTTCAATAATTTCAACGAAACCTCTTGCGGAAGGTATACCAGCGGTAACGGAACAGCCTGCGCCAATCAGGAGCGTACACTTTTTGCCCCTCCCTTTGGCATTTTTCACCGTTTCCACAACGTCATCCATGTTGTGTTCCATCTTATGACTCCTTTAAAAATATGGCTTTCAGAAATTCATATTTTCCAGCCGAAGACGATTAAAGGATTTTATTTTTTCCCCGTACGATGCGATTTTATACCATGTAGAATAACAAAATCAAAGATAAAACAATTTTTAATGCGTAATGGCAGATTTGAAACATGCCACCACAACGTTACCTAACGACTGGCAAGTGAAGAATGGTGGGTGTAGAGTATAACTTTCTCCCTTGCACCTCAGCACCCCCCTTCTCCTCTGCATACCAGTTTCTTGCCTCATGACTCTTCCTTCTTTCTTCAGCCTTCTCTAGTATTTCTCAAAATTTTCCTTTGTGGTTTCAGTGTCCTCTGTGGCCTATTTTATCAATTACAATTTTGGCCTGAGTATCAGCCTTGACACGATACTATTATTTTGCTAGTATCCCCTCATTACATTAAGGCTTCGATAACTTTTTGCCACTAAGGTACAAAAAGCACAAAGAAAAACCTTCATGCTTCCTTCCCCTATCCCCCTTGTGGAGGGGGACAGAGGGGGAGGAAGCAACTCTGAAATTCCATAACGTTAAAAATCAGGAATCTATGTTTACCAGCCTCACAAATCAGACCCCGACTCCCACCGCTCCATGCTCAAATGAGATTGTACCAGAACAGCAAACCTCGCAGGCGAATCAGCCACCCCGAAAATTATACGCAGAAGTGGTCGTAAATATCCCTTTACAAAAGATATTTCATTACAGCATCCCTACACATTTAAGAGATAGTCTTATATCGGGCATGCGGGTAAAAGTCCCATTCGGCAATAAGGCAGTTACGGGATTTTGTGTCGGATTTACGGATACGCCGCTCCCATATAAACTAAAAGACATTATTAGCGTAATTGACAAAACCCCGCTGGCTGACGACGTCATGCTTAAGATTACAAAGTGGATATCGTCCCATTATTACTGCGGCTGGGGAGAGGCAATCAATGCCGTAATCCCGCCGGTTGCACGCAGGGATGTAAAGGAAAAAGTGGAGTTCTTTGTTACGCGCTGTGATGCCCTGTTAGCGCTTGACGAGAATACCCTTTTACAAATAAAAAAGCGCGCGCCAAAACAGGCGAAGGCGCTGGAATTTCTTCTAGAAAATGCTGGGGAAATAAGCGCCAGGGAACTCATCCACATCAGTGGTTGCGCGATGCCCGGTCTTCGACAGCTTGAAAAGAAGGGTTTTCTTGCCATAAATAATAAATCCCCTCACATTGCAGATACGACTTGCGATTTCGGCCCGTTGCAACAACATTTAACTTTTACCGAAGAGCAGCAAAACGCCTTTGATATTATTAACAGACGGCTCGCACAGCCCAAGCCCGGCGTTATCTTGCTTCACGGCATTACCGGCAGCGGGAAAACAGAGGTCTATCTTCAATCAATTGCAAAAGCGCTTGAGCAAGGCCGCAAGGCTATATTCCTTGTTCCGGAAATATCTCTTACCTCACAGACTATTCAACGCATAAAGGCACGGTTTAACAACGTGGCCATATTGCATAGCCACCTCCTGGGTACATTCCACTATTCACAGTGGATTGACATTAAAGAAAACAAGGTAGACATCGTCATTGGCGCGCGGTCATCCATATTTGCACCGTTAAAAAACGTCGGGTTGGTTATTATTGACGAGGAACATGAGAACACCTATAAACAGGAAAACAACCCACGTTACAATGCAAGGGATGTCGCAATCCTGAGGGCAACTTATGAAAACGCCATGGTTATATTGGGAACGGCGACCCCCTCCCTCGAAACGTATTATCATGCAACGCTTGGAAACTACGAAAAAATTGTCCTTTCCAGGAGGATCGGCAATCAACAGCTTCCTCCAATTGAGATTGTAGATATGGGCGAAGAAGTTCGCAAACGGAGAGGACACCACATTATTTCTCAACGGCTGGGATATTACATGAATCAGGCGCTTTCACGGAATGAGCAGGTGATCCTGTTTCTAAACCGGAGGGGATTCGCGCCGTACCTTCACTGCAAACGCTGTGGATTCGTGTTAAAATGCCGGAAATGTGACATTCCCATGACCTTTCACAAAAAATTAAACACAGCCTTGTGCCACTATTGTCATGCGGAAGCCCCGCCACTGGAGTCGTGTCCGGACTGCATGACAGGTAATATTAACTATCGAGGGTTTGGCACCGAAAAAATTGAGGACGAGATTATAGCAAAATTCCCGCAGTATAAAATTCTCCGGATGGACAGTGATACCATGCGTGCACGCAACGCTCATGAAAAGGCGCTGACTGCATTCGAGCGTGGGGACGTTCAGATATTGCTCGGCACACAAATGATAGCAAAGGGACTGGATTTTCCCAACGTCACCCTGGTGGGTGTAATCTCCGCGGATACGATACTGAATCTGCCAGATTTCCGTGCAAGCGAACGCACGTTCCAGCTCATCTCGCAGGTGGCAGGGCGCACGGGCAGAGGGCCAAAGGGGGGCAGGGTAGTTGTACAATCGTTCAACCCCAGACATTACAGCATCACGTATGCAGCAGCCCATGATTATGAAGGATTTGCAAAAAAGGAACTGGAATATAGAAAACAACTGAATTATCCTCCTTTTGGTAAGTTGGCCAGAATAGTTTTTCGTAGTCAAACGGAAGATAAAGCAAAGGAAAAATCTTCCGTCGTTAGCGAGAAGCTGAAAGAGATTGCAAAAACAAACGGAAACCAACTGGAAATACTCGGGCCGTCGCCGGCGCCCGTAACGAAAATTAATGACATGTTCCGGTGGCATCTCCTGCTAAGGGCTCAGAATCACAATAGTATCCACGATGCACTTCAAGGAATATCAGACATGTTAAAACCGTCAAAAAGTGTACAATCGATGGTTGATGTTGATCCCTATATGATGTTGTAAAAAGGGGTATTTTTGGCGGCAGAGGTCGCCTGTTGTGTATTTATTTGTCAATCCGATTATTTTCGTCTTTAATCTGTGTAATTTGTGTAATCTGCGGTTTCAGTTGTTACGTGATTATTGTTCCTTTGAGGTCAACAGCTTTATATCACGATTGAGAAAGAAGTTCATGACAATTCTGATGACAACGATGGCTCCAAGCCTTTCAATTTCCTGCCAGGTCGGACTTAAAATCGTTGCTACGATATCCCTACCGATGAATATCTCGAGGCCGAAGCTCAGATATTTACCCAGCGTCAACCGTATTTGATCTAAAGATTTATTGTGTACGTCTTGTTTTTTGTAGAGTTCGGCGCGAAAGAATTGGTACAGGGATTTTAATATGCCCCAATAAATAACTACATACCCGAATAGTCCAATATAAAAGGTGAGTCGTTCTATTATGTTGATGAACATACATCCTTCCTTTATAAAAGTGGGGGTATCTTCTCAGATAAGATAAGGCAGCTATTGAACTGTTTATCTGCAAAAAGAGCGAAAGAATTTGTAATAAACAAAAAAGGCTTAAGGTTAGTTACCTTAAGCCAAAGGACTCTAATTTATATAGATTTGTTATTTTAAAAGAAATGCCAGAGAAGGGAGTCGAACCCTTACCCCCTGTGACGGGGACCAGATTTTGAGTCTGGCGTGTCTGCCAATTCCACCACTCTGGCATAAATAGATTCTAGGTCTTTAGATTAAACCAAATTCCCTAAAATAATGCAATGAGAAAGTATGCATGTCGGTTGGCCTGTTTGTACTTGACCCATCCTACAATACTATACTTGTCTTATTTTAAAGAAGATTTATAAATTCATCAACACTAAGGCCAGCTTGCCTAATAATAGCTCGCAATGTGCCACGGTCGAGTTCTTTGTGTTCGGGTACAACGACTTGGGCAAAAGGATTGTCTCTACGCAAGATTATGTGGCTACCCTCTTGTCTTTTAAAATAGAAATTTGTTTTCCCCAATGCTTTGACACACTCACGTCCTGATATTCTCGGTAACTTACTCACACGGCCACCAGTAATGTATCAAATCGTTCTTCAGGAATAGGCAGGCCATCTTCCTTAAGTGCTGCAATATAACCCTCTATTGCTTCTCTAATATTGTTAATAGCGTCTTCCTTTGTTTTTCCCTGGCTGACACACCCAGGAAGGCTTGGACATTCAGCCACCCAATAACCATCTTCACCAGGGTATAGAATTACTTGTCTCATCTTCTAACTCCTTAATTAAATATTCAATTATTAAAGATTTCTTCGTATGCCTGTGTCTTCTTTACATTAAATCTTACCCATTTTCTTCTTTAGGTAATTATAGCATTAAAAATGTTTTCCCATAACTGACATCTCCCATTTCTTCATATAATTCATCACACTTCATTATTAATTACTCATTACTCCATGTCCCTTATTCATCAGGTCAATGATTTCCACTTAATAATTGAACAATGAAGGTTTGGCCATGTTAAGCCCTCTAATGAACGACACCAATGTTTTGGACGTACAGATCTTTGGCGTTGGTATTATTGAATGCTTTCCGTAATTTTGTAAATAAGTTTTATCATACTTGCTTTTAACTTTTTGAGTTCTTCCATAGCATCGTTAATACTATTTATCTTGTATTCGCCTTTTATGAAACTCTCCATATACTTTCCCTGATCTGTGATTTCTTTAATGAGTTCACTTAATTCTTCGGTATGTCTTTGGCTTCTAACAGAAAATAGTAAGGATACAAAAATTACTATAAGAAACAGGGCAAGAAAATATTCTATCATGGAAATAGTTTGTGATATGAATAGGATTGGAGTGATTTCTCGAATTGAATTAAAGAATAAATTATTAAAGCTGTAATAAAAGAAAGTGTAAAAGCTAGGCGTTGTTGAATAACTAAACAAACCACTGTCGATCTTGAAGAGGCCGTAATTTATTACGGCAAAAGAGAATACTGTTAGGACTATCAGGAATAAAATCGTTAGTACATACGTAATGATATTTAATCCACTGCTTTGATAGTTCTTTAACTTTTTTGCAATAAATAAACAGACCCGATTGAATAATACTGACATTTGAAGGTTTTCTGTCCACGTTTCCAACTGTTCTTGATTTAAACTTTTAACTGGTAAGTTTTTTATACTTTCGTCCAATGTCCAAGAACTAACAGCATTCTTTCTAAATTCTGAAAATATTTTGGTATAAACTTGAAATATAATGGACGGTTTTAAAACTAGAAATAATCTATAGACATATGTTATCAAAAGTATTACTAAAATTATTGCTGAAGCAGACCACAGTAATTTTTCATTTGAAAAACTGAAAATAATAGATAGTGATACCAGAAACAACGCGAATGTAATAAAGTTATACTTTATGGATGTGAAGAAAGAAATGATTGAGTTTATAAACGCAAATGCAAGAATCCAACTTCTTAGTTTAAAAATAAAGTATGGAATTTTCCAAAAAAAGATTATTGCAGGATAGAAAAATACATAAAACGACCAAGATAAAATGTATTTGCTTTTTGTAACTAACCATATCAAAGCTATGCCGCCAATCAGAATAAAGAATTTTAAGTTCAATAACCATACATAATCAGGCAAAAATTTGTTCATCACAAAAACATCGATGTCAAACATAAAGAGCTTAATTAGGATATACGTCCAAAACAAAATTGCAAACGTTTCTCTAATTGCATTAACAAAATAACCGAAAGGCAATTTCTTCCGTTTCGGTTGTTCATGTAACGTCTTGACTAATGAATTAGTTTCTTTTAGCATTTTTCATTTACCGTGAAAGATTCTTTGTATATTTCCCGAACCATTCTATAAACTGGCATCGATAAGCTGGAGTATTCTCTCTGATTTAATCATAAGGCCAGTTACAATTCAAAGTTCTATTCCTCTGCATTTATGATGGCGTCTTTGGCGGTAATCCGGTTTTTGATATCGATGTCTTCATCTCGGTATCGGCCTGGATATTTTTCATGTGATAATAGTCCATAATGCCGAGATTCCCTTCACGGAATGCCTGGGCAATGGCCTTGGGCACTTCAGACTCGGCCGCAAGCACTTTGGCCATATTTTCTTCTGCAAGCGCCTTCATCTCCTGCTCGCGCGCATTGGCCATGCCTTGCCGTTTCTCGGCTTCTGCCTGGGCAATCCGTTTGTCTGCCTCAGCCTGATCGGCTTGAAGTTTTGCGCCAATGTTGCCGCCTACGTCGATACTAACGATGTTAATCGAAAGAATCTGAAAGGCCGTATCTCCGTCCAGCGCCTTCTCCATAACAAGGTTGGATACCGAATCGGGTTTTTCCAGGATTTTTTTGTACGTTTCAGATGAACCTATGACCGTAATAATGCCTTCGCCAACGCGTGCAATAATGGTTTCTTCTGTCGCTCCACCCACAAGCCTGTCAATCTTTGTCCGAATGGTCACGCGCGCCTTTACTTTTAACTGGATACCGTCTTTTGTCATGGCGTCAAGTGCACCGGAACTCCTGGCAGGATCAGGACAATCAATTACCTTAGGATTAATGCTGGTCTTTACGGTGTCAAACACATCCCTTCCGGAGAGGTCAATGGCGCAGGCGCGGTCAAAACTCAGTTCGATATTTGCCTTACTTGCAGCAATTAGGGCGCGAACGACGTTGTTGACATTGCCGCCCGCCAGTTGGTGAGCCTCCAGAGATGAGGAAGCAATATCTATTCCCGCCTTCTTTGCCATAATGCGACATTCCACAATGGAGTGTGCATTGACATGCCGAAAGCTCATACCGATCATTTGAAAGAAAGACACGGGGGCGTCTGATGCAACGGACTTGATGTAGAGCCATCCGTACTTGAAGATAACGAATGCAAATGCAAGGATACACAGAAAGAGTATAACGAATAAAAAAACTGAGACTTTTGTGGACATTATAAGAAGTGGTAGATATTGCATACACTCTCCTCCGTTAAATTAGGCTGCCTTTGGCAACGACAGTTTTTTGAAAATGTCAATAGCTGAAAATGCTTTTGTGTCAATATGTAGTGGCAATTCATGAATTGCCACTACAGTGTACGATAATCGCATCATTACTGGAATTTTTCAAAAAACTAAAGTGTTACGAATTTTTTAAACATTCAATTACAGACCATTATCCTCTTCTAATTTATTTTTCAATTCGTCAAGCTTGTTAAGCGCCTCAAGGGGTGACATTCTGGACGTTTCAAGCTTCCTGATCTCTTCGATTACCATGTCTTGTTTTGACAAAAAAAGTTTTAACTGCGCAGGTTGTTTACTATTCTGGGCTGTTTTCAATGGCGCAAATTTTGGCTTGCCGTTTACATCCAGGGTTGCAGCCTCAAGATTATTCAGGATAATACGCGCCCTCTGGATGACCTCCCTCGGTATTCCTGCAAGCCGTGCGACGTGAATTCCATAACTTTTATCCGTTCCGCCTTCTACAATTTTTCTTAAGAATATAATCTCATCTCCCCACTCTCTGACGGCGATGTTGAAATTCTTTATACCCGGAAAAAGCAAGGCAAGTTCAGTGAGTTCGTGATAGTGGGTAGCAAAGAGCGTCCGGGCGTGGATGTGCTGATAGATATATTCTGTAATTGCCCAGGCGATACTGACGCCGTCGAAGGTGCTCGTGCCGCGTCCCACCTCATCCAGGATAATTAAACTGCGTTCGGTGGCGTTATTCAGGATGTTTGCCGTCTCATTCATCTCCACCATAAAGGTACTCTGCCCCCTCGAAAGCTCGTCTGAAGCGCCCACCCGCGTGAAAATTCTGTCTACCGTACCAATGACAGCTTCTTTTGCCGGAACAAAACTTCCCATTTGCGCCATGAGAATCAGGAGCGCTACCTGGCGGATATAGGTGCTTTTCCCTGCCATATTTGGCCCGGTAATTACCATGATGGTATCCTGAGTTCCATCCAGATTGATATCGTTGGGTACAAAGCTTTCGCCGGCAAGTCTCCGATCCAGCACGGGGTGACGTCCGTCGATTAGTTTTAATTCCAGTCCGTCGGTAATTTCTGGCATAATATACCGGTTTTCTTCGGCAAGATTAGCCAGGGTAGACAGCACGTCAAGCAGTGCAATTGCCTCAGACGTCCTTTGCAGCCGCGGCGTAAAGGTGCTGACCTGTTCACGTATCTGGATAAACAAATCATACTCCAGATCCTTTGCACGCTCATCAGCCGTCAGCACTTTTGTTTCGTATTCCTTGAGGTCCGGCGTGATGAAGCGTTCTGCATTTTTGAGTGTCTGTTTCCGAATATAGGACTGCGGGATATTATCCTTGTTGGTATTAGTAACTTCAATATAATATCCAAATACCTTGTTGTAGCCCACCTTGAGGGAATTAATGCCCGTTCGTGCGATTTCTTCCGCCTGAAAATTGGCAATCCAGCTTTTCCCGTTTCTGCTGATGTACTTCAATTCATCAAGCGCCGCATCATAGCCCTCCCTTATAAGCCCTCCGTCTTTAATTGTGTGGGGGGGATCGGGCACGATGGCTGTGCCGATCAGGGTGCGTACTTCCTCAAGAACATCCAGTTGTTGCTCTGTGGACACTAAAACTTCCGAGATAAAAAATCCCATTTTTTCTTTGAGTGCGGGTAATTTGGAAAGAGATTGTTTTAGACTGACAAGGTCGCGTCCATTGGCGCGGCCGCAGCTTACCTTCGTAGAAATTCGTTCAATATCGTAGATGTTGCCCAGAATATCGCGGAGTTCCCGCCTTAATGCCAGATTTTCAAATAATTCCTTCACACCGATCTGGCGATATTTGATTTCGGCAGATCCCCTCAAAGGGCTGATGACCCATTCCCGGAGCAGCCGGGCGCCCATCGGCGTCTTTGTCTGGTCAATCACGCCAAGCAGTGAGCCTTCGCGATCACGGGTCCTCATCGTCTGAGTAATCTCCAGGCTCTGCTGCGTGGCCTTATCCATGAGTACCCGGTTATCCGCCTGATATTTTTGAATTTTGCCAATGTGCTTCAGGGAGGTTTTTTGTGTCTCTTTTAAGTATTGAATCACGGCGCCTGCAGCCCCCAGGGCGGGTCCCATATCTTCACAGCCGAAACCTTCCAGGGAAGCAGTGCCGAAGTGTTCCATCAGGATTCGGTACGAGGTATCTTTCGAAAATTCCCAATCGGGGCGTGCGGTAATTATTCCATCACATTCTGCCCGCATTCTTTCCATAAAGGAGGTATTGTTCCTTACGGTTTCTTCGGGTATCAACACTTCCGATGGATTCAGTCTCGCAAATTCGTCAAAGAGAATTTCTTTCTGAACGTCCTCCACATGGAATCGGCCTGTAGACAAATCTATCCAGGATAATCCCGTCATAGTATTCGTTTCCAATACCGCTATTAAATAATTATTGCTTTTGTCTTCCAGGAGGGTATCTTCTGTAAGCGTGCCAGGCGTTATAATCCTGGTAACACCGCGATCTACAACACCCACGGCCTCTTCAGGATTCTGCAATTGATCACAGATGGCTACCTTATGCCCGGCCTTGATTAATCTCCGGATGTAAGATTCCGCGGCATGATGAGGCACGCCTGCCATGGGTATTGCGCCTTCGCCTTTGGAACGCGAAGTGAGGGTAATTCCCAATACCTTCGAGGCGAGCTTGGCGTCTTCAAAGAATAATTCGTAAAAATCGCCCATACGAAAAAAAAGCAGTGCGTCTTTATGCTGCCTTTTTATTTCGTTGTACTGGCGCATCATCGGTGTTTCGGTAATCATGTTGCAGCAATCCTAGTTTAATTGTATAGTAATTTCAAACCGTAGTTCCTCCCCCTCGATGGGGGAGGCTAGGTGGGGGTGAAAGAAACAAGCTTGTCCTCGTGAAAATGGGGGCTAATCACCCTCCCTTAATCCCTCCCATCAAGGGACGGAAAACGTGCATTTAAGTCGCCGAAGTCCTGTTTTAAAGTTCCGAACGTTCTTTATTATAGAATTGAGGTAATGCCTCCGCAATTTTAATCCTGGATATCCTGAAGTCAGGGTTATCCTGAAAAAAATAAAGATGGGAAGCACATGAACAGTCAGAAGAACCAAAGTTATTCACAGGTATCATAGCATTTTTTATATGCCCAATTTTTCGACTCAGCATACACTCCATGTCCTTTTCACCGGTATAGGTATGAACAGAAGTTACCTGCCCGTAATGGAGCAGATAGTCGATATGCCAATGCATTTTCTTGTCTTGCCTCAAATGCCTTTCAATTCTGCCTTCCAGGTTATTTTGAGCGCTCCCAACATAGACATAAAAACCTCCCGGAAAGCGAAAAGTACCCAGACATCCAATTTCAATATTATACTTTTTTACGAGTTTAATGGTAAGACAATATATACCTTTATTCAAAACAAACCTCATTTTAGCACAATGTTCAGAAAATCCAAACGGGTTATCCCAAACACCGTCGTCAAGCGGCAATGAAACCTGTATCATGTGACGAGTGGCATGTGACGGGTGACGGATGGCATCACGGATAACGCGCCACCTGACACTTGACACCCGCCACTCGTCACCCATCTCTTAAATGTTTTTCAATGAGCAAGGAATAGTATAAAAAAATCGCTTATAAATGGGAAGTCTATATTTTTAATAATCGTTTAACTAAAGTTTCCTTAAAAATCAATTACCCTTGACAACCCCCATGTCTTATGTTAACATTTTACACATTATAAGTTATAATTTATTGTGAGATATTATGTTATGATTCCAGAACATTTAAAGTATGCACCCACCCACGAGTGGTTTCATGTTGAAAGCAAATCCATCACTGTCGGGCTGACAAAATATATTGTTGATGAACTCGATAAACTCTTATTTCTGGACTTGCCTAAAGTAGGGGATGAAATCCTTGCAAATATCTCCTTCGGAGAAGTTGAATCGTTAGAAAATCTGCTTGATATCATGTCGCCTATGGCAGGTGAAATTATTGCCGTAAACGAACGATTATTCGAAAACCTGGACATATTAAGCAACGACCCTTATGTGCATGGTTGGCTGATCAAGTTCGTAACTAAAGAACAGCATCTCCTCAGTGAATTGTTGAGCGCCCAGGAATACGCCGCACACATTAACAAATTACACCCCGCTGCTCCCCTAAAACGAAGGAAACGACGCGGCAAAGTTATAATAAAAGGAAAGCGGCGAAAGTAGCCTTTTCTATGAACCCCATAACCAAACGCAAGCTCGTTATTTTAACTGAGGGGAGACTTGATGTCTTTAGCGCAAAAACGGCTGTTAGCGTTATTCGATATTGCAGGGAAGACGTTGTTGCAATCATAGACAGTGTCAACGCAGGAAAAGAACTTGAGTCGATTATCGGTGTTGGCAGAGGAATTCCCATTGTTAGTACCGTTGCGGAAACTTTAAAGTTAAAACCCACGGCTCTCCTTATTGGCATTGCTCCTCCCGGAGGCATGCTTCCTGCCGAATGGCGTAAGCATATTACGGACGCCTTAAAAAACAAACTCAGCATAATTAGCGGTCTCCATTATCATTTAAGCGATGACGCTGAATTTTTTAAACTGGCGCACGAGCATCAACTCGAAATACTGGACGTACGCAAGGTTCCCGATGATATTCCCTTAGGCACTGTAAAAGCAATAGAGACGAAGACGCTGCGCATCCTTACGGTAGGTTCGGATTGTAATATAGGAAAGATGGTGACTTCTATTGAAATCACAGATGCCGCCAAAAAACGGGGCATTAATGCCTGTTTTGTGGCAACTGGGCAGACGGGCATTATGATTGAAGGGAGTGGCATTGCTGTGGATCATGTCATTTCCGATTTCATTTCCGGGGCTGCTGAAAGACTCGTGCTCGACCGCGCCCAGTATCAACTTTTAAGTATCGAGGGACAGGGGACTATCGTGCATCCGGCGTATTCCGGTGTTACCCTTGGTTTATTGCATGGTTCAGCGCCGCAGGGACTCATCTTATGCCATCAGCCTGCACGAAAGACACTTCGTCATTTTGCCGGCTTTCCTATTTTGCCCCTTCCTTACCTGATTGAGCTTTATGAAAAACTGGCTCAGCCGGTCTACCCCTGTAAGGTGCTTGGCATTTCGCTTAACTGTGTTGGCATGTCCGACAACGACGCATTACAAGAGATACAGAAGGTGGAAAAGGAAACGAAACTTCCTGCCACAGATCCCATAAAATTCGGTGTGGATAAATTTATCGACGTTATCCGTCCTCTCTTGCCATGAATCTCTCTTTTCAGCCTTTAGATTTGAAACTGAGGCACACCTTCCGGATTGCCAGGGAAATTCGTGATGTACAGAACAATATTATCGTTCTTTTAAAAGATGAAAATGGAATTACGGGATTGGGGGAGGCAGCGCCTACCAGCTTTTTTGGAGAAGATGTCAGGAGCGTTGCACAGGCGCTTGCACAGTCTGTAGAACTATTAAAAAATGCCGATCCCTTTCAAATAGAAGATATTACCAATTACCTCAAAAACAAATTTCCGAAGGATGCTACTGCGCGTGCGGCAATTGACATAGCCCTCCACGATTTAATCGGCAAGAAACTAAAAACACCCCTTTATAAGCTCTTAGGCTTGAATCGAAAAGAAGTCAAGACAACTTCTTTCACCATAGGAATTGATACCCCGGAAAAGATGTGCAAAAAGGCGGCTGAGGCAAAGGATTTTCCCATACTGAAAATAAAGGTGGGTATTAAAAACGACATAGAAATACTGAAAGAACTACGCAAAATTACAAAGGCTGTTTTTCGTGTATATGCTAATACAGGCTGGACGGTTGACGAGGTGATAAAGAAGATGAACACTATGGAAGAACTTGGAGTAGAACTCGTAGAACAACCATTTCCCGTCGGTAGCTTCGAGGCGTTGAGGAAGATCAGGGGTCGTGTAAAGATACTGGTCTTCGCTGACGAAGACGTCAAAAATTCAGGGGACATACCCGCCCTGTCAGGCGTCGTGGATGGGATTAATATCAAATTGATGAAGTGCGGTGGGATTCGCGAAGCCCTGCGGATGATTTCAACGGCCCGCGCCCACGGCCTTAGGATAATGATTGGATGTAATATTGAAAGTTCGGTGTCCATCACGGCGGCAGCCCATTTAACGCCTCTGGTTGACTATGCCGATCTTGACGGACATCTGCTTGTCACAAACGACCCTTACATCGGTGTTACCGTTGATAGGGGAAGATTGGCATTGCCTGATGGTGATGGATTAGGGGTAGTTCGAAAATAATCTGGCTCGGTTATTAACAGGGATTATTTGAAGTCGGTCGCAAATCAGCGGAGAGCGAGAGAAAGGGAGGAAGCAAAGAATCAGAGAAATTTGTTTTCCTAACCCGAACGAGTCGGAACTTGTAGCGCGGGTGGTTTATCCCCCGCTGGCCGACCACAAGGGATCGGCGCTACAATTTTTTGCCGAAAATGCAAAAAAATTTTTTTATAAGATACTACGCCTTTCCCAATACTGCGCTTGGGAAAGGTGGCCCTAATTTTATAATAAATCATGCATAATAATTCACTAACTAAAGAGATACTGACCTACGCCAAAGGGATACACGATTACGTAATTCAGATGCGGAGGGATTTCCACAAACACCCTGAAACCGGTTTTGTTGAAACCCGTACATCCGGTGTTATTGCGGAGGAGTTGAAACGATTGGGGCTTCAGGTGCAGACGGGTTTAGCAAAGACTGGCGTCATCGGCATCCTGGATATCAATGGGGCGTCAAGCACCGTAGCCTTTCGGGCTGATATGGATGCCCTGCCCATAACGGAAGAAAATGAGTTTGAATTTAAATCCCAAAATGAAGGGGTGTCCCATGCATGTGGACATGATGCGAATATGGCAATGCTCCTGGGCGCCGTCAAACTCATGGTGCAGTTGAAGGACAGACTCAAGCGGCGGGTAAAATTTATCTTTCAACCGTGTGAGGAACAGCATCCTGGCGGGGCAAAGTTGATGGTAGAACAGGGTATTCTCAATGATGTGGATGAAATTTACGGATTGCATATAGAACCAAATATTCCTTCAGGTATCTTTGGATTACGGGCCGGAGCCACTATGGCAGCCACAGACCGTATTGTCATTACCATCATAGGTAAAGGCGGCCATGCCTCTACGCCCCATTTATGCGTAGATCCGGTCGTTATTGCAGCCGAAGTAATCCTGGCCATTCAGACCATTCACTCGCGCAAGGTAAATCCTTTATCCCCGTGCGTAATTTCTTTATGTCAAATCTCAGGCGGGACGACCTTCAACGTTATCCCGGACAGAGTCAGGATTATAGGCACGGTAAGAACCCTGTCCAAGGAATTGAGATATAGAATGCCGCTGTTGATAGAAGAAACCATTAAGGGCATTACCTCACTCAACAATGCCGCATACCAATTCGAATATCTCAAGGGGCATCCTCCCTTGAATAATCCTCAACCTCAGGTAGAGTTTGTGCAAAAAAGGATCGAAGAACTTTTTGGTAATAAGTCAGTGGAAAATATAGACCCCAAGATGGGTGGAGAGGATTTTTCCTATTACCTGGAAAAGATAAAGGGCGCCTATGCCTTTTTAGGTTCTGGAAACCTGGAAAAAGGCACTAATCAGCCATTGCACAGTTCTAGGTTTGTCCTGGATGAAGATGTGCTATACATGGGACCTGCTTTGTTTACCTCTATTGCTTGTACACCGTAAGGAGTGCATACTGAATGAGTGATAAGAAAATATCAGACCATGCCAACCCTCCCTGGGGGCGGTGGGAGGTATTATTGGAAGAACCGGACTACAAGGTGAAAAGGGTCATTGTTTTACCCGGCAAACGGCTCAGTTATCAGAAACACTCCAAACGGAATGAACACTGGAGCATTATCAGCGGTAGTGCGCTGGTAACCGTAGATGGAAGTGAGACATTGCTGGAAGCAGGACAGGCCATCGATATTCCTAAAGAAGCGGCACATCGCGTTTCCAATCAAGGACAGTCCCCCCTTGTATTCATTGAAATTCAGCGCGGCAGCTATTTAGGAGAAGACGATATTGTCAGGATGGAGGACGACTACGGCCGTTCCTAGCAATCGACTTGTTAAATTAGGTTGGGTTTTAAAAGACAAAAACCCAGCGACTTTTTTACCCACCCCATCCCCTCCCCGGAGGGGACTAAGGGGTGGGTACCCTCATAAGCGCTAACTTGTTTTTGCTATTTTTTATCAGGTTGGGATAGTGCTATTACTTTTTATGAGGATTCCAATATTGAATATCGAACAAGGAATCAATGAATGTCGAAGGATAATAGAATATTTGATCTTGAAGAACGTTTAATAGATTTTGCCGTCAGAATTATTCGTACAGCGGAATCCTTGCCAAAAACCAGGGCGGGAAATCACATTGCCGGGCAACTCATTTGCTGCGGTACATCACCCGCTCCCAATTATGGTGAAGCTCAAAGCGCAGAATCTCGTTCTGACTTTATACACAAGATGAAAGTCTCCCTTAAGGAGTTACGTGAAACAAGGATATGGTTATTAATGATTGTAGAAGCCAATCTCATAAAGCAGATGTCAAAGCTTGAACCTCTGATTAATGAGAATAATGAGCTTATTTCTATTTTTGTAACAAGCGTAAAAACCGCGAAACAAAAGGAGGAGAAGAAAACCTCATAATTCGAAATTCCTTGTTCCTCCCCCTATGTCCCCCCCTCCTGAGGGGGATAAAGGGGGAGGTGTTATTCAATACACGGTTAAAATGACGGGGCAATTTAAGTTAGCGCTTATGGTGGGTACCCTCCCAAGAGGGGACTTTTTGATTCCCCTCTAGAGAGGGGTTAGGGGTGTGTTAATAGGATAACAAAATAGTTTGAAATTCCTGAACATTAAATTAGCTTGCCTGTTTCCGATAATACCATGTGCACTGTTTTGCTGAGTTCTTCAATGCGATACGGCTTGGCGATGACGCCGCTGAAGCTGTATTTTCTGTAATCAGACATTATTGCGTCGTCGGAATAACCACTTGAAACAATTGCCTTAACATCGGGGTCTATCTCAAGCAGTTTCTGAATTGTTTCCTTTCCACCCATTCCGCCCGGAATGGTCAGGTCAATTATAACGGCATCAAAAGGATATCCTGAGTCTTTTGACTTTTTGTACAATCCAATTGCTTCGTCGCCGTTTCTGGCAAAGTCCACCTCATATCCCAGTTTGGTTAACATTCTTCCTGCAACGTCCCTGACGAACGCTTCGTCGTCCATTACAAGAATCCTTCCTTTTCCGGGAATGAGTTGTTCTTCAACATCCTTTTTGGGTATGAATTCCTTTTGAGAGGCAGGGAGATGGACGGTGAATGTGGTACCTATCCCAACGGCGGATTCTACCGCAATAAATCCCCCGTGGTTTTTGATTATGGAATAAGAGGTAGAAAGCCCAAGACCGCTTCCCCCTTCCTTTGTCGTAAAATATGGGTCGAATATCTTCGAAATATGTTTTTCTGATATGCCAACCCCGGTATCTTGTATGGTTATCTTTATGTATTTTCCGTCTTTTATCGGGAGGTTGTTTTCCGCGTTAACAGTCGTATTTTTGGCAGACACTTTGATTGTTCCGCCTTTGTGCATGGCCTGTTTTGCATTGATAATCAAATTGTGAATAACCTGGGTCATCTGTCCTGCATCTACTTCGACAGGCCAGAGATCCTCTGCTATGGAGAAGTCGCACTTGACATTAGAGCCGCTTAGCGCAAAGGCAGCGGAATCTCTGATAAATCCGGCGACGGATGCGGTTTGTTTGATGGGCGCTCCACCCTTAGCGAAGGTCAATAGCTGTAGAGTCAGGTTTTTTGCCTTTAAAGACGCCTTTTCGAGATCTGCCAACAGCGTATAAATTTTATCTTCGGTGTTTACGAGCGACCTGGCAACGGATATATTACCCACGATTCCAGCCAGAAGGTTGTTGAAATCGTGGGCAATGCCGCCGGCAAGGATGCTCAGAGATTCGAGCTTATCCGTCCTGATAAGTTCTTCTCCCCTCCTCTTGCGTTCGGTAATGTCGCGAATAATAACAATAATGGCTGGCTGGTCATGCCAGAGGGTCTTAGAAGCTGTTATCTCTACCGGAATAACATTCCCGTTCTTATGAACGATAGCAGTCTCGTGCTGGTTAAGATAAGGCATTCCTTCCATCATTTGTCTGTAAAGTTTTATATCGTTGGGAAATTTGTCCGGAGCTGTGTAATCTTTGATACTTGTATTGAGCAGTTCCTCAACGGCAAAACCCGTCATATCCGCAATTCGCCTGTTTGCATAAACAACGTTTCCTCCGCTGCCAACGTTTATCACGATGCCGTCGCTGGCATTGTCGGCAAGCGCCCGGAAATTTGCTTCGGATGCCCGGAGTTGCTTTGTTCGTTCAATTACCCGCTCTTCGAGCTGTTCGTTCAGTAATTGCAGCTCGCGATGCATAAGAATCAGGTCGCTGTTTTGTTGAACCGCATTTTCATACGTGGAGAGAAGGAAGTTTAAAATCTGCCTGCGGCCGGAGTTGATTACATACCGATCTCCTGCGAATTTGACTTCTAATCCTTTCGAATACATCTCTTCACTTTGCGTTGAGAGTGTAAGGAGAGCCTCGATTTTGGACAGAAGGTACTTATCGTCGTATGGTTTGGTAAAATAACCGTCAGCAACCACAGACGCCTTGCGTGAAGCGTCTTTCCTGTCAGTTAATGCCGTTATCAGGATAATCGGGGTGTTGTGAAGTTCTTTATCCGTTTTGATCTTCTGGGCGAATTCATAACCATCCATTACGGGCATAACGATGTCGCTTATGATAATCGTCGGCTTGAATTTTTTTGCTATTGCAAGGCCTTCCTTGCCATCGGCGGCAACCATGACTGCGTAACCTTTATCTTCCAGCAAGTACTTGAGTTGCTCGGCCTGCGTTGGGCTGTCCTCTACAATGAGAATAGAGACCAATTTGCTGGCGATATCCTGCTTTGTTTTTAAAGCAAGGGTTGTATGGATACGTGCCAGCAGGAACTCCTCGTTATACGGTTTTACTATGAAGTCGTCTGCGCCGCACTCAAGACCTCTGATTATTTCTTTCGGGTCGGAAAGCTGTGTCAGAAGGATGACGGCTACGTCTTTGAGGTTGTCATTCGATTTTATCAGCTTGCAGAATTGATAGCCGTCCATTTCCGGCATCAGGATGTCGCTGATGACAATCACCGGTTTCTGTTTTTCCAGGATGGAAAGGGCTTCTTGACCGCTGTAAGCGATGCGAATATGATAGCCAAGTTGTTTCAGTATTGCCTCCAGTTGTTTTGCCTGTGTATGGCTGTCTTCAACTATCAAAATATAACCTTCGCCCTTCATGGTTCACCTACCTTTTTAACCCGATCCTTTAAAAATTGGCAGAAGTTTTCTATCTCTTTTATAAACTTTCTTTCTCTTTGCCTATTAATACCGCTTAAAAGACTTTCCATAATTTATCCTCAAACGAAATCATCCCTAAAAACTTATTTTCATATATTATCCTTATACCCTCCATTCGTCAAGCTTTTAAGCGCCGGCGCTATTTTATCGGGAGGAAGCACATATGTCGCAGCGTCGAGTTTTACCGCTTCTCCCGGCATACCATAAACAACGGAACTTTCTTTATCCTGAACAATTGTTATTGCCCCTTTTTCCTTCATTATCTTTAGTTCTGCCGCGCCGTCTTTCCCCATGCCGGTAAGGAGCACTCCGATCATATTTTCTCTGAAGGCATTTGCAGCGGAACGGAAGAGATAAGAGACCGATGGCCGGATACCATTTTCCAGTTTGTCTTTATTTAGTACGATTCTGCTGCCGCGGATTTCCATATGAAAATCATCGGGTGCGAAGTACACATGTCCCGGCTGGGGGCGATCTCCATAGGCGGCTATGTGGATCGGAAGGGCGGTAGTTTGCCCAAGCCACGCCGTCATGCCTCCGAGAAACCCTTTTGCGATGTGCTGAACGACAAGCACCGGAACGGGAAATTTTTGGGGGAGGTCCGAGAGAATTGTTTGAAGCACTGGCGGGCCGCCTGTAGATGCGCCAATAACAACGGCTTTAATATTGCTCGCTGTTTGCCCGGGAATCACTTCAGTCAGGCATTCACAAAGTGTCCCTGATTGTCGCGTTTTATTCCATCGTTTTACTACCTTTACTTCAGACATCAGCTTCACCGTCTGGACAAGGTTTTTTGCCGTGCTGTTATAGTCCGAATGGCCTTCACCAGGCGGTTTTTCCACGATAGCGACCGCGCCTGCTTCCATAGCGCGGAATGATTTATCAACATCGCCATGGTCGTAGCTTGCGCTAACAATGACAATTGGTACTGGGTGTGTCTCCATGATCCGACGGGTGGCTTCGAGGCCGTTCATCTTAGGCATATTAATGTCCATGGTAATGATATCGGGTTTTTGTTCCTGGACAAATTTCAGGGATTCCTCACCGTTTTCTGCCATACCGATGACGCGGATACCTTCGCCATTCTCAAGAATGTTTTTCAGGTGCTGGCGAACGACCGCCGAATCCTCGACTATCAAGACTTTGATCATCTATTTCTCCATGAGTGACCTATAGCTGGAAGCAAGAGGCAAGAAGTAAGAGACAATAAATCAGATGCAAGAAGCGAGATGTGAAAAATCCTGCATCTTGCATCATGCTTCTTGCTTCTTATTTACTGCCCTTACTTCTCGTACGTCTTCCAATTCTCAAACAATCCGTGCAACATCTTCCCAAGTTCTTCATATCTACTTACGAGGTTATCATGCTTGTCTACGGTAATATACTTGCAATCATAGCCAAAATCCAGCCACAACTTGGTTTCATCACATGAACCGATTGAATCAATCAAGTGCCGTTTAAAAACATTTTCATAACGCCTTTTTGCCCATCCTTCAACAATATTGGCAGTCACAGATCTTGATGCTCTACGCACTTGGTCAATCAACGAATACAGTTCTTCTTTTGGAAATTCTTTCGTGAGCCAAAATAATTCCATCGCAAGCGAATATGATAACTGGAATACATTAAGGTCTTTATATGATTGAATCATAGTTTCTCTCCTTTATCTTGTTTCTGGCTTCTTACCTCTTGCTTCTTTAAATAAGCCTTTTCACCACTTCCAGCAAGTTGCTCTGATTAAAACTGCTCTTGACGATATAGGCGTTGGCGCCCACATCAATGCCGCGCTCACGGTCTTCCCGCGTTTCAAGCGCCGTTACCAACACGACAGGTAATTCTGCAAGCTTTTTGTCGCTCCGGATTTTCGAGGTAAGGTCAAAACCATCCATCCTCGGCATTTCGACATCCGATACGACCAGGTCGAAATGTTCCGTCTTCAGTGTTGTAATTGCATCAACGCCGTCAACGGCGGTTTTGACGTCATACCCTGACGATTCAAGAATGTTTTTCAGGAGGATCCTTGATGTAATGGAGTTTTCGACAACCAGGATGGATTTCTTTTTCGCTTCGGCCTTTTCTGCCGCAGCGGCAGGCATTGCCGGCGCGCCTGCGGTTTTTACGGCCGATCGTATCAAATCAGGCACATTCAGGATCGGCACGGGCTTGCCTGTCCCTACAATTGCAGCGCCCGCAACGTTCCGCACCCTGGCGAGTTGTTTGCCAAGATTTTTGACCAGTATTTCCTGCTCGCCCAGTATCTTGTCCACGCTGAATGCGATGCGTTTTCCGGAAACACCGAGAAGCAGCACCGTTGTGAAACCTGCCTGTTCTTCCTTCCTTTTTTGGGGAGGCAATTCCAGGATGCGGTTAAGACGAACGAATGAAACGGGGCGGTCGTAGACCCTTATGGTTTCCTTGTTTTCTACGGTATTGATTTCGTCATTCCTGATTTTTATCGTCTTCTCCACGTTAGTCGTTGGTATAAGAAAGACCTGGTCGGATATCATGACTGATATCCCCCTGAAAGTAGCAACGGTAAGCGGAAGGAGGATACGGAATGTCGTGCCGGTATGGGGCGTAGTTTTTACCGATACTGTGCCGCCGAGTCTTTCAACCTTTTCCTGAACGATGGCAAGTCCCAATCCCCTGCCTGAGATGTCGGTTATTATTGGATTCGTGGAAATGCCCGAATGAAAAACAAGATAGAGCGCCTCGCGTTCAGTGAGATTGTCCGCTTCCATTTGGGATATTATCCTGTCCTTCACCGCCGCTTCTTTGACTTTTGATATATCAATCCCGGCCCCGTCATCCGAAACGAGTATTTCGACCTTGTTTCCATCCAGGTGTGTGATGCCAATGGTAATTGCCCCGCGTCTGGGCTTCCTGTCCGATGCCCTTGTTTCGGGTATTTCTATACCGTGATCGATGCTGTTCCTTACCAGATGGATGAGCGGATCTTTCATCTCCTCCAGAATGCGCCTGTCGATTTCTATGTTTTCCCCGCAAATTATCAGGTCAACTTCCTTGCCCTGTTCATGCGAGATATTGCGTACAAGCATAGGAAAGATTTCCAGGAGCGATGAAAAGGGAAGCAGCATAGCCTCTTTCATATCATCGTGGAGGTTGCCAACCATCCTGTCAAGCATTTTGTTGTATTGAATGGCCGACTTTGTCATTGCAGAGAGCTTGCCTTCCAGTGTCTTGAGGTGGGTTTGTGTCCAGGCGAAAAACTCCTGAAGCCTCGCCGTTTGTGACGCACCCAGGTTTCTGTCACCGCCAGCGCCTTTCCATACGCCTTCCCGCTGTTCATTGAGAATGTCAAGGCAAACCCTTGATAATTCCATTTTACACGATTCAATCATCGCTGCGATGTCTTTCAGGTTTGAGGCGTACTGGTTTGTTATCTGTTTAACTGTAAGCATTTCCTCTGCCTGAAGGAGGAGCGACCCCAGCTTTGCCGTGGATACCCTTACCGTTTCGGACAATGCGGGATGTTCTTTAGCCAATGGATATTCCTGGGGTTTGGGTATTTCCTTAATTAAGCGGGGTGAAGATATGCTGCCGGTTGATAGTTTGGTTTGCAGCGCTTGTTCCTCTGTTGGAAGTAATATTTCTCCTTTCTCCGAAGCGCCGGCCTCGATATCTGTTAGCATCTGTATGAGTTTGGGAATCCGGCCTTTCTCTATGGCAGGCAGTGATTCTTCAAGCGAGGCGAGGACGGCTCGGATTGTATCGAGCGCCTGGTAAAGGGCGTCAAAGAGTTCCGCCGACTGGTTTATTTTTTTCCGTTTCCATACTGAAAACACACCCTCCATAGACTGGCAAATGGTTTCTATATCCGTCAGATTGACTGCCCGGGCAGCTCCCTTCAGGCTATGGGAACCCCGATAGATAGTCTCAAGGATTTCCATCCGTACATCGGGCGGCGGCGTTTTTTCCAATTCAACCAGGCCGGAGGTTATGCTCTTGATGTGGTCCTGCGCTTCGACCTTGAATGTCGAAAGGAGGCGTTTTCTGAAATCGTTTTCTTTTTTACCCAATTTATTAACCTTTGTGGAACCGAGAATATAAGAAACGGAGAATGGGAGCAACGGAGAATCGGAGAATTAATTTTATTTGATTAACCACTTCTCGGCATCCTCAATCATTCGTATAATTTGAGCTATAATATAATTATAAGTTTTATCCAATTTGTCTTGCATGACTGCATCCATGTAGTTGCATTTGTAAGCAAATTCAAGCCACACCTGTGTCTCACATGCTTCAGTTTCAGAATCACTCAATTTCGAAATAAATGCCGCTTTATAACGTCGTTTACGCCATGCTTCAGCAATGTTTGTACATACGGATCGAGAAGAACGGCGCATCTGATCAACCATAGAAAACTTCTCTTCCGGCGGGAAACTTTTGGTAATTTGAAATATCTCCATTGCTGCTTCCATTGCCATTTGATAGACTCGCAGTTCCTTAAAACTGTTGATTTTGTCTCCCAATCACCGTTTCTCCCGTTCTCCGTTTCTTTGATTTCACTATATCTTATAATATTCAACCAGCGCCTTCAGCTTTTGTCCAAGTTCTTGCAGGCTTCTCACGGTGGACTCTACCTGTTTCGTGCTGGCTGCATTTTGCGCGGTTGCCTGTTTGATATTCGTCATGGCCAGGGCTATCTGGTCCATTCCTACCAACTGCTGCTGGCTGGACGCCGCAATCTGAGTTACTGCCTGTGCCGCTTCGGAAATGCTCCTTGAAAGCTCTCGAATGGCGTCCCCCGTTCCTGCCGACTGTTTTACGGTAGCCTCAACGGCCTTACTTCCCTTTTCAGTTGCCATCACTGCGGTGCTGCTTGCCTTTTGAATATCGTTGAGGATTGTCCTTACCTGTTTTGTCGCTTGTTTTGATTGCTCGGCATGGCTCTTGATTTCCTGCGCCACAACGACGAATCCCTTTCCGTGTTCACCGGCTTTGGCAGCCTCAATTGCGGCGTTGACTGCCAGGAGGTTTGACTGCTCCGCAAGGTCATCAACGGCAGTAATAATTTCTCCTATTGCCTGGTTATGCTCGCTCAGTTTAACGATAGTTTCGGCAATATATTCCATTTGTTCTTTAAGTTTGTTTATGCCTTCAATCGTTTCATTTACCGACTTTGCGCCTGTCTGTGAGACCTGCACCGCATTCTGGGCAAGGGCAGAAACGTGCCTTGCCTTTTGCGTGGAGACATTTGCTGTCTGTTTTACCTCTTCGACCGTTGTGGTCGTTTCTGTCGTGGCTACGGCCGTTTCTTCAGAGCCTGCAGCAAGCTGAACCGTTGTGGTGGCAATCTGGTTTGAGGATGAGGCAAGGACGTTTATCACACCCATAACGTCCCGCGTCTGTGTCTTAAGTTTTTCCACCATGGTGCGGACTGTTCGCGCCAGAATTCCCACTTCATCCTGTCTGTTGTGAACAGGCACATTTATGGATAGGTCTCCATTACTGACCCTGACGAGTTGTTCGGATATCCTTCTGACAGGGCCGGCAATCTGCCTTGCTGCAAAATATGCAATAAGCGCTACAAAAAAGCCGATGACCAAACCAGTCCATATAATCCTCAATCCTACGGTTTTTACCGGTGCAAACGCTTCAGCAACGTCAATCTCTGCCAGAACAGTCCAACCCAGTCCAAATTCCTTATCAAGTTCGTTGCCTGCGGAAGCGCCCACAATGGGGATGCCTCTGTAATCAGGATAAATGCCCGTCATAGGTTTTTTTTTGCTCTGAAACAATCTCGCCGGTTCTGTATCTACTTTCTGTTTTAAGATTGCGTCAGTGATAAATCTCGATTCAGTGCTCATATAGCCGTCTTTATCAACGATGTAAACCTCTCCCGTCTGACCCATTCCTTCTCTGTTAGTGGTAATTTCATTCAGCGCTTTTATTTCATAACGGTTGACAATAACACCTATCAATTCTTTTGTCGTCATCGAAAGAATTGGAAATGAGACGGCAATAAGGTCTTTACCTGCAGCTTCGGAGTGATAGACGGACTTAACGTGGACACCTTTTTTGCCTTCAATGAAGTAATCATCATTTGCCTTATCACTGCCGATCTTATCTTTATCGGTAGAGGCTGTAATCTTGCCTTCAAGATTGAGAATGGAGATATCGTAACAGTCAGGATCGAGGGGTTTTTTGTTTTCCAGGAGATGTTTGTTCAGGTCATCAAATAAACGTTTCGTGTCTGGTCCTTTCTGGTTTATTTTTTCGAGGGTATCGCGTATTAAGCCGTCAGAGCTGAAATCCTGTACCTTTCCCGCCTTACCTCTCAAATAGAGAAGAATAGAGGTCTCCTTTGCTTTTACAAGGGCTGTTAGATTGTCCAAAGATTGCCTCTGTATCGTTGCCTTTCCGGATAGGTAACTCATATATCCCACAATCGCAATGGGTACGAGTGAGACAGCCAACAACAACAGGATCAACTTGCCTTTTAAACTTTTGGTAATAGGAATTGACATTTTTTTCTCCTTAATCATATTTCTACCAATTCGTGAACAACAATTGATTTATCTGATAATAGTTTCTCCGCATCCAGGATTACCGTCCTTTCCTTTGCAACGCCCTTGAGATACTCTTCCCGAATGCCCGTCAACGTGGGAAGTGATGTTTGCAGTTCGCTCACCGCGATATTACGGA
>JACPHJ010000120.1:26415-54272 GCA_016188675.1 Planctomycetota bacterium
AGGATAATGACCTTATTGAGATCTGTCAGTCCTTTTTCCGGAAGGTCAAAGAATTTTTTGATGTCTATGACAGATAGAATCTGTCCGCGCACGTTTATTATACCAAGAACAAACGGCGGCGTACAGGGAATGGGCGTGAACTCTTTCAGGGGGTATATTTCACGCACATGCTCAGATGCGACGGCGTATTTCTCATGGGCCAGCAGGAACTCTACGACCAGAAGAAATTCATCCTCCTTTGCTTTTTTTTCAGGTTCTATGGCGAGTGTCTTTGCCCGCGCCTTGAGGATTTTGTTCTTCTCGTCACGTGTTAGTTGCAGACCCTGATCGAACGCGGACTGGGAAGCCTCGATACGGCGGTGGATTTCATTCCAGTCGATTGCTTTTGTATCCTGCTTTTGGAGGTCCTTTTTTTTGTCATTCATGAATCATAGCCTCTAAAATTTCAGAAAGCCTCCCCGCAGTTATGCCTTCCGATTCAGGGAGGATTTCTTCGGGTTTATACAAAGAGATAAGTTCCAGGGCATTTTTCAGGTACTTTCGGGATATTTCGGATTTTCCCTGCCTCTGCATGAGGTTGCCCAGGGAAAAATAAGCAAGTACAAAGTTGTGGTCAAGGTATAGCGCCTTCTTTAGGGCAGTAACCGCATTTTCAATCCGGCCGCACTCCTGAAGGATTGTGGCAAGAAGATGATAATAGCCGGGGTTGAGTTTATCAGCGGCAATCGCCTTTTCACACCATTCCTGTGCGTCATCGAGGTTGCCCTGATTGGCGCACGTTCGCGCCAGGAGGGCAAGATTTTTTGGCTTATCCTGGCCATCCAAAGACGAGCCGATAAGTTTTTCCATTGCTTCAGTATAGAAACCGTACTTAAATAACACGGACGCTTCCCTGTATGGGTCTGGTTGTGGTTCTTTTTGTTTTTCAACCTCCCGGCCAGTTAAATATGCAAGACTAACAGCGGGCGTCGATGGTTCCGGAATAAATGCCGATGGCTGGTAGTCCCTCGTTTTTGATTCCTCAGATGGCATATAAGAGGGAATCTCCGGAAGACAGCCTTTTTCTATGAGTGAAGGCTTTTTGCCGCTCTTTCTATATAGGGTTGTGCCGGAGAAATTGGCGGTAGTAAAATAATCTGTAATGTGTTTGAATGCCTCTGTTGGGCTAACCAGCAGCCATCCGTCATTCAGCAAAGAGTTATGAAATCCATGAACAACCTTTTTCGCCTGCTCAGGAGAAAAATACATAAGCACATTACGGCAGAATATTACGTCCATGGCGTTGGTATTGTTCAAAAGCGATGGGTACACGTCTTCGGCCAGATTGAGATATTGAAATGTTACCATTTTCCTGATGGCGGGGATAATCTCATAATGCCCGTTCTCTATCCTTTTAAAATAGCTTTCTTTAATCCATGAGGGGGCATTGCGGAAAGACCATTCGGAATACTGCCCCTCTGATGCCTTTTTCAGGGAACGGAGATTAATGTCTGTAGCCACGATGGTAATATTCCAATCCTTCAAATCCGGAATCATTCTGCTCAGTAAAATAGCGATTGAGTAGGGTTCTTCACCGGTGCTGCAGCCTGCACTCCATATCCTTAGCCGCTTCTCGCCCTCCTGTCTGGATCGGATCAGTTCCGGAAGGATGCAGTCTTCTATGACCCGAAAACTTTCTTTTTCCCGGAAAAAATAGGTTTCTCCAACCGTAAGATAGCTTGCCAAAACCTCTACATGGTTCTTTGTCAACGGAGTTGACCTGAGCCATTTGATGAATGCTTCTATGTCAGCAAAGCCAAATTCACGGGCAGCCGGGATAATTCCACGCTCAAGGTCGCCCCAGCGGGTTTCCGGAAAATGCAAACCCATCAAAGGGGTAATCAATTCGCTGAGTTGGGAAAAGAGTTGTTTTGAAATGGCATTGGTCATTTATATTTATTTTATATTTTCTTCATCGCATCATCCAGCGTTTTTTCCTCTTCAAGGGATAAAAAGCTGTCGATGTTGTGAATAAGGGTTAATCCATCTTCGAGTTTTATTACACCTTCAACATACCCGATGCCCGGCAGTATCTTTTCCGGAACGATTACTTCCTGTTCGGGGCATTCAATGACACCGACTACCGAATCAACCTTTATTCCAACAGACCTTTTTGATGTCTGCGACAGAATAAGTTTGTCGTTCAGGTTTATTTCCTTCTTTGGGAGGCGAAACCGTTTGCGAATGTCGACAACAGGGATAATCCGTCCCTGTATATTTACAACACCGGTAACGATCTCAGGCGCTTTCGGCAAAGGAGTAATTTCAACTACATTGACAATCCTTTCTACCTGGGAAAGTGGCAGTGCAAATCTGCGGTCGTCAAGGGCAAAGGCAACGAATTGAGTTGTGTCGTTCATAGCATGTTTATCAGATGAGCTTTTTGACGTTGGTCGTAAATCAGTCAAGACCAACTTATTAAGGTAGCATAATATAAGCGCCCCCAGCAGGATTCAAACCTGCAACCTTTGGCTTCGGAGGCCAACGCTCTATTCAGTTGAGCTATAGGGGCGTGTTTGTTATCTGTGGTTCAAATTTTACATGAAAGACTGAATTGAAATCAAGACTAATATTTACCGGACGTTATAGTATTTCTAAGTAAAACCTTCTTTTTTTTGTAAGTTTTTTAAGTGACGAATGTCAGGTGTCGTGTGACGAGAAAAAACGTCACCCGCCACTTGCCACGCGTCACCTTTATTCACTTTGGCTGCGACTATGCTACGTTATGATGTCTCAGACCCCTTTTTTCATTGACAAAATCCAGTTCTCTTACTATAATGTCGCCGAATAATGCAAATATAAGAGCTTAGCAAACTTACGAACTAAAATATAACTGGTTACACGATACCTACCATTTCATAAATGAAAATAACTTCTCTGGATTTGAGGCGGCAGTATGAAAGTATTCGGGATGAAATAAATAAGGCCGTTTTGGAGGTAATAGACAGCCAGTCCTTTGTCCTGGGTCCATTTGTTGAATCATTTGAGCGCAGCATATCAAAATATTGTTGTGTGAGGCACGCCATCGGGGTGTCTTCGGGTACGGATGCGATCTTGTTGGCCTTAATGGCATGTGGTGTTAAAAACGGTGACGAAGTAATTACAACGCCATTCACTTTCTTTGCAACGGCAGGCTCGATTGCACGTTTGGGTGCAGTGCCTGTATTTGTGGATATAGACCCTTCTGCTTACAATATCGATGTAAGCAAGATTGCATCAGCGGTAAGCAATAAAACAAAGGCGATTTTACCTGTTCATTTGTATGGCCAGTGCGCCGATATGGACGCTATCCTTGAGATTGCGCGCGCCAATGGATTAATGGTTATTGAAGACGCTGCCCAGGCAATCGGGGCGGTTTATAAAGGGAAAAATGCCGGCACTATTGGGAATGTCGGTTGTTTGTCGTTTTATCCCACAAAAAACCTTGGCGGTTATGGTGACGGTGGCCTTGTAACAACCAACGACGACGAACTGGCAAGGCTTATTAAAATTTTACGGGTACATGGGTCTGAACCGAAATATTATCATTCGCACATCGGTATTAACGGAAGGCTGGATGCCATCCAGGCTGCCGTCCTGTCTGTGAAGCTGGAATATCTGAATGACTGGTCTGAGAGCCGCAGATGTGTTGCTTCGTATTACAGCGAACATCTTATGGGGTTGCCCATCCGGCTGCCGAAGGTTGAATCATATAATACCCATATATTTCATCAATACGTGATTGCAACATCACGGAGGGATGAATTGATACAATACCTCAGGCAGCAGGGGATAGAAACTGCCGTTTATTATCCTGTTCCTCTTCATTTACAAAAGTGTTTTGAGTATTTGGGGTATAAAGAAGGTGATTTGCCGGAGTCCGAAAAGGCTTCACGTGAGACATTAGCCCTGCCCATTTTCCCTGAGATTACCCTGAAAGAACAGGATTACGTGATTAACCACATAAAAAATTTCTTTGCAGGACGGTAATTTTGAATTCTTTTCTCATACAAACGATACGATTTCTGTTTGTCCCTGTCCTTTTGTTCATCATGAACACATGCAGTTACGCAGAAGGCCTGTTGTCCGTGAAGAATGTTGTACAGCGCCCTTTCTCCCTGACAGCAGAGCGCATCAGTACGTGGAAAAAAGACGGAGTTCGTGTATTTGTTGCCAATAAGGATGCGCGGATATTACAGGGCCCTTTTCAGATTACCGCAGATTCAACCGTTTGCTGGTTTCATGAGGAAGATGCTGCGCAATATACAGAGGCAACCGTGGAGGTATATTGTGAAGGCAATGTCACCATCCTGCAGGATGAAAACTACGAAAAGTATGAACAGGTTTATTTACGGTTTGAGACGATGACCGGGATTATGGTCGATCCGGATATACAACCGATAGAAACTTTTGAAGAACCACAAAAGACGGACGTTGTCCGTCGGGGAGAGGAAATCCGTTCGCTGAAAAAAGAGGAGTATCTTTCTACAGAAATACCTCCAAAGGTTACAACTGCCGGAGTTCCTGCCCGGGAAGAAATCGTGGATATTATCGCCGATAATATTGATTCATGGGAGGAAGGCGATAAACGGTTGGTCGTAGCCATTGGAAATGTGAAAATTAAAAAAGTGGACGCCACGGTAGATGCTGACAGTGTAATTTTGTGGTTTGACAAAAAAGACGGAGAGGGCTCGGCGCCATTGGGGCAGTCCTTTACTGAGATGTATGCAGAAGGGAATGTGACGATGCGCCGCGAAGATGATGTGCAGATTGCCGACAGGATATTTGAGAATGCAAAGGAAGATAAAGGCATTCTTATTAACAGCCAGATAAAAACAAAAATGCAGAGAGAAAAAAAAGGTAAATTAACCGATGCAACAGAAACTAAAGATCGTAAACAAAAAGGCAAGGCGTCCCTTCTGGAAGGGATGCCTGTCTATGTTAGCGGAGAAGAGATAAAGCATGTGAGCAAAGGGCAGTATGAAATCAAGAATGGTGTAATCACCACGTGCGGTTATGGACATCCTCATTACCGTTTTAAAGGAAAAAAGATCAGGCTGGTTCAGAGGGGTGAACATAATCTTGTATCTTCTACCCATAACACGTTGTATATGGGCAGCTATCCTGTAGCTTACTTACCTTACCTGGCTCTCGATGTGCGAAAGAAGGAAAAACTCCTGAAAGACTGGGAATTTGGAAGTTCTTCGCGTTTTGGCTCGTTTCTCCGGACGGATTGGGATTTATACGCCCTCACAGGCGGCAAGCAAAAAGACTGGAGTGACCTTACTTTTGACCTCGATTATTTACAAAAGAGGGGACTCGGCACAGGCCTGGATTTCGAGTATAAAGGGGAAGATGTGTTTGGCTTTGTTAATACGTATTATATAAAAGATCAGGGCGACTTTGATATAAATCACATTCCCATTGAAGATCAGGATCGTGGTACCATTCTCTGGAGACACAGGCAGGAGTTGCCTTACGATTGGCGTTTGGACATGGAATATTCTTATCTGAGCGACCCCAGATTTCTGAGGGAATATTTCGAACACCAATTTAAGGAAGAAAAAGACCGCGAGACGGTATTGTATTTACACCGAACTCACGACACGACAGCAGAAACGTTTTTGGTTAACGAACAGTTGAATGGATTTGATACAACCGTTGATTCGCTGAGAGAGAAGAGGTATGCGGAACGGCTGCCTGAAGTGGCGTATCGAATCATTGGAGAGCCTATCTGGGATAACTGGCTTATATTTAGTTCAGAATCATCAGCGACTTATTTTGACGGCTCTTTCGACCGATCAGACATGAGCCGTCTTGGTAATTCTTCTATTGCCTTTGCTTCTACAGACCAATCGGTTGAATCTCAGCCGGTTACAAGGGTTGATACGGTTAATCGCGTGAGTATGCCGTTTAAACCATGGATCTTTAACATAAATCCATTTGTAGAAGGCAGGGTGACCGGATACACGGAAAGTATCGATGCCTCTGGGACCGTTGACGAGGCAGGCGGCCCTGCCACAGGCCGCTTCATTGGGTCTACGGGATTTGATTGGAGTTCGACACATTGGAGGTCATATAGTGTTTACAATGATATGCTCAAGATAAATCGCCTCAGGCACGTCTTTGTTCCTGAGTTGCGCTATACGTATAGCCCGGTTGTTACGGAAGACCCGAATGAGCTGTACCAATACGATGCAGTCGATGCGCTGGATTCATCCCAGGTCGCAGTGATAGGTATAAAAAATACGTTACAGACAAAGCGTGGAGACCCTGGTTTTGAAAAAACGGTAGATTTTGTCACATTTAATGTAGATTATTATATGTTCCCCACAAATGCCGGTATTTATAATGACGGTGTAAACGGGATTATTATACGGAAAGACGATTTTGTAAATTTAGATTTCCGGTCACAGCTTACAGATATTGTTGCCTTTGTTTCTGAACGAAACGAGTTCAATACGGAAGAATTTGAATTTGATGTGCTTACCTCAGGCTTTGAAGTTTACAATCCTCCCGATTGGCAATATTTCATCGGTCATCGTTTCATCAGAGACATCAGTTCAACGATTATTTTGGCGGCAGATTACAAGATCAGTGAAAAATGGAGTGTTACGGCGGGTGAAAAGTATGACTTAAAGTCTCTGGCGAAAGTTGAGGATGAAGATGGGGAGGTAGAAACCAAACCCAGAAATCTTAAGACAAATTTCGTATTGTCCCGTTATTTCCATGATTGGGTGGGCAGTCTTACGCTCGAGCTGGATCCGGTAAGAAACGATAATTCGTACAGATTTGATATAACTCCAAAAGGTTTGCAGAGAACAACTCCACGGCGGTTCTGGTTTTAAGGTATAATCAGCCATGAAAAGAGCAGTGTATCCGGGCACATTTGACCCCATTACGAATGGCCACCTGGACGTAATCAAAAGGGGCAGTATTATATTCGATACCTTGATTGTTTCTGTGGGTCGTAATCCACTGAAAGACACCCTGTTTTCAGTCAAAGAACGTATGGAAATGATTCTGGATCATGTTAAGGAACTAAAGAATGTTGAGGTGGATTGTTTTGATGGTATGCTGGTGGATTATCTCAAAAAACAGCAGACGAACATTATATTGCGGGGCATACGGACGGTATCCGATTTTGAACACGAATTTCAAAGGGCGCTTACAAATCGCGCCATGAATAAAGAAGTAGAGACGGTATTTGTGATGACCAGCGAACAATATTCGTTCCTGAATTCAACATTAATCCGGGAGGCTGTGAGCCTGGGAGGGAGCGTGGGCCAATTTGTCCCGCCTGACGTTGAAAGACGTTTGAAAGAAAAATTTAAGCATATTTATGGAAAGAATTCTTAATGAAAATCAACGTCTTGGTCATTGGTGATATTGTAGGGAAGCCGGGGCGCATTATTTTAAAAGACAAGTTAAAGTCTTTCGTCGAGAAGGAAGACATACACTTTTGTATTGCAAATGGAGAAAATGCGGCGGCAGGCGCCGGTATCACAGAAGATATAGCCGCTGAATTGTTTTCTTACGGCGTTGACGTTATAACCACCGGCGATCATGTTTGGGACAAGAAAGAAGTGCTGCACGCCCTGGAAACGAACAAAAACATCATCAGACCGGGGAATTATTCACCGTTAGCCATTGGAAAAGGCTATGTTGTAAAGAAAGCGAAGAGGGGAGAACCGGTCGGTGTGATTAATTTACTGGGCCGGGTGTTTATGAAACCCATAGATTGCCCTTTCCGGGCTGCTGATGAGATTCTGAAGAATATCTCAAGAGAAACAAACATCATTATTGTGGATATGCACGGAGAGGCGACTTCTGAAAAGATCGCAATGGGATGGTATCTGGATGGCAGGGTAAGCGCCGTTGTCGGCACGCATACCCATGTGCCTACTGCAGATGAAAAGATATTGCCTAAAGGAACTGCCTTCATAAGTGATTTGGGGATGACGGGGCCGCACGAGTCCATCCTCGGCAGAAAGATAGAATGTGTTTTAAAGGCGATTGTGACGCAAATGCCCAACCGATTTGAAGTGGCAGAAAAGGATGTTCGTATAAATGGTGTGAAAATTGTTGTTGATAGCCAAACGGGAAGGGCTGATAGCATAAAAAGGATTGAAGTAAAAGAGGGTGACTGAATGAGTTTTGCAAGAATGCTTCCCATATTACCGGATGCTATGGCAAGCAGAAACAAGATACTCACGATCTCCGAACTCACACGAAGGATTCGCGGTTCACTCGAACAGGATTTTTTTAATATATGGGTTGTGGGAGAGGTCTCCAATTTAAAAAAACCCACGTCCGGGCATGTGTATCTGACGCTTAAAGACGCCGATGCGCAGCTCCAGGCCGTCATGTTTAAATTTGCTGCAAACACCTTAAAATTTGAGCTAAAAGACGGGATGGCGGTCTTGGCCTTTGGTTCTGTTACGGTGTACGAAGCCCGCGGTCAATATCAATTGGTCATAGAAAAGATTGAACCAAAAGGTATCGGCGCGTTACAATTAGCTTTTTTGCAGTTAAAGGAACGGCTTGAAAAGGAGGGTTTATTTGACATTGCACATAAAAAACCGCTTCCGCTGGTTCCCCAAAAAATTGCCGTTGTAACGTCTCTGACAGGCGCAGCAATCAGAGATATCCTGAATGTAATTAACAGGAGGTTTGCCAAAGTAGAGATTCTCATCTATCCGGTGAAAGTACAGGGGGAGGGCGCATCACAGGAGATTGCTCAGGCAATTAATGATTTGAATACCATTCCCGGTATCGACGTAATGATTGTGGGAAGGGGCGGCGGTAGCCTGGAGGATTTATGGGCATTTAACGAGGAAGTGGTTGCACGGAGTATTTATGCCTCAAAGATTCCCGTTATCTCCGCAGTCGGGCACGAGATTGATGTAACTATTTCAGATTTAGTTGCTGATAAAAGGGCGCTTACACCCACAGAAGCGGGTGAGCTGGTTGTTCCGCATTATGGCCAGTTGAAGGATTCGCTGGAAAAAATTAAGTCTAGACTTATACAAGCGTTATGTAATAAAATAGTTGTTATTCGAAGCCGTCTCGTCGGAGTTAAAAATAGCTTTCCATTCAAAAGGCCATTTGACAGGATTCTGAGATTACAGCAAAGATTGGATGAGATTGTGCAAAGGCTTGTTTCCGCAAGTCGACATTCACTGGAATTGGAACGTGAACGATTGATTGGTCTGGCAAACAGATTGGATAGCGTGAGTCCATTAAAAGTGCTGAACAGGGGTTATTCTATCACGACCAGCGTAGAGGGTGATAAACCCATCAAGTCTGTTGAAGAGTTAACTGTGGGAGAAAAATTAAAGACGCGGTTTTATCAGGGTGGCATTGTGTCCTCAGTAGTTGAGATAATGAAACATCCATGACCTTCGGTCGCAAAGGGGGATGAAGTCTCCCCTTTGGCTGTCATTCCGAGCGGAGCGAGGAATCTTCAAGATTTCTCCCTTTGGTCGAAATGACAATTAGAGGTGAAGTAATTATGAAGGAATCATTAAGATATTTACAAAATGCAAAAGAGATACTTGCACGCACACCTATCGAAGGTAATAACTATGCAGATGTTAAGTTTGTGCGGGAGGCATTTGGTACTGCATATTTGGCTATATTAGAGGCAATTAATGAAGCATTATTAAAAAAAGGGCTGAGCAAAAAGGAATTTCCTAAATCAGTTGAAGGATACAGAAAGGCATTACAACAATATTTTTCAGTTCACAACGGGAGACTTATGAGAGATTTTGAGAGCCTGTACGACATGTTGCATATCGCTGGATATTACAGGGGGCTCATTTATAATACAACTGTGGTGAAAGATGCCCTCAAAGCAACAAAAGAGTTTATTGATAAATTTAAATAAAGGGTAAAGCATAGACTGGGTTAAATAAGCGGCAAAGCGGAAACATGCTTAATCAGTGGTAGGAAATTTTCCCCTGCAATCATAAGAAATCTTGTAAATCCTGTCTAAACTTTAATTATGGCTAAGGTAAAATTTGAGGATGCATTGAAAGGATTGGAAGATATTGTAGAGCGCCTCGAAAAGGGAGATTTGCCGCTGGACGAGACCCTGTCTGAATACGAGAATGGCATTAAACTGTACAAGCAGTGTGTAGCCTTGCTGGAGAATGCAGAAAAGAAGATTCAAATCCTGGTGAAGGATGAAAATGGTATCCTCCGTACCAAAGATTTTGATAGCAGCCCTATACAGAGTGATAATTCAAAATAAAACGGCTTTTTAATTATAGGTAAATTTCATAGTTTAAACAGGTAATGAAACATGAGCAAATTATTGGATTGTATTGAGTATCCAGAAGATTTGAAAAAGCTAAAGCTGGCTGATCTGCCAAAGCTTGCTGCGGAAATTCGCGAATTAATCGTGGATGCTGTTTCGAAAAATCCCGGGCATCTTTCTTCGAATCTTGGCGTAGTTGAATTAACCATGGCGTTACATTACTGTTTTGATTTTAAGAGGGATAAAATCATATGGGACGTAGGCCACCAGGCGTATGTCCACAAGATTCTTACGGGTAGAAAATCGAAATTTCCGACTTTACGGCAATATAAGGGACTCAGTGGTTTTCCGGATAAAAACGAGAGCTTGTACGACCCTTTTACTTGTGGTCACAGCGGGAATGCTATATCCGCTGCGCTAGGGCTGGCATGCTCCGATTCGATTCTCGGTTACAAGAGGTCAATTGTGGCTATTGTTGGTGACGGCGCTATAGGAGCTGGGATGTCTCTTGAAGCATTAAATCATGCAGGAGACCTTAAGAAAAATCTACTGGTTGTATTAAACGATAATGAAATGTCTATATCAAACACGGTTGGCGCCTTTTCAAAATATCTGAATAAGATCAGAACGACCCCGCTGTATACTGATTTAAAGAAAGAAGTTCACAATTTGCTGAATGTGCTGCCTGTGTTTGGCAAACCAGTGGGAAAAACGCTGGAACACGTCATAGAATTAATAAGGAGAGGGGCAGTTCCGGGCCAGATATTCGAAGATCTAGGGTTTAATTATTTTGGGCCAATTGACGGACATAATTTCCAAATATTGATTGAGACATTGAATGACATTAAACACCTCGAAGGCCCCGTATTGTTGCATGTAATAACGGAGAAAGGGCGTGGGTTTGAACCGGCATGTCAAAACCCGACACAATTCCACAGCGCCGGCAAATTTGATATGTGTAATGGAAAGATTTTGGAAACTGCCAGTGAACCAAAAAAAATATCTTACACGAAGGTTTTCGGAGATACGCTTATAGAATTGGCAAAAGCAGACCATAAAATAGTCGGTATTACAGCAGCCATGCCGGATGGAACAGGGACGGCTTCTTTTGGAAAGAAATTTCCAGACCGGTTTTACGATGTTGGAATCTGCGAGCAGCATGCCGTCGGATTGGCCAATGGGTTGTCTGCCGGGGGGCTAAAGCCAGTTGTGGCTATCTATTCTACATTCTTACAAAGGGCATATGATCAGGTGTTCCATGATATTTGCTTACAACGAAACGGAGTAGTATTTGTGTTGGATCGGGCGGGAATTGTTGGCAATGACGGTCCTACGCATAATGGCGTGTTTGATATTGCCTATCTCAGGAATCTGCCGGAAATTATCCTGATGTCGCCAAAAGACGGGAATGAGTTAAAATCTATGTTAAAAATTGCCCTGGATTCCGGCAAGGCGGCGGCGATCCGTTATCCAAAAGAGGATATTCCCGACAAAGAAATCAGTGCGCAATATAAAACATTTGAGATTGGGAAGGCTGAGGTGTTGAGGGAAGGCGCAGACGGCGTTCTCCTTGCTTACGGCGCTATGGTGTATCGGTGTTTGCATGCAGCGGAAAAGCTGAGTGAGAAAGGTATAGAAGTTACGGTAGTGAATGCGCGGTTTGCAAAACCGCTTGACAAGACGCTTATTTTGGGTTTGGTCAGAAAGCATAAATTGATAGCAACCGTTGAAGACCATGCATTGATTGGTGGTTTCGGTTCTGCAGTGCTTGAACTTGTTGCGGAAGAAGGGGATGATGCGGGTAAGATTGTGAGAATGGGTATTCCCGATCGTTTTATGGAACACGGGCCCCGGAATCTGATATTGAAAAATATAGGTCTGGATGAAGACGGAATTGCAGATAAATTTACTGCGACGCTGGAATTAATGGATATCCATAGTTCATTTACCAAGTCAGGAAATAGGCGTTTGACCGTTTAAACGAATGAAAAAAATCCTTGTTGTATGCGACTTAAGCAAGAAGAAGATTCATGATTCGATTGTAGGTTTAAAGCCATGGTTTGAGAAACATGTCAGTATCGAAATCGTTGATTTGTCGAAAGAAAAAGAAATCGAAAAAACAGGGGCAGAAATGGCCGTAGTTTTCGGAGGAGACGGGGCTATTCTTTCCACGTGCAGAAAGCTCGGAAGAAATCAGATACCCATCGTGGGCGTACACATGGGGAGATTCGGTTTCCTGGCGGAACTCATGGAAAAAGACGTATGTGTTTCTCTGGAGAAAATATTTACAGGAAACTATCGTATCCGGAAAAGAACGCTCCTTTTATGCCGTCTTGAACGTGCCGGTAAAACCATAAATGAATCTATGGGTATCAATGATGCGGTAATTTCACGTTCATCCCTTTCAAGGTTGATTTCCATAAAACTAAATATTAATGGTGAAAATGTGGCGACATATCGGGCGGACGGTTTGATCGTATCGACGCCTTTAGGTTCTACGGCGCATTCCCTGTCTGCTGGCGGTCCGCTTTTGACGCCGGATTTAAATGCGTTTATTATCGTTCCGATATGCCCGCATACACTCACCAATCGTCCACTGGTTGTTTCCGGGGATGTAAAGATCGAACTGGAACTCCTTTCTCAAATGAGCGGTACGGGCTTTACTGTGGATGGCCAGGTTTTTACGGAATTAGAGATGGGCGATAAAATAAAGATCGAACGGTCTGATACCGAGGTTCAGATGATTGATACCGGAACAAGGACGTTTTACGGCGTATTGCGTGAAAAATTGAATTGGGGAGGGCAGCCGAATTATGGCCGTAATTAGGATAAAAGAGAACCATTGCAAGGGATGCCTTCTGTGCGTGCCTGTATGTCACAACAAATCGTTGGTGATATCCGAAACGATTAACGAATACGGACTGCATCCGATAAAGTTCAGAGAAGATGCGGAATGTGACGGTTGTAAAAAATGCGCAATAATGTGTCCCGACGTGGCTATCGAGATTTATAACTGACGGACGAACGTTATTTGTGAAAAACAAATTACGGGGGGGGAAATTTATAATGAAACAGTTACTTACTGGAAATGAAGCCGCTGCCGAAGCGGCCATACAGGCAGGCTGCAGGTATTATTACGGATATCCCATTACTCCTCAGAATGAACTTATCAATTACATGTCAGTAAGGATGCCGGAAGTCGGCGGCACATTTATCCAGGCAGAGAGCGAGATTGCGGCAATCAGTATGGTTCACGGAAGTGCGGCGGCGGGCGGACGCGCAATGACGTCATCGTCCAGCCCTGGTATAAGCCTGAAACAAGAGGGAATTTCTTATCTTGCCGGAAGTGAGCTTCCGTGTGTGATTGTTAATATACAACGGGGCGGGCCTGGATTAGGCGACATTTCTGCATCACAGGCTGATTACTTTCAGGCTGTGAAGGGAGGAGGGCACGGTGATTATCGCACCATCGTGCTTGCTCCGAGTTCCGTCCAGGAAATGGCGGACCTTGTTTACGACGCCTTTGACCTTGCCGATAAATATCGGAATCCCGTCATGATCCTGGGGGATGCGCAGATCGGGCAGCTCATGGAGCCATTGGAATTTCATAGAAAACCGAAAAAAAATCTTCCTGCTAAAAACTGGTCTCTAACGGGCGCGGAGGGTAGAAAGAGGAATATAGTAAAATCATTTTATCCTGTTAAAGGCCAACTGGAAGAATTCAATGCCCACTTACAAAAAAAATACAAAACCATAGAGGAACATGAGGTGCGGTATGAGGCCATTAACATACACAAGGCTGACGTAATTCTGGTCGCTTACGGAACGTCCGCACGGATATGCAAAGAGGTTGTCAAGAAGAGCCAGCAGTACGAATTCAGGGTGGGTATGATACGTCCGATCACCCTGTGGCCGTTTCCAAAAGAAATTATCCAAAAAATATCAGAGAGGGTGCAATGTATTCTGACCGTTGAAATGAGCGCCGGGCAGATGGTCGAGGATGTGAAACTGGCGGTGGAAGGGAGGTGCCCGGTTCATTTTCACGGAAGGACCGGCGGTGGAGTGCCCACATCGCTGGAGATAATTAAAAAGATCGTGGAGATCGTACCTGATAACAGGGCGGCCAATACGTTATTACAATTAGCCGAGGTAAAATGATATGCACGCCATTTACGAAAAACCAAAGTCATTTATAGATACGGCCACGCACTTTTGTCCGGGCTGTGGTCATGGAATTGTACTGAGATTAATTGCTGAGATTGTTGATGCGTGGGGCATTCGGGGGAAAACCATCGGACTTGCGCCTGTAGGATGCGCCGTTCTTGCTTATAATTATCTCGACATTGATATGTGTGAGGCTGCCCATGGCCGCCCGCCTGCTGTAGCAACAGGCATCAAAAGAGTGCATCCCGACCACGTTGTATTTGCCTATCAGGGAGACGGAGATCTGGCGGCGATTGGGACGGCAGAAATTATTCATGCTGCCAACAGAGGCGAGAATATTACCTTTATCTTTGTAAATAATGCAGTTTATGGTATGACAAGCGGCCAGATGGCGCCAACGACCATGCTCAGGCAGAAAACCGCTACCACGCCGTCGGGGCGAGACCCAATAAACTCCGGATACCCCATCCGTGTCTGCGAGCTATTAGCCGTTTTGGAAGGCAGCAGCTATCTCGAAAGAGTCAGTTTGTCATCCCCGGAAAACATCCGTAAGACAAAAAAGGCGCTTGAAAAAGGGTTTAAAACCCAAATGGAGAAAAAGGGTTTTTCCCTGATAGAAATTTTATCCCCTTGCCCGATCTACTGGAGAATGGACGCCAATGAAGCAATGCGGTACATTGATGAAGAAATGTCCAGGACATTCCCTCTTGGAGTAGTGAAAGATTGGGAACACAAAAACTAATTACACTTCACTTTACCGCAAAGCACGCTGAGGACGCAGAGTTTTTTTACAATAATAATTTTGTGACTAATTATCCGATGCTGAATATCGTTTTAATCTTAAACTACATCTCTGCGGTCTTTGCGCGCTCCGCGGTGAATTATAAAATTAATCCATGACGGAAAAGATTATTTTAGCCGGTTTTGGCGGACAGGGGATGATGTTGTTGGGGAAACTGCTTGCGCAGGCCGCCATGGCCGATGGTAAATATGTAACGTATTTCCCTTCATACGGCACTGAAGTTCGGGGCGGAACGGCCGTTTATTACCTCATTATTTCAAACGAAGAAATCTTTTCACCCCTTATTGAAGGGGCGGATACCCTTATTGTCATGAACCAACCCTCGTATCAGAAGTATAAGGACATGTTGAAACCTGATGGATTGCTTGTCCTGAATTCTTCCATGATTAAATTGAATAATCTTTCCGATGTAAAAACATATCAAGTACCGGCCACAGAGATTGCCAGCAAATTAGGGAATGTAGTGGTCTCGAACATCGTCATGCTGGGCGCTTATCTGGCGATAAAGAAATTATTCTCTGCCAGTCTTATCCTGGATCAATTGCAGGCAATGCTGAAAGGGAAAAAGGGAAATTTGCTTACTATTAATAAACAAGCCCTCGATAGCGGCATGCAGGTAATAAAACCATATCTTAACGCAAACCAAACGAAGAAATAAAGCCCCCTGATTCTGGCGTTCAGATGGTTCAGGATTGTAGCCTGAACCAAAACATTTGTTCTCGAAAAAATAAAGTCCAAACCAAACATTAACAAGATAGTTGCATTCTGTATGTAATCACATTATAATTACGCAAAACTAAGGAGGCAAATTTATGAAGGCAAAACTTATATCAATAGGAAACTCAAAAGGTATCAGAATACCGATGGCAATACTTAAACAATGCAATATTGAGAATGAAGTTGATCTAGAAGTTGGAAAAGAAAAGATAGTCATAAAACCGGTAAAAACCAAACCTCGGGAGGGGTGGAATGATGCTTTCAGAGTGATGCATGATAAAAAAGACGATGCTCCGCCCATTGATGAAACTGTGGACATTGCAATGGAAAATTGGGAATGGAAATAAAGCAATACGATATCTACCTCATTAATCTCGATCCGGCTATCGGCTCTGAAGTTCAGAAGACAAGACCCTGCCTTGTAATTTCCCCTGATGAAATGAACAGAAACATCCAGACCATCATTATCGCCCCCATGACTACCAAGTCCCACGATTATCCAACCAGGGTAAAAGTAATTTTTAAAACGAAAACTGGCTGGATAGCGCTTGATCAGATAAGAACGGTTGACAGGAGGAGGCTGGTTAAGAGACTAGGTTGTATAACTGATGAGACTATCATAAATATCAAGGCAATAATTAAAGAAATGCTAGTCGATTGATTAATTTGAAATTTGTTTCCCTCTGCTTTGAGTATACACTTGCATAGTAGCGCTATATGTCGTTAATGCTTGCATATCAGCGTCCAAATGCATTTTTCAGGTAATATTTGTCGATAAATATTTTCGGGTCTTCAATGATTACACCGTTTTTGCTTGACATCTTATATATTACACAATACTATTCCGACAATTATGGGAAAAAAGAAACGGAATAAAAGTCGCGCCAGAGTTATGGCCGCCAAAAAGAGACTAATGAAACCAGATGATTATTTTCGTCATGGTCCAATCGAAATGGCCCGTTTCGGTAAGTTCATTTTTAGCCAAAGTAATCTGTCCAAGGATCAGTTCGAGGAGATGCAAAATAAGCTCGTAGAGCGCTTTCCAGAGGTGTGCAGAGAGATTGATGACAAAATTTCAGAAATTGTCACGCTAATAAGAAAGCTCCCACCTGGCGAACTTCTTAAGCGGGCGTACTGGGAAATGGCTGCACGTCATATCAACAAAAAAAGTGAGGTTGATATCGGGTTCGATGAGGCTTTGTCTCTGAGGATGATTGATTACATACAAAGTGTAATCGCCTCGGTACAACCAGAAGATAAGGTTGATACACAGGTAGCAGAAGATCAATGGCGTGATCTAAGGGCATTGGTTGAAGCCTTGTTTTCGCAATTAAACCTAGAATACCAAATATGCTTGACAGCATTTAATCGTAGAGTACCTGGTTATAACCAAGACTTTGAAGAGTATTACTTTAAAGCACAGGTATACTGGTGCAATATTCGTGGACGACGCTACCTTGTCCATCAAATCCCATTTTTCCGTGATGTTTTATCACCCCACAACGAGGTACTAAATGAGTTGTATGGAATCAGCGCAGATGAGCTTCTTGATGCACTCAAACAAATACAGGATTCACTAACATTAGGTTTTGGCAAACTAATGGAAGACATGCATCAATTTCGGCAGGCCACAACCACAAAATTAGAAGAAAAGATTCAGGCTGTTGACCTTATGGTACATGATAATTTATGTGATTTGATGACTACGATCATCGAAGAAAATGGTTGGGAAGATTGGAAAGCTGATATTTTTGGAAGGTTCGCTGGCCTAGACTTATTTGACCTAGAAAAAATCACTAAACTTCCCAAAGTACTACTTGATCTTCTGTCTTGGGAGCCAGGGCAAGAAACAGATTTTCTCAAAGAAGGTGAATACAAAGGATGGCCTTTGAGAATATGGCCCATTTTTAAGCGTCCTTTTATTAAACTAAAAGGTCGTTATTACTGTTTTGAACTTTTTAGCTTGTATGACAATCTTTATCGGACTATCCAGCATGTCATCCTTCAAATAAAACCCGAATATCGCCAAATTTGGAATGATAAACAACAAGAATTATCTGAAAGGATTCCCCTTCAACTTTTGGGAAGATTGCTGCCTGGTGCAACGGTTCTTAACTCAATATATTATTTTTGGCATGCTTCACCAGGTAAAAGTAAGGGTTGGTGTGAAGCTGATGCTCTATTGATCTATGAAGATCATCTGTTCATTATAGAAATAAAAGCAGGTGCCTTTACTTATACACCCCCGGCAACAGACTTCCAGGCTTATATCGAATCGTTAAAAAATCTTGTCATCAAGCCAGCAGAGCAAGGAAAGCGATTCTTGGAATATCTCCGAAGTGATAAGGAAGTCTTACTGTATGATAGCTATCATACAGAAATCGGAAAAATTTCAAGGGGTGATTTTGAACATGTAACTATTTGTGCAGTAACGCTTGATCCCTTTACGGAGTTGGCAGCACAGGTGCAGCACCTAAAACAAATTGGTATAGATGTTGGAGCGCAGCCTATATGGTCAATATCAATAGATGATTTGCGAGTCTATGCTGATATTTTTGATAACCCGTTAGTTTTTCTGCATTTTGTAGAAGAGAGAATGCGGGCTTTTCAATCTGAACTTATACAAACAGAAGATGAGATTGATCATCTCGGCTTATACTTAAAACACAACATTTACACACAATACGCCAAAGAACTTGATCCTGAAGGGAAGATTATTTGGCACGGTTATAGATCAGTTATAGACCGTTATTTTACTGAAAAAATACATGACCAGAATACGATATGCCAGCTCAAGCAAGAAATGCCGACTCGATTGAAAGAGATTATTGACTTCTTGTCAGCTAGCAATAAGCCTAAGCGCAGAAAAGTTTCAAGTACGATTCTTGATACCGCTGGTGAATGGCGAGAAAACATTACATCTGGAATTGACGACTTACTGAAACAACAATCTATATTTGGTAAAGCTAAACCTCTCTCAACCTATGGAGGAACAACAGTCACAATTTTCTGTTGGCAGCAAGGTCTATTAGAACGAAATAGAGACCTCGCCTTAGATCATGCACGGGCTGCTATGTTGATTACGCAAGACAAAGAGCGTTTACTCCTTGAGCTAACATTTGATGACTCAAACAACCTTCTTGATGTCAACTACAGTTTTATCAGGCTTGAGGATATTCCAATGTCAGATATTGATAGACTGAAAGCATTAGGAGAGACAATAAGACTAAAGAGGATCGAAAAAGCAAAAAAGCTCCATGGAGAAATAGGCCGAAATCACTATTGTCCCTGTGGTAGTGGTAAAAAATACAAAAGGTGTTGTCTCGTTTAGATTAATTTCTTGTCTACAAAAAATGTATAACCATCGGGTCCAGTGGACTTCGCCACTGACCCATGACCATTATTAGTGGGTCTACTCTTGGAGTTTCACTTACTCTTGTCCCTTTTAGCTTTCGTTAATATTGTGTATTATCGAGAGGTGTTTGTCTTCCACTCTTGCGGATAGGCCAAAAATGAAAGAGAAAGGGGGAAGTGGAGAAGCGGGGAAAATTTTATTGGGGCAAATAGCTGTCTGTTCCTAAAGTAGAATTACGGTTATTTTCTCCATTTCCCCTTTTTCTCCGTTTCTCCTTTTTACGCTTCCAACGCGTTCGGGTTATGTTTTACAAGGCTTTTACCATATCCTTAAACTGCCTTCCGCGATGTTCGTAATTGATAAACATGTCATAGCTGGCACAGGCAGGGGAGAGTAATACGACATCTCCCGTCTTTGCCAAGGCGTTTGCCTGTTGAAATGCCTCCTCGAAGGTTTTTTGTATGAATATTGAAGGGGTTTCTTTCGTTCCCTTTTTCTCCAGGATGAGTTCTTTTATTTTTTCCGCTGTCTTTCCGATAAGGACGACGGCCTTGGTGTTTCCTGCACAGGCATCTGCAAATGCCATAAAACTGCTTCCCTTGTCATATCCACCGGCAATGAGTATAACTTGGGCTTGAAAGGCCGTGATGGCGGCTATGGATGATTCGGGAGTTGTGGCCTTTGAATCATTGTAATACTTTACGCCATTTACCTCACGGACGAATTCCAGACGGTGTTCTAATCCAGTAAAGGTTGTCACCGCCTTCTCAATATGCTCTCTTCTGGCGTCAGCCAGATAAGCGGCACAGGATGCAGCAAGGACGTTTTGGAGATTATGCATGCCGGGTATTTTTATACTGGATACGCATGGTATTGCGGTATTTTGTCCGTTCACTGATATTATAAGGTCATTACTTTTTATAAAGGCGCCGTTTGCCAGCATCTGCCTTGCGCTGTACCATAAAACATGGCCTTTGCAGTCCTTTTCCCACTTTCGTAATTCCGGGTCATCATAGTTGAGGACTGCATAATCTCCAAAACTTTGGTGTAAGATAATAGCCTTTTTCGCTTGAATATATTCATCCATGTTGGCGTGTCTGTCGAGGTGGTTGGGCGATATGTTGGTTACAATACTGATGTGGGGACTTTTTTTTGTATGGTTGAGTTCTTCGAGTTGGAAACTGGAGAGTTCGAGTACTACAATATCTGCTGGTTTCATCTCATTGAGGCATCCCAGGAGTGATTTCCCGATATTCCCTCCCATCCACGTTTTTCGGGGTGTTTCCTCTAGTATCTTACCAATAAGGGTGGTCGTAGTGGATTTCCCGTTGCTGCCGGTAATACCGATAATTGGGGCAGGGCACAACTTGAAGAAAATGTTCATTTCAGTGTCCAGAGGTATACGGTTATTTCGCGCGATTTGAATGAATTTTGAATCTTTGGGTACGGCCGGGTTGACGACAACCATATCTGCGTTCGTAAAATCTTCTTCATGGTGTCCGCCAAGTTTGTATGAAATGGGAAGTCCTTCAAGCTGTTTTATGGATGAAGAAAGTTCTGTCGCATTTCTCAGGTCGGTTACGGTAACGTGAGCGCCTTGTTTCGCAAGGAATTGGGCAACACCAACGCCGCCGCCGAAAAGGCCTAAACCCATGACTGTTATTTTTTTATTTTTAAATTCACATTGCATGGTATGAATTTTATCAGTATTTTCAAGGCTTTCAATGAAATTTAATCAGTCCTTTTTAATTTAATGGTCAGGAATTTCAATGTTTGTTGTCGCGCGCCAGACAACCCCCTGAATCCCCCTTTGCTAAGGGGGACTTGAGGAAATCCCCCTTAATAAAGGGGGTTAGGGGGTTGTTTTCACCGGCATTTGCCGTGTATATAAAAAGTTGCTGCCGAAGGCAGCCTAATTTGAAATCGTAACTCGTTAATTTCTACAACGGATTATGCCTGTCATATTGACACATTGTTAAATAGAATTTAAATAGGAACGCTGTCATTATGACATATACAACTTTTGGAAATTTTTCAATAATTTCTATTTACTATATAGTTATGTTTTATTTAGTTGTTACATAACTACTTAGCTATATTAAAATAACTATAGGGGCGTATTATAATTATTGATTTGTCGGCACTTAGTTTGCTAAAATACTATGCAGTTTTTATTAAAGGACAAAAAATTTTGGAGGGTACTTAGATATGTCGGCAAAAAAAATTATATTTGACCATGACGCGCTGGAAACCGTCAAGCTTGGTGTAAAGCAATTAGCGGATGCAGTAAAGATAACGTTAGGACCGCGCGGACGCAATGTCGTTATTCAAAAAAGCTTTGGCTCACCGACCATTACAAAAGACGGCGTGACCGTTGCGAAGGAAATTGAGCTTGAAGGCCATATGCAGAATATTGGCGCTCAAATGGTAAAGGCTGTTGCATCGAAAACCAGCGACGTTGCGGGTGACGGCACTACTACCGCTACCGTGCTTGCAGAGGCGATATTCGTGGAAGGATTGAAGAACGTAACGGCAGGCGCTAATGCGATGGCGCTCAAACGCGGCATTGATAAGGCAGTTGAGGCGGTGGTAAAAAAGCTTAAAGAAATGTGTATCCCGGTTAAAGGTAGAAAAGAAATTGAACAGATTGCTACAGTTGCCTCGAATTATGATACGGAAATCGGTAAGATTATTGCTGATGCCATGGAAAAGGTGGGGAAGGACGGCGTTATAACCGTAGAAGAGGGCAAGAGCCTGCAAACTGATGCAAAATGGATTGAAGGTCTGCAATTTGACAAAGGTTATCTTTCGCCATATTTCATTACGAATCCAAATTCAATGCAATGCGTGCTGGAAGACCCGTACATTTTGATTCATGAGAAGAAAATTACTACAGCCAAGTTGATTATTCCTATATTGGAAAAGATTTCACAGACCGGGAAACCCCTGTTGATCATTGCCGAAGAAATAGAAGGAGAGGCGCTGACCCTTCTGGTGGTAAATAAACTCCGCGGGGCTTTAAAATGTGCAGCCGTAAAGGCTCCTGGATTTGGCGACAAGCGTAAGGCCATGCTGGAGGATATTGCGATCCTCACAGGCGGCCAGGCGGTATTCGAAGACCTTGGCGTCAATATGGAAACTATCCAGCTCAAGGATTTAGGCCGTGCAAAGAAGATCGAAATCGATAAAGAAAATACGACTGTCATTGAAGGGGCAGGCGACAGTAAAAAGATTAAGGCGCGTATCGAGCAGATCAAAAAGGAAATTTCGATAACTACCTCGGACTATGACCGCGAAAAGCTCCAGGAAAGGTTGGCAAAGATGGCAGGGGGGGTGGTGCAGGTTAATGTGGGCGCTGCTACCGAAAGCGAGATGAAGGAGAAGAAGGCGCGCGTTGAAGATGCACTACATGCTACCCGTGCTGCGGTTGAAGAGGGAATTCTCCCTGGTGGGGGGGTGTCGCTTTTACGGGCTCTTCCGTCTCTGGATTCATTAAAACTTGCCGGTGATGAGGCTGTGGGTGTTGATATTGTCCGAAGGGCATTAAGAGCGCCTTTAAGGCAGATTGCTACAAATGCAGGTGTAAACGCTGCCATCGTTGTCCAGAAAGTAGAAACTGCCAAAGGAAATGAAGGTTATGATGCCAGTATAGACAGATATTGCGATATGGTTGCCGAAGGTATCATTGATCCGACGAAGGTGGTCAGAACGGCATTACAAAATGCTGCAAGCATATCAACATTGCTGCTGACAACAGATGCCATCGTTGGCAAGATACCGGAAAAGAAGAAGATGCCTCCTATGCCTCCAGGCGGTGGATATGGCGGGTACGGAGATATGTACTAAGAGTAATCTCAAATCAAAATTGTCTTGCTTACAAAAACCCCGCATACGTGCGGGGTTTTTTGTTTGTAGTACCGGCTGGCAATTGGCAATGCACAGGGTGTGTTGAATTTTCATTGCCAACTGCCAACGGCATCTTTTGAGATATAAACTCCTTGCACTTGAAAACAAAAATTGTTATATATTATTAACTTTGTTTTCCAGATAAATGAAGGGGGTGTATTAGTCCAAGATGGCGCCGAATCACGGTATAATCCACTATAAAACCGATGCCAGGCATAATAAAATGGAAAGTTTCTTTAAAGAGTTTTTTGTTTTTAATAAAAATATACCCACGAACTCATCAAATCCGTGGCAACCACCCACTGACGTCTATGAAACTCCGGATGAAATCGTGGTGAAGATGTCTATATCCGGAACACGATCTGAGGATATTCAGGTTGCTTTTTCAGACGAAATCCTCACCATCAGTGGATATAGAAACGATACCTCACTGCATGAAAAGACCTGTTTTTATCAGGTGGAAATTCGTTATGGATACTTCGAGAGGAGTATCTTTATTCCAAAACCCGTCAATAAGGACAATATTCAAGCCGTTTATAAGGATGGGTTTCTCGTGGTTGTTTTGCCCAAGGCGGAACAGCAACCGGCAAAAACGTTTTCGATAAAGATTAATATTCAGCAATAATACTTTTTTGAAACGGTGTGAGATTATATGTCAGAGAATGAAAGCAAAAACCCACCAGAGGCTAAAGAATCAACAAGCCTGGACGTTGGGGTAGAAGGTGCAGGCAAGGCGGATAAGATAAAAATACCAAATGAAATGCCTGTCCTTCCCGTACGGGATACCGTAGTTTTTCCCAGCATGGTGGCTGCCTTAACTGTTTCTACTGAAAGAGACCTCAAACTCCTGAATCATGTCTTGGCCGGTAACCGGTTCCTGTCGCTCGTGGCGCAAAAAGATAAAGAGGCCAAGGTTGTAAAACAATCCGATTTGTACAGTTATTCTACGGCGGCTGTTGTGCTTCAGATGCTTCGTATGCCGGATAACTCAGCAAAGATGCTGGTGCAGGGTATTCGAAGGGTCAGGATTGACGAATATACACAAACAGACCCTTATTTTAAGGCCAGGGTGACCGTTCTTGAAGATACCCTTGAGCATGACATGGAAACAGAGGCGCTGGCCAGAAATGCTGCGGATCAGTTTATCCGCATGATCTCTATGGCGCCATCCCTGCCGGAAGAATTAAAAATAGCAATTGTCAACATAGACAGCCCAAGCCGTTTGGCCGATATGATCGCATCGCACCTGAACGTTAGCATAGCGGAAAAGCAACAGGTACTGGAAGCTATTGATGTAAAAGCCCGCTTACAGAAGGTCACGGCTTTGATTACCAGCGAAATGGAAGTGCTGGAAATGGCCACAAAGATACAGTCGCAGGTAAAAAGCGAAATGGAAAAGGGGCAAAAAGAATATTACCTGAGACAGCAGCTCAAGGCAATCCAGGAAGAATTGGGCGAGGGAGATGAGCGGACAGTAGAGGTCAAAGAACTGACCAAGAAGATCGAAGAGGCTAAAATGTCTCCTGAAGCAAAAAAAGAGGCGGAGCGGGAATTAAGCCGTCTCTCCAAAATGTCCACGGCCTCCGCCGAGTATACCGTTTCACGGACATACCTCGACCTGATGGTTGCCCTTCCGTGGTCGATTAGCACGACAGATAACCTGGACATTCAAGCCGCCCGTAAGGTGCTGGACGAAGACCATTATGACCTGGAAAAGGTCAAAGAGAGGATATTGGAATATCTTGCGGTTCGAAAATTAAAGCAGGACATGAAGGGCCCTATCCTGTGTTTTGTCGGCCCGCCCGGCACGGGGAAGACCTCTATAGGAATGTCCATTGCACGCGCCATTGGGAGAAAGTTCTTCCGCATGTCGCTGGGCGGTGTACGAGACGAGGCAGAGATTCGGGGTCATAGGCGTACATACATTGGCGCATTGCCCGGACGTATAATCCAGGGTTTGCGAAAGGTCGGCTCAAACAACCCTGTATTCATGCTGGATGAGATTGATAAGCTGGGCGCTGATTTTCGGGGCGACCCTTCGGCGGCATTACTGGAGGTCTTGGACCCTGAACAGAACCATGCATTTTCAGACCATTACCTGGATGTTCCATTCGACCTTACAAACGTGATGTTTATTACTACTGCAAATATTCTGGATCCCATTCCGCCTGCGCTTAAGGACAGGATGGAGGTTTTGGAACTTCCCGGATATACCGCAGAGGAAAAGGTGTTTATCGCTAAGCAATTTACGATACCGAAACAATTAAAGGAACACGGGCTCACAAAAGAACAAATCACAATCGAGGATGACGCTATTAAGGCAATCATCAGTGATTACACGCGTGAGGCGGGTATTCGTAATTTGGAACGTGAAATTGCCCACATTTGCCGGAAGGCAGCCAAGAACATTGCCTCCGGTGAAAAAAAATCTGTGACCGTAACGGCCGATCAATTGCATAATTTGTTGGGACCTATCAAATTCTTCTCAGAAGCTGCGGAACGGACGTCCGAAGCTGGTGTAGCCACGGGTCTTGCCTGGACGCAGGCGGGCGGAGACATCCTCTTTATCGAGGCCACTTCAATGCCAGGCACGGGGAAACTCATGCTGACGGGTCAGTTGGGTGACGTCATTAAGGAATCTGCACAGGCGGCAATGAGCTATATTCGGGCTAAATCAACAAAATTGGGTATTACCTTCAAGGATTTTAATAAGTATGATTTTCACATCCACATCCCAGCCGGCGCTATCCCCAAAGACGGTCCCTCTGCCGGAGTAACCATGGCTATGGCGCTGATATCGCTGTTGAAGGAAATACCCATTCTTTCGCACGTGGCCATGACAGGTGAGATCACACTGCGTGGGCGTGTCCTGCCGGTAGGCGGTATCAAAGAGAAGGTACTTGCGGCCAAACGGGCAGGAATTACTACGGTTGTCTTACCAAAACGAAATGAAAAAGATTTAGTCGAAGTGCCTGAAAATGCCAAGAAAGAGTTGCAATTCGTGTTTGTGGAAAAGGTAGATGATATGCTGCCTATCGTATTTGGAATAAAAGAGCCGGGAAAGAAAAAGAAGAAGATTTTTAGTAAAACATAGTGTATGGTTACTCTTAAATTATGTTAAAAATTGGAATCATTGGCGCAACGGCCTATACAAGCCTTGAGCTTATAAAAATCCTCCTCCGCCATCCGAAGGTAGAAATTAACTATCTCGGCGTGCGCCGGACTGACCATCCGAAAATTTCTGATATTTTTCCGGCCTTGAAAGGACTGCTTGACCTGCCCTGTGAAACGATTGAGCAGAAAGAAGTTCCTAAGAACATCGACCTTGCATTTATCACGTTGCCGCCGACCATTTCGATGCAGTACGTCCCGCTGTTTATCGGGAAAGGAATCAGGGTCATAGATTTTAGCGCCGATTACCGTTTTCGAGATAAATCGCTTTACGAAAAGTGGTACAAGGCACAGCATACAGACAGTAAAGGTGTAGAAACAGCCGTGTACGGCCTTCCAGAACTCTTTAGGGAAGAAATCAAAAAGACCAATCTGGTGGGCAATCCCGGTTGTTATACCACTGCAACGATATTGGCCTTGGCTCCCTTGCTCATGAAAGGACTTGTCTTTTCAGAAGATATTATTGTTGACGCAAAATCGGGTGTTTCCGGACGCGGGCGCGAACCCAAAGAGGATACTCATTACTGCGAATGCAATGAGAACATCGAGGCATACAGCGTCGGTGGACATCGCCACAGTCCTGAAATCGAACATATCCTGTCCATCAAGACAAACCAAAAGGTCTCCATCCAGTTTGTTCCCCACCTTATTCCCATGAATCGGGGTATCTTGTGCACCATTTATGCCAAACCAAAAGTAGGGGCGAACGACTTTCCGCCCTTAAATGATAATGATGTGCACAAGCTCTATAAGGAATTTTACGGTAAAGAACCCTTTGTCCGTCTCAAAGAAGGCAACGAAGTGCCCAAGACAAAGGACGTAATCTTCACCAACTTTTGTGATATCGCCACAAAGGTCACCGAAAACCGCATCATTGTCCTTTCTGTAATAGACAACCTCATCAAAGGAGCCTCCGGCCAGGCCGTCCAGAACATGAACGTCATGTGCGGATTTGATGAAAAGATGGGTTTGTTGTAAGTAAATCATTCCTTGGTAAAATCGTATACTATAAGCTGAAATTTTATTGACATAGAAGCGAACAAGAATTAGCATCTTTTTTTAAAAAGCCAATATATTGCCAATGGTTTAATACACTTTTTAGTTACGATAAACACTCAAAGCTATAATACGTGATATTAAATGGATTTGATATTTGAATGGGATGAGGAAAAAGCTAAAGAAAATCTCAGAAATCACAAAATTGATTTTACTGAGGCAAAGACAATTTTCAATGATCCCTTTTCGATTACAATACCAGATACAGAACATTGCATAGGTGAACATCGTTACATTGACATCGGTCAATCTTCAAAAGGACAAATATTAGTTGTAGTCTATACAGAGCGCATGTCAAACATTCGCATCATCAGTTGTCGCAGAGCGACTAAATCGGAACGGAGGATATATGAAGAAAGTACTTTCTAAGCACCAAGGCTCAGAAAATAGCACTATGCTACCCGAAT
>JACPHJ010000119.1 GCA_016188675.1 Planctomycetota bacterium
GGGTTCGACTCCCGCCCTCTCCGCCAGTTTGTTAAAATTGGCCGTGCTAGATGGGGAGCTAGCGGTTCCTTGTAACCTGCAACCCGCTATAGCAGGATCGATCGCTTTTTGGAGGACCTACGGACTATTAGTTTTGTCTATGTAAGTGGTGTTGAAGGCCGGGTCTCATGCAATAAGAGATGATGCGAACCTGGTCAGGTGCGGAAGCAAGCAGCCATAAGCAATTGTCCTTATGTGCCGTGAGCAAATCTGGCCTGAGCTTACTGCATGGATAAGCTAATGGAAAGGGGGACGAAAAAAAGTGCACGGCCGATTATAAGATTTTTTTAGGAATGGTTCCCATGTTTATCTCTGCAAATCATTAATACCCCGTAGTTTAATCTCAACAATCTCCCGCGATAAAAAAATAGCTGAAGAAGTGTATTGATATAGGTCAAACAACAAAGTATAATATGTTTTGAATTTTTTAATATTACGGAGTTGTTTTTAAGGTGGTCAGCTAATGTCTTATGTTGTCTTAGCCCGCAGATATCGTCCCCAAACCTTTGAGGATATCGTTGGGCAAGAGCCTATTGTAACGACACTCAGGAACGCCATCCGTTCCAACAGGGTTGCTCATGCCTATTTGCTGGCAGGACCCCGGGGAGTAGGCAAGACATCGGCAGCGCGCATATTATCAAAGGCTTTGAATTGCCAGCACGGCCCTACTGAAACACCCTGCAACGTCTGTGATATTTGCCGATGCATTTCGGAAGGCAATGATATCGACGTTTTGGAAATTGACGGCGCTTCTAATCGCGGTATTGATGAGGTAAGGAATATCCGGCAGAATGTAAGCTATGCCCCTTCGCGTACACGGTATAAGATTTACATTATTGATGAGGTACATATGCTTACCCGCGAAGCGTTTAATGCCCTCCTGAAAACTCTCGAAGAGCCGCCATCTCATGTCAAGTTTATTTTTGCTACAACGGCGGTGAATCGCCTTCCTGAAACCGTCCAGTCGCGATGCCAGCGATTCGATTTTAAGAATATTTCCATCCACGATATTGAAAAGCGGCTTTCGGACATCTGTAAGGCTGAAGGTGTGCAGATTGACACTGTTGCGCTTCACATGATAGCAAGACACGCCAGGGGCGGACTGCGTGATTCCCAATCGGTTTTGGATCAACTCCTTTCTTTTTGTAAAGACAAGATTTCCCTCGAAGATGTGAATTTTGTTGTGGGTTGCATCGACGAAGATAAGATACTCGGAATGTTTGACGGCTTTGTAAAAAAAGACGCACCCTCTGCCCTGAAAATTGTGGATACTATTCTAAACGAAGGAAAAACTTCCGGTGAGTTTATTGATCAGTTGCTTTCATGCGTCAGAGACCTGCTGATATTTTCTTCCTGCGGACAGGATATGAAGTGGACTGAGCTTAATGCAACGTTAGTGCAGCGATTTGGGAAGTCATTTTCCAGCGATACCCTCATGTACATGGTCCAGATACTTTCAGATGCAAGGATGCGGACGACTGATTCTCTTCTGCAACGTATTTTGCTGGAGATGGCCGTAATCAAGCTGTGCAGGATGGAATCGATTGGCTCTTTAAATGAGATTGTGGACAGGATTGCGTCTTTAGAAAATAACCTCATACACTTTGGCGGTGAAATAAAAGAGAAAAAAGAATTCGCACCGGCTCAAAAATCTATCGCCCAGCAAATGGTGTCAGAGCCGCCTCCGGAAGAATATCGTACAGTAAAAAATGAAGATAAAGAATCGGATATCCCGCCTGATGAAAAAAATCTCTGGGAAAAGATTCTTCTCTTAATCCAGAGCAAGAAAAAATCCACCTGGGCGCTCCTGAAAGAAGCTCGGATTGTCGGACTTAAAGACGGAGAAATTACCATCGAGTTTCCCGGTAATTGCTCGTTTCACAAGGGAAAACTTGATCAGGGTGAAGAAAAAAAATTTTTAGAGCAATGCGCAAAAGAGGTATTGCAATCTAATATAAGGCTAAAACTCACCATAGCCCAGAATGGAAATTCCGAAAAAAGTAAAATAAATATCGTATCGGGCCGTGGTGCTTCTGAACAACAGGCCGCCGATTCGATATTCTCTGAACCGGCGGTAAAAAAGACCTTAGAATTGTTTGGTGGTCACGTCGTTAAGGTAAACAAATAGAGGAGGTCAATACGATGAAGGGTTTAGGCAATATTGCAGAAATGATGAAACAGGCACAAAAACAGGCTCAAAAGATGCAAAAACAAATGGAAGAGCTTCAAAACGATTTGAAGGAACGCGTCATAGAGGCCAGTTCCGGCGGCGGAATGGTTACGGTACACATGAATGGAAAACAAGAAATCCTTTCCATCAAGATCGATCCGGAAGTAGTAGACCCAAAGGATGTGCAGATGCTTGAAGACCTTATTTTGTCCGCAGTTTCTCAGGCATTTAAAAAATCACAGGAGTTATATCAGGCTGAGATGGGAAAACTTACTGGCGGGTTAAACATTCCGGGAATGCAGGGGTTGCTCGGGGGTGGAATGTAGCTGATTCACATTGTTAAAAGAGGTCCTCTATTTTGAATGCATATCCACAATCGGTAATCAAACTTATAAATGAGTTCGGAAAGATGCCTGGAATAGGACAGAAGACTGCCGAACGCCTTGCGTGTCACATTTTAAAACTTCCCGGAGAAGAGGCTATGCAGCTTGCCTATGCCATTCGTGATGTAAAAAAGCTTATCAAAGCCTGTACGGTTTGTTTTAATGTTTCAGAGGACGATCCTTGTCATATCTGTAGCAACATTCAGAGGGACAGATCGGTTATTTGTGTGGTCGAACAGCTTGCAGATCTTTTGATTATAGAAAAAACGGGTAAATATCGCGGTCTTTACCATGTCCTTGGAGGACACATATCTCCCCTGGAAGATATTACACCAGAATCTTTGACTATTGAAAAACTTATACAACGGGTGAAGGGAGATCACGTAAAGGAAGTCATCGTTGCGACAAATTTGAATATGGAAGGGGATGCAACAGCTATGTATATTCATAAGCAATTGCAATCCTCAGGGATTAGAGTTACAAGACTTGCCCGCGGGTTACCGACAGGAAGCTATCTTGAATATGCGAATACGGCAATTGTCGCCGATGCTATTAGTGGTAGAAATGAGATGTTGGGAGTTTAAAGGTCGTTTTTTTTATGGAAGGTGATGTTTCATGAAAATGCAATCGTCTTTGTTACCACAACTTCAGCAAAAGATGAAGTTGTCTCCTCAAATCATTCAATCAATTGAGATTCTGCAGTTACCCATACTCGCCCTTGTTGAGCACGTACAGCAGGAGCTGGTAGACAATCCCGTGCTGGAAGAAGTGGTGGATGAGAAGAAAGATGAGAATCCCAAGGAAGGAGATGATGCGCTTCAGCCGGCAGGAAATGATGATGTAAAAAGAGACGAGTTTGACAAATTGGGTGAAATTGCCGAAGATTGGCGAGAATACTATTCACAGACAATTGTACGGCGAAACAATCTGTCGGATGAACGTGATCAAAAGCAAGAGGCATTAGAGAATACAGCCGCCAAGCCCATGTCTCTTCACGATTATTTAATGGGACAGATATCATTAATTGAAGTTCCGAACCATCTTGTAGAGGCCTGCGAAAATATTATTTATTCCATTGATAAAACCGGATACCTGGCTAGCCCACTGGAAGAAATTGTGCAATCCCTGGAAAAACCCCTTACAATAGAGGAAGTCAAGGAAGCCCTTAAAATTGTTCAGTCATTGGAACCGCCCGGGGTTGGAGCCAGAAACTTACAGGAGTGTTTGATACTGCAACTGGACAAGCGGGACACAAACTATCAGTTGACGAAAGAATTGCTCCTCAACCATCTCGAAGATATTGAAATGAGGAAATATCCCCTGATAGCCAAAAAGACCGGGTACAGCCTGGAGATAATCAAAAAGCAGGTAGAGTTTGTCCGCACGTTAAATCCCAAGCCCGGTTCTGTCTTTTGTGACGAGACTATCCCCTATGTAGTTCCGGAGGTAAAAGTAGAATATATTGATGGAAAATACGAGGTATTTCTCATCGACAATTCCAATCTTCCTCATTTGCATATCAGTTCCTTTTACAAAAAATTTCTGGGTGAGAACGGCACCGATAGTACAACGCGTCAGTATATACAAAAGAAAATAGAATCAGCAAAATGGCTCATCGATGCAATTGAACAGAGACGCAGTACTTTGTATAAGGTCGCATGCAAGATAGTGGAGTTGCAAAAGAACTTTTTAGACGAAGGAGTTCATCGTCTTCGGACACTGAAGATGCAAGACGTTGCCGATATAGTCGGAGTACACGTTTCAACGGTAAGCCGCGCCATTGCGCATAAGTATATTCAAACACCGCAAGGTATATTCGAGATGAAGTTTTTCTTCACCGGGGGTTTTCAGAATGTTGATGGGTCAATGGAGTCCTGGGAAGCCATACGACTGAAGCTTGCCGAGATTGTTGCAAAAGAAAACAAATCCAATCCTTTAAGCGATGAAGAAGTTGCAGATAAATTGCGTGCCTCCGGCGTGGATATTGCCCGAAGAACTGTAACAAAATACCGACGAATCATGAGAATGCCGTCCTCAAGACAGAGGAAGGAATATTAGTATGCATATAAAACAAAAAATATTCCTGCCGACCCTCATTTCTTCAATCCTATGTGCAGCCGCCCTGTGGAGTCTGACGGGTTGCTTTACCACCGATAAGTATCACAACAAAAAACACATCGATACCATCAAGAAGGATATCGGCTCTATGCACAAGGATATTGACAGGGTACTCGGTCTGGACGAACCTTCCCCGCTGGTAGAAGAGCAATAGCATCTCAAAAACCCTGGCACTACATAGCTGCATCAATCAAACACTGGATAAACGAGGATTGCTTGTGACAGGTGGCTGGTAATTTTTCCCCCTGTCACTCGTTATTCGTCACCCGACACATTTTTTCAAATTCATATGGACTTTGATCTTATAATAAAAAATGGAACGGTCATTGATGGAACTGGTATACCGGGGAGAAATCTGGATATTGGTATCAAGGACGAGAAGATAACGTTAATAGATAGACACATCATTGCCAATAATTGCCCCGCCATTAATGCAGATGGGCTGATTGTTGCTCCCGGATTTATCGACATCCATTCCCATAGTGACTTTTTATGGCTTATCCGTCCGGAGAGTGACAGCAAGATACTCGACGGTGTAACTACCGAAATTTGCGGAAACTGCGGTTTATCAGCCTTCCCACTGCGTGGAAAGGTATTGGAAAGACGTGCACAAGGATTGGCTAAATACGGAATCGACATCACATGGCGGTCGGCAGACGAGTTTTATTGTGCGGCAGAAAAGGCCAGGAGCTCTATTAATCGCGCATTTCTTGTCGGTCATGGCAATATCAGGGCGTGTACAATTGAATATGAAAATAGAAATCCGGAGCCGCAGGAACTGCTTCAGATGTGTAAAGATTTAAAGGAATCTCTGGAGGCAGGTGCATTTGGCATGTCCAGCGGACTAATATATCCACCTGGTTGTTATGCATCAATAAATGAGATTGTGGAAATGTGCAAGGTGATTCAAAACTATAGTGGTTTTTATGCAACCCACATACGTAACGAAGGAGACAAACTTGAGGATGCGCTTACTGAGGCCATTGAAATATCAAGACTTTCAGGGGTCAGGCTGCAGGTATCTCACCTTAAAACATCGGGAAGCCGCAATTGGTATAAGATCAAAAATGTAAAAACACTAATTGAGCGCGCTATTGAAGAGGGTATCGGCATTACCTGTGACCGTTATCCCTATATTGCTGCCGCAACGGACCTGGATGTAATACTACCCAGTTGGGTTTATGAGGGCGGCATTGCAGAACAAATACACCGATTAAAGGACGCAAGCATTCGGAAACAAATTGCAAAAGAGGTGTCTCAGTCGGAAAATTATGACTTCTGGCACGAGATAATGATTTCATCCGTTTATTATGATAAAAACAAATGGATGGAAGGTAAGACGGTTGCAGAAATTTCCACAGAATTAAATAAACCTTTTATTGAACTGGTTTTTGATTTACTCATAGAAGAAGAGACACGGGTTGATATATTTTTGTTCAGTATGTGCGAAGAAAATTTGGAAAAGATATTGGATTGGGATTTTGTTTTTATCGGTTCTGACAGCTCCATGCGCGCCAACCAGGGAATACTCAAAGAAGGGAAACCACACCCGCGGAGCTATGGAACTTTTTCGCGTGTTTTGGGAAGATTTTGCAGGGAAAAGAAACTTCTTTCTTTGGAAAAAGCCATTCAGAAGATGACTGGGCTTCCTGCACAAAAAGTCGGATTAGATAAAAGAGGCTTGATAAAAGCAGGGTATTTTGCGGATATTACTATTTTTGACCAGGAGAAAATTATCGACAGGAGTACTTTCGCAGAACCTCATCAATATTCAGAAGGCGTCGAGTACGTAATAGTAAACGGAAAGATCGCCGTAAATGACGGTAAACACACTGGCATAACGAACGGCCGCATATTGCGTAAATCATAGCAACTTTCAGCTACCAATGCAAACTGGCTTTCATAATAACAGAGAAAAAACTGAAATAGAAGCAAAGTTCATCTGTCCCGATGGGGTTGGTCTGGATGACTTGCTGGCTGCCATTGACACTATAAGTTTCAAATACACCAGGGAGAATCCGTGTTTCCAGACGGATGTCTATTTGGATACCTCCGATTATACACTCCTCAGGACAGATGCCGCCATACGCATACGCCAGAGAGGCGAAAACTATTTGGGTACTTATAAGGCATCTGAAAGGCAACAAGACGCCATATTCGAACGCAGGGAATTTGAGTGGGCGCTCTCGAATGACGAAAAGAAACTCTGGAATGAAGAGAAAAAACCTGCAATTCCGCCGACTCTTTTAGAAAAACTCCATCTCCAGGGACAGGCGTTAAGAAAGGTTCTTGTGGCTGAGATACAGCGTCATACGGCAATTTTCAGTGGGAATGAGGGATTTAAAGCGGAGCTGTCTTTGGATGAAGTGGCCTTCCGTGGACACAAAGGACAAAAAGCTTACCGGGAAATTGAGGTAGAACTATTGAGCGGACAATTCGAACAGTTAAAACAATTCGCCAATAGTCTGCAAAATAAATTAAAATTACAACCTGCTATAGACTCTAAATATAAAAAAGGGATGATATTGGTCGGGAAATACGGTGTTGAACCCGCCGTCTGATTATCGGTTTTTAAATCGAACATCAAAGGAGGTGTAGAATGATTGCAGAGATCAGTGTGATTCCCATTGGAGAAGGAATTGATCTGGCCGGTTACGTTGCCAGGGTTGTCAAAATAATCGATGAGAGTGGATTGGATTACAAACTCAATGCCATGGGCACTGTGGTGGAGGGGGATAGCGACCGTGTATTTGAACTGATTAAAAAATGTCACAATAAGATGCTGGAGACGACGCAGAGGGTATATACCACAGTAAAGATCGATGACAGGAAAGATAAAAAGGTAAAGATGATCGAACATAAGGTGCAGGCCGTTGAAAAGGAGCTAGGAAAGAGTTTGAAAAAATAAAAAACGGCAAAATATTTTCGATTTATTTAGAGGAATATAAAATGAGAAACAAATTTCTAATTCCAGCCTTGATCTTCACATATTTTATTTTATCGGGTATGTCAGTCCTTAATGTAATGGGGGAAAATGCCATGCAATCAGTGAAAGGGAAAAAAGCCGTGATGATAATTGCTCAAAATAATTTCCGCGATGAAGAATTACTAAAACCAAAGGAAGTTTTAGAGAAAAATGGGGTAACAGTAACAGTTGCTTCTTCCTCGTTAAAAGAATCCACCGGCATGTTGGGCGCTAAAGTAAAGCCAAACATCTTATTCACCAATATTAACGTGACAGATTATGATGCCGTTATATTTGTTGGAGGCTCTGGAGCAAGCGAATATTGGGATAACCCAACTGCCCACAAGATCGCAAATGACGCAAACAATGCCAGAAAAATTGTGGGAGCCATTTGTATTGCCCCAGTGACTCTTGCAAATGCGGGGTTGCTGGCAAATAAAAAGGCCACCACCTATTCATCTACAGTGAATGACATAAAATCTGCCGGTGCAAAATATTCGGGCGCAGACGTAGAAAGGGATGGAAACATTATTACTGCCAGCGGTCCAGCCGTTGCGCAAAAGTTTGGAGAAGCCATTGTCAAAGCACTTGGCGAGTAAATTGTAGGGGGGGCACGGCGTACCGTGCCCCCCCTACGTTAAAATTCCTCGCACATGGACATACTATGAGAAAACATCTCTTAATAACAGGTAAGCCCGGTGTAGGCAAGACGTCTGTAATTAAAAAGATCATCCCTTTGCTGGGGACATCTGCAGGAGGTTTTTTTACAGAAGAAATCCGTGTCATGGACAGACGCATGGGTTTCAGGATCGTTACACTCGATGGAGAAGAAGGTATCATGGCCCATGTAGATTTCAACAGCAATTTTAAAGTTGGTAAATATCGGGTTGATCTGGATTCCTTTGAGAAGGTTGCCATCCCGGCCATAGAAAAGGCCGTGAAGGATAAATCAATTATCGTTATTGATGAAATTGGAAAAATGGAACTCTTTTCGATAAAATTCAGGGAACTGGTACAAAAAATCCTCGATGGTGAAAAACCTCTCATCTGTGTAATAAAGGAGAATGGTGACGCTTTTACTGAGGAAATAAAAAATCGAGGAGATGTCGATTTAGTAACGGTAAATTATGAAAACAGAGAGAGTTTGCCAGAAAAAGTGCTTGAAATGTTGAAGGGAATGAAAAAACATTAATTTGTATGCTATCGTTACATATTTGCTGTGTTACAATAAGTAACAGCCGGGTTCGTGCGCATTTCACAGGTATTTGACAGAACTCGCATACGCGCTCTTCCATAAAATGCCACTATTTGTTATACCATTGTCTTAACACAATAGTTACAACATCAAATCTTTTTGTTAGATTTTAACTCTCAGCAATATCAATCCTTACAACTTCCAAAGATATATAATTATTTTTCTTGGGGCTAGTGGCATACTATCTGCTCTTTTACATTTCGCATCAAATTACAATATCTTAATTTGTTCGTAAGTTTTTGTAGGTCCCTTTTTTCTCTATTCTTTAGGGATCTACATGCTTAAGAAAGGTCAGGGCTAATTCGTTCTCCCTGATCTTTCTGGGCAAACCAAGGAAGATCATGGAGGAAACACATGGATTTCGCTTTTCAGGTTTACATCAAAGACTTAAGAAAGATTTCTCCCCTCACAGTTGAAGAAGAGAAAAGATTATTCAAAAAAGTTTCTCAGGGCGATTCTGAGGCAAAGAAATCCATTGTGATAGCTCATCTTCCTCTGGTTATAAAGATTGCCGGTCGGTTTGCTTATTACGGTGCATCTCTGCTTGATTTGATCAGTGAAGGAAATATCGGACTTATGCGTGCTGTTGAAAAGTTTGACTACACGATTGGTCAGCGGTTCGGCAAGTACGCTTCCTGGTGGATTAAATGGACAATAATTAGGGCGTTGATTAACAATTCAAAGACCATACACATTCCAGTCTATATGGCAGAGAAAATTTATAAGTGGAAGAAAATATCTTCAAAACTTACAAACACCTTACAGAGAATGCCGGATAGAAATGAAATTGCGGAAGAGTTGAATGTTGATGAAAAACATGCCCGCTGGATAGAGAGAGCGGTGAAAAACACCTATACTTTAAATGACACGTACTTACAGAAAGATGATTCAATGGAGTTCGGAGAATCCATACCTGATGACCGTGTGAAAATGCCGGAAGAGGAATTAATTGAATCTTATGATAAGAAAGAGTTAAGAAGACTACTGGATATAATCAATCATCGGGAAGCACACGTGCTAAAAATGAGGTATGGATTAGATGGCATAGAACCCATGACGCTCCGGGAGGTAAGTGAAAAACTCAATATCAGCCGTGAGTGGGTGAGAAAGATTGAAAAAAAGGCCTTATCTAAACTCAACCAGCTAATGGCTTGTAGCAAATAATATCTCTTAGAAGTTTAATTCATATCCTGCAGTCGGTATCCAGTCTGCCCTTAAGCCGTCCTCATTCAGCGGTGTTTGCACATTGACAAACACGAGCATTCCCGACCGCGGACTCCACTTGAATCCCGTTGAAAAATCAACAATATCATTGCCAATAGTTGATTTTTCTGTTTTATGACTGCCAATAATGTCGGCTGCAATAGAAAAATGATTGTTTCCCTTGCCAAATCCGTAGTCGCTGCCCGCAGTGTATACAACTCTGTCTTGCCCTTCACTTCCGCTATTGAACTCATATCCCAGGTTAAGATGCGGCGTAAAACGGCTGACACTTTTTGAAAATATAAGAAATGGTTTTATGCTGGTTCTCCCTGTCCCTAAAAGCTCGTTTTCGTTTCCTGTCTGGAGTTTCACATCAAGCGCAGAGGTGAAATCTATCCATTCCGACGTGAACAGGTTGTACTTATTTCTCAGAAAGATATCTCCAACGCCTGTAGAAGCGCCGGAAATAGAGTCGCTAATCGTTTCTCCTGAATCAAAGCTGTAACCCAGGGTTTTGCCACCCGTTCCTTTTTTCTTTGTCTGATCCAATATCCTTCCCGTACTGTCAACATCGAGTTGAACCTGTAGTATAGGTATCAATATGGAAACGTCCCAGCGATCCGTTATCCCATAAGTGCCGTAGAAAGAAAATAAATTACTCTTCACATCCACGTCAAAGTCCAGTTGAAGCAAGTTCTTGTCCTTTTGTTTTTCATCCAGCAATACAATGGATTTTAAATTGTGCAAATCCTTTCCCTGCAGCTTAGAATAATCAATATAGGTATAAGAGAAGCCGAAGTTGAATTTTTTTTCCCCTAAAGTAGTAGCCCTCTCGGCAAAAATAGGTCCGAGGCTGTCGGTTGTCCTTGTGAATACTTCCAATTCTCTGTCGTACTGAAAGGTAAATCCGCCGCCTGTTGAGCTAACCGGGAAGGAACCCTTTTCGCTATTTAACTCTGAATTCAGGTTCTGAATTTCCAGAAATGAATCTAAAGGCACCTGGACGGTAGTGACTACGTCTATACCCCCTGTAGGCTTTTCCACTTCGAACACCTTTGTTACAGGAACGCCATTTCCACCGTATAATGAAGTTATTAAGCCGGACAAATTGTCGGCAAAACTGTTAGTGATCGAAAAAGTAATAATTAACAATACAGAGAATGTGCTTAATGTATATCTTATCATCGAGAAGATAAGTCCAGAGATGGATTCAAAGTAAATGTCTGCAAATGCATCATTATAGCTACTCTGTCATATTAATGAGGCATAACACCCTTAGAGCTTCGTTGGGAAATTGGGTATTTTGGGTTTTTTTTCTTAACCGGCAGATGTCGTGTTTGTTATGACTGCAATATATTACCACAAAATAATTTACCACACAAAAAAATTCTGGCAATTCCGACCGATCCCGTTGGACTTAACTACAGTATGATTCTGGTAAAAAGCACAGGGAGAGGTGAGGTTTTCCGGGCATGTGCACAATTATATACATCTCGTTACATGAGGTGCATAAAATATTGTTGGTTTGATAAGCAACTAATAGATGGTAAGATAAATTTGGGGATTGCTAATTACAGGAGGGGGTTCCGTAGACCTTCCATTCAAAAACTACCGGGTTGGACTGTTGTCCGTTACATTGTGTGGAAGGTGCGATTTTCTTAATACGAATGGCTTTCGTGGTTATGGGTTTTGTGAATGAATATTCTACATCTCCTATTTCTTCAATAAATTCACCGTCGGTAATCCATGTAATTTCATCTTCATCGAGATATTGAACTATTCCATTGCCGACATTCCTGCCAGAATCAATATAAAGAGCGTCGTCTGGATCCTCGCCACAGCTTTCATTACAATCCGTCGTCTGGACGATCATCCTGGTGACCGTAACATCTTCATCCCAATCGAGACGAATCCACCCGGTCTTCTTTTGGCCAACTTCTTTTCGGGTTCTTATCCAATGGTAAGAACAATTGTCTTTCTCTACGCCGTCATTCATCATTTCTGGTGCAAATTCATCAACACCGCCGCCGCTGCTGTCGGCTATTGCACAGGGTGCAATATTTGAAACAACGCTTACGGGTAAAGATTTTGAGAGGGTATTTGTGTTAAAAGTTATTGTCGCAGTTCCGTTAGATATGCCTGCTATTTTGAAAGAAATTTGTCCGTTTGAGTTTGTCAGTCCTATGCCAGGTACAACAGTAACGACGGATTCATTGTTACTCCTTGCTGCAACCGGTATGTTACTTAACGGGTTTTTCTGATCATTGAGAATTTTAACTGTTGCAGTGCCACTGCCCTGGACATCTATAAAAAGTGAATTTGACGTGACACTGATACTATCCGAAAATGTTTTTTGGCAAAATACTAAGGTAAGTATAATTAATACAGCAGGAACAATGTATTTTTTGGAATAAAACACCGGTTTAATATTTTGACCTATTTTGCGATTTTCCATATATTATTTTCTTTACGAAGGGTTTTGACTATTCTAGGCAAACTTTCCTTGTGCCTCTCGCCGCGTTCGTCAGTCCACTCATCAGTTCTGTCAAAGCTAACGGTCGTTTGTCTATTGTCATCATTAATCTCAATTACTTCATTTTGAATAGAAACCTTTATATCTCGAACATACATATAATGATTGCGAAGCTTGTCTTCTTCTTCTTCTGAGGTTATATGTCCAAGCTTCTTTAGTGTCTCAATATCACCTTTTTCCCAGGCATTTTTGTATGTCTGTAACCAGGTTTGTATTTCATTCTTTAATACTTCCCTTGGGTCTGGTTTCAATACGATATTTTTTGTTTCTTTATTAATGTCATATTTTTGGATATTGGCAACTACTTTATTATAATATTTGTTGTCATCGGCCGTTTTCTTTTCAGTATTATCACCAGGCAAATTTTCAGCAATATCTTGTTTTATGGTTTGTGATTGCCGTTCTTGTTTATTTGATTTTCTGTCAGAATCATTCATAATTTTTGTCGAATGGTTGCTTTTGGACTTTACTGCGACCACTGGTAGTTGAGTAATTTCACTCTTATTGGATAAAAAGAAAATGTATACCATTGCCGGAATTGTTAAAATGACTAGAATTGCGGCAAGAATTCCGGCTTTGGCGTAAATCGTAAATTTTTTTGGAGCAGAGACCTCTGCCTCTTGCAATAACAATTTAAGTTCGTCAATCGAGCTAGGTCTCTTATGCTTGTTTTTTTCCAGACATTTGAATACGATGTTTTCAATTCTTTTTGAAATTCCTGAATTCCTGCTTCGCTTCCTGAAAGGCTGAGGTCTTTCGTTCAGGTGTTTATTCATTAAAGTAATTTGGTCGCCTTTAAACGGAGACTCCCCTGTTAACATCTCATACATAATTATACCTAAAGAATATATATCCGTTCTTTCATCGCATTCGCCTCTCCATTGTTCAGGCGCCATGTATGGAGGCGTTCCCACGATGCTTCCGGTCAGAGAGACATTGTCATGTGTTCGCAATTTTACTATTCCGAAATCCAGGACTTTGACAAAGTCATTAGTTTCTCCAACTTTAGTCAACATAATATTTTGTGGGGTAATGTCTCTATGTATGATCTTCTTTGGGTGTTTGTGTGCCGTAGATATTACATCGCAAACCTGGTAAATGATATTTAACATTCTGGCAACATCAAACGGCCCCGTATCTTTTATGGTTTCTTTTAGATTCTTGCCGTAGATAAACTCCATGGCCATGTAAATCGTGCCATTTGAATCACGGTCAAAATCATATAAATGAATTGCATTTGGATGGCGTAATTCTCGTATGATAGCTGCCTCATTGTAAAATCTCTTAATATCCTGGGGGTTATCGCTTAAATTTAGGTGCAGGATTTTTACTGCCACAATATCATCAATATCAAGCAATGTTCTTTTCGCTTTGTATATGGTACTCCAGCCGCCTGTGGCAATTTTTTCTATAATTTTGTATTTCCCACCCAATAATTTGCCAATATAATGATCGTATGTTGGAGGTTCCAAAGGCGACAATGTGTTGTCGCATATTGAGGATGTTTGATGTGCGTGTGACTCGGATGACACCTTATATTCAAATGTTTTTCCACAGTGCTTACAGGCAATAACCTTCCCAATATCAACGTTGTCTTCTTTAAACCTTTTATTGCAATGCGGACATAAAATAACCGTAATACCGAGTTTTTCTAACAGATAAATCCATTGTTCATGCGTAATGTACCCACGGTCAAGCAAGATAACATCAATGCTCTTTCTGGGGTCTTCAGCCTCAAAGGCATCAACAATGCGTTGGCTGATTTGAACTTGCTCTGGCGTGGTAAATCCTTCAGAAACGGCAAGATTCCCAAATTCCATATCTAATCTGCTTTTCATAAGGATTTTTGAGAAAAAACTTTAAACGAAGTGAAAGTATGTAAAAAATTCTTTTACTAAGATATGCCAGCTTATCTGGTAATCAGATTATAGTTATTTAAAATATCTATTGATATGATTTTTTGATGTGGTTGTTTTTTGCTTCTTATTTTTTTGTCATAGAGGCTAACAGCAAAAATAGATAAAGCAAAAAAAACAAAGCCGCAGAACAACATCCTGATATCTTGCGAGTTTGGGTATATAAACTGAATCTTTTGTCCTGTTACACTGCCTATTAGCAAACTAATAATGGGTAAAATAAGAAGGAGTATTACGCTTTTATACGGGGAACGTTCGATTATTTGTAACGTTACCTGCTGACCCACAACCAAGCCGGGAATTGCATTTACTTCTAAAATATTTGATTTGCTTTCTATACCTGCACAAGTGCCACAGCTTTTGCATTCCTTTGTATCCGTCTTTATTATTTCTACCGTTGCGCGATTGCCTTGTATGTATTTTATAATTCCTTTTTCAATGGTCTGTTTTTGATTGGGCATACTGATTTATCAATAATTAGGTTCCCTGCGGGGGTTGTTGGTTTTGGGTTGGACTGCCAACCTTTTCTCTCATTAATTTACCTACTTTAAATACTACCACATTTTTGGCAGGAACAAAAGCTACTTCTCCGGTTCGTGGATTTCTGGCTTTTCTGGCGGCACGCTGGCGTATCTCAAAGACTCCGAAATCACGCAATTCAATACGATTGCCCTGTGCAAGTTCACCGATAATCTCATCCAAAAACATTTGTATCGTTTTTTTCACTATCATATGTGTGTTATCTGTCCTTCTTGCTATCTTTTCGCACAAATCCCTTTTTGTCGTTGTTTGCATTACAATTCTCCTTTTATAACATAGATATGTAAATAGTAATTTTCTGGAAGGATTTCTTTATACAGGCTTAATTACAATGAAAAACATCACCTCCTCTTTGATTGCACCTCAAAAATCAGGAAAGATAATTTTTAAGTCTTAACTAATTTCTAGACATAATATTTATGATTATTTCGGGACATATTAGCAATTCAAAAGATTAATGTCAATACGATTTTAACACTTTTAGAATTCCAAATTTAAGATAACAGCGCATGATAACACGATTTGATTGTTCTTTAAAAAGCTTGACAATGCATTAATAAATGTGTTATTCTAACCCCACGTTTTAATGAGTATACGTCTTTAAAAATTGAGGAGATATTATGAAGGTTAACATCAGAAAGAGTTCTATAAAACATAAGAGAATGTGTGGTTTTCGAAAGAGGATGCGCACAAAGGGTGGACGTGCAATCTTAAAGAGAAGAAGAAGGATTGGCAGAAGACCATTACTGGATGTATAAAAGACAAATAAAAAGACCCTAAATATATTATAATCTTAATATTTAGGGTCTTTTTGATTGTAGCGTTCTATTCTAGTCTGTAATAATAATCGCCTCTACCGGGCACTCCTCAGCCGCCTGCCTGCAAGTGTCCTCATATTCTGGTGGTACATCGCTATCCTTAGCAACAGCCACGTCGCCGCTCATGGAAAAAACTTCCGGACAGGTTTGAGTACATAGTTCACAGCCTGTACAAACATCCGCATCTACTTTTGCACGCATGATTGGTCTCCTTTTCTACAAAATTTATAAAAGTTACGTATCTAAAACCGTCAACCGTCTTCAACATTAATTAAAATTCTAAGAAATTCCGTATCAAAACTCAACAAATTTTTTAAGATATAAAACCTGAGATATTGTCCAGCTTAACACCCCAAACTGCAATTTCTGGAGCAAGTACAACTTCTTCACCTCCCCATACAATCGTCTGTTTTTTATCTTTAGACACGGCAATAACGTTATTGAGTATGTCCGTTATATTATTATTTATCCTTACCGTATTGGGTTTTAGAGGTTTATCAATTTTACCTCCCCTCACAAAATAGGAATCTGCAATAATAGTACTTGTAAAATCCCCTGCCGCAAGCCCATTTATAGGATAAGTATACCAAATCCTGCCAATATAAATTCCATCATTTATTTTGGACAATAAAGATTGGCTGGGCACTTCATCTCTGCCTTCTATGACAATATTAGTTGGATGTATCTTCGGCTGTAAGCTATGATTTCTACCGCCGTTGTGGTAGCGGAATCCGTTTCGCGGCGGGAACGAAGCAAAAACATTCTCAAATTTCCTGGAAAGATAATTATTTGCAAGAAACCCCACAAGAAACCCATTATGGATAAGATCCGTTCTGCCTGTAGGAATCCCCTCACAAGAAATCTTCTTACTGCCAACAGCACCCTTTAATGCGCCATCGTCGTAAACGGTTAATGATTCTGATGCAATCTTTTTCCCTAATTTCCCCAGAAAGGGAGTATCTGACGAGTTGACTGACGAAAGACTCACGGCTGGAATTACAAGATTTGTAAATATATCTGTTACAGGCTGCCTTCCAAAAACAACGTTATATGTTCCGGAAGAAATCCTTTCTCCCCCAATGGTCTTTATGGCGCTTTCTGCCGATTTCTGGCCTGCCTCTTCAGGATTGAAACCGGTCAAGTGAGTGCTGGTATTCCAACCCGTGCCTTTGACTCTTTCCTTCTCAATCATAGAGGTTATGTTGGTTGTAAGAATGGTAGATTCATCAAAATCGTCGATGCCTTTTGTACTGGCTATGGCCATGCGTTGTTTAATGATGGTAATATCACCGCCAACAATAATTGATTTGTTAAAATGCCTCTGATTATATTCTTCAAGCGCCCCTTTTAGCCCTCTCCAGCCCAAATCAACGATTGCCTCATCACTAATCTCCATTACTGCAGGATCATGGTAATTTTCTAACACTGGTTTCCCAATGGGTACCGGAAGCGATTTAAAGTCGGGATCGTATATTTTGTTTTTTTTCGCCTTTTGGAATGCCCCTGCAACACCTTTTGGAGAAATATTGTTAGAGATGCTCCCAAATCCCAGCTTAGTCTCTTTCCCTGCCTTAAAAACGACCAATAAACCAATACCGCTGAACTGTGTTGATTTGGGTTCGTGTACGCCATTGCAGGGGATGTCTGACGTATAATTTAATCGCACAGTTATATGTTCGTTCCATGACACAAAAATTTCGGCATCAATAACATCCTTCTGCTTTTTTACAAAATCTATTCCATTACGAACACATGTCCTAAGTTCTTCTATATTTGCCATAATTCTGATAAGTTAGAAAAAGATTTAGATTTGAAACACCACCAAGGTTGTTTGAGTTTATTGAGTTTCTTGAGTTTCTTGAGTTTCTTGGGTTCACTGTGTTAGCCCAAAATAACCCAATAAACTCTATTATAACCCTAATGTCCTGTTAATCTTGCCTTAGAACGCAATGTCGGCCCGCCATTCCCAACACGCATAACCTGCATGGGCTGCCCTTTTCCACAATTAGGTATGGGAAAGACCTCAAAATCATTTCCTACAGCGTCAACATTCATGAGAAAATCTTTTGAATCTGCCGTAATACCACCCTGTCGGTATAATTTTGTAATCTTGCCGTTTTCTATCTTAAATACCTTTTGAGCGGAAATGCGAAAATTTTCCCTGGATTCACTGATGGACGGGATTCGATGGTTAACGACGTAATAGCCGTCTTTGACCTCAGCGAGTATCTCATCGGGATTTTTATTCCCATTTGCAAAAACGGTATTTGTCATTCGCACTATAGGAACGTAATTCGGCTCTGTTGCCCTCATTGAACCGTTTGGCGGGTGATTCAGGATCGCAGCATACTCACGTCCATTCATAAACCCCCTTAAAATTCCATTTTCAATGAGATTTATCCGTTTGCCGGGTGTGCCTTCCATATCATACTTGAAGTGCCCATAGCCGTTTATAGAAGGATCCGAGTATGCAGTTACGAGAGGAGACGCAATCTGTTTTCCCAACTCGTTATCGTGAAAATCCCTGAATAGCCATGACCGTCCGGCATAGGCTGTTTCCAGTTTTAACGCCCTATCCGCCTCGGTCGGATGCCCGACAATCTCATGAACCAGGAGTGCATTGAAATGCGGGTTTGTTATGACGACAACAGGTTCTTTTGTTGCAGGTAAAAATTCTGCTTCAGTAAGTTCCAGGGTTTCACGTGTTCGTAATAACGCAAAATCACCAAATGATTGCTTGTAGACATTTTTCCCTTTAAAAACCTCCCATCCGCGGAGGTCTCCCATATAATCATGACAAACCTCCGGAATACCTCCGGATTTTTGAGCTACCACAGAAATCATGCCCTGTGTAAGCGCATACGATTGGTCAATGCACGAACCCTCGGTACTGCAAAATAATTCTCTGTTTACGCCGGTATGTATATCGACATATGCGTATTGCACGTCATTACAAACACCCCGCATCTCTCCGGAAATTTTTGTGCCAAGGGTAAGCGCTTCCTTCAAAGATACGTTTCTCGGATCCTCATCAAAAATAGCGTTAATCGTATCGGTACAGACATCAATCCTAGCAAGATTTACCGCCGTCAGCGAGGGAGCAAGTGATTTAAATTCAGCCTTCTTGCTTGCATTGGCGACTGCCCTTGCGTATGCCCTTTTTATTCCCAGAGTAAGTATTTTATGAATACTTTTAGAATTGGATTCCCTCTCTCCGAGTGATTGAGCATAGTATCCCCAGGCGCTCATTTCACCGGCCAACACCCGGACACCAAAAGAAATTGTGGCATCTTCGCCCATGCCCTTTGCCTTGCCATCCTCGGCATTGGCGTATTTTGTCTCATGTATACCAAGCCTGATATCGGCATACTTACAATCCTTCAGAGAACCGGCCTGTTGAATAACCTTTGTAACCGTTTCTTTTAATGTATCAATAAGTTCAATTTTTATTCGGCTTTTAATGAAAACTCTCCCCAATCAAAAACAACTGTGTTTTCTTCTTTAAGAAGAAAACATCTATTTAACAAATAAATTTTCTTTTTTCCATAAAAATTTGTGTCTTTGTAGTCGGAGTTGGCCGCAAGCGGCATTGATATTGTCACCCTTTTTCTTTCGGAGTGTAACGACAAGGCCGTGTTTTTCCAGTGTCTTGCAGAACATTTCAATTGTTTCCTCAGAAGGAGGTCTCAAATGAAATTCTTCGACAGGATTTACAGGGAGTAAATTGATATTGCACTGAACACCTTTAAGTAGCCTTGCCAGGGATTCGGCGTCTTGTTTGGATGCATTAATACCATCAATCAGGATATATTCAAAACTAATGTCCCTTCGGGTAGTCTTAAAATATTCCCTGGCAGCGGCAATAATGTTATTAATGCCTGTTTTTTTGTTCGATGGTATTATCTTTGACCGAATAACATCATTAGGCGCATGGAGGGAAATCGCAAGATTTACCTGGATTCCTTCTTGTGCCAATCGGCGAATACCGTCTATAATGCCAACCGTTGAGATGGTAATATGCCGTGCCCCAATCCCCAATCCCCATTCGGCATTCATAATCCTGACAGCCTTAACGACGTTATCGTAATTCTTAAGCGGCTCGCCAATACCCATAAATACAATATTGGTAAGACGCTCTTCGTTATGAAGATGATCTTTAATGTGAAGCGCTTGTTCCACCATTTCACCCGCGGTAAGATTTCTTTCAAAACCTAGTACGCCGCTTGCGCAAAAACGACAGGCCATTGCACAGCCTACCTGCGTGGATATGCACGCAGTGATCCTTTTGTCCTCTCTTAACAGGACAGATTCGATTGCGTTCTCATCGAACAAATGAATGAGAAATTTCTCTGACCCATCTGCGGTTTGTGTAATGGAATCAACTCTGGTTTGGAAGACCTGGTATTTTTCTCCAAACTGTTTCCGAAAATTCTTGGACAGACTGGACATCTCGTCAAAGGTCGTTGCTCCCTTTTCATAAACCCAGGAGAGTATTTGTTTAGCCCTGTAGACAGGCTCTCCCATCGAGATACATAATGCCTCTACTTCAGCCAAAGACATATCGGTAATTGACAGAATCTGTGGTTTATTCATTGCATTTTTCAGATGAAAATGTAGCATTAACTCGCATGGTGGGCATTGGGGTGAAAAAACCACCCACTATAGGTTGAATTGAGCAGAGTATATTAAGACATAGCTTTTTACGCTAAATTCACCGGTTTTACTTCATCTTTTAATCTTGAAACTATTTTAGAATGATTTTTCTTTTCGTTATTCCGTAAATTTTGGAAAAAGGTATGCAAGTTAAAGTTTGCTTGTTTCGCAAGCTCTTCACCTGCTTTACGGACTTCTTGAACAATGGGATCTTGCCACATAATTATTCCTCCATTAATTCTTCCGGTGTACAAATAATTGGTGTATGAATGTTAAACGATTCATTTATCTTCATCAATTTCTTAATGACTTCTCCGTTAGCAAGATGAGCACAATTCCATGTTACAAGATAATCAATATTATGAACAGAAGCAATAGCAAGATGCGCAGCATCACGTAAGTATTTCTTTGAGATTTCAAATTGTTCAATATATACTTGTGCCATTTCCTCAACTTTATTATTTAGAACTAAATGAGGAAAATTCTTTAGTTCTTCCAATCTCCTCCTGGCAGCTTCATGGTCACCCAGTCTGGACTCTTCAACTACAACCTCAGAAATGAAAATATCAAATCGTTTTATTGCCTTAGGCCACCATTCCAATGTAATTTCCTGGTGGGCAAGTACTATTATATCTCTGCTTGGTTTAGAGGTATAATAGCTTACAACAGTTGTTTCAAGATATATTGATTCTTTCATAAAAATGAATATTCCGCGTTAACAACAAACTTAGACGCTGGATAGCTGACGAATTATAGAAAGGCGTATTATTACGATTATTATCAGTATGGCATTTTTAGTGAAATTAACAGAAATACGAGTCAAAGTCAACAAGCTGCCCAAAAACTCAAACCTGTATTGGATTTAGCGGACGCATTTGCAAAATCAAGCTGGAAGACGAGGAATTTATGACTTGAGAACCGCACGGTATGGTATAATTAGATATAATTTCCCTATTTATCTTGAAACTGTGAGATGATTTGAGAAATATGGGAAGTGACCCCGTTCCAGTTTCCTTCCCCACAAAATTCTCGCTACCAATGACAATGAATTGAAGAAGTTGGGATGTATCCCAATTTACTATTTACTAAAGCATTGTCTTATATGTTCCCTTTGCTCATAAGCTCTCGCTCAGCGGTGGTCTGCTCATCATGCCATCTGTTCCACTGCATACGCTCATCTCGGAAAATGTCCGCGCTCACAGTGCGGGGGCGCAGCTTGGGCACCGCCGCATCACGTTCTGCGGCGAAGATCATGCGATGCGCGTGCTCCGCGATAAAACGGAGAATCATTTCCGCCCGATCCCGTGGCAGCCTATCTCCACGACGCGGTGGCCGGCTCCCAATTTGGGTGTAGAGCAGATGATGTGGACTAAGCGGGAGAAGTATTTCCGTCCCTTGACTCCCCCAACCGCCGTCGAAGTCGTACTTGACGGGACTGTGGAAGTTCAGCCGGATCACAGGGTCGTCGCTCGTAATCCATCGCATGTCTTCGGGAGGAGACAGAATCGTCCACTTATGACGGTATAGAACGCACGCCGTTTGTGTAAGCAGATGTCGTATGCTGAAGAGCCACATGCCCCGGCCAACTATAGCCTCGTACTTAAGCTTTCCAAACCTCTGGTCGGGATCGATCTCGGTCATCACTCGGAATGGAATATACTCGACAAATGGTGTCTTTTGCTGCGGCAATGTTTCCCCACTTGCTTTCGCCAATTCAAGCTTGCGCACGGACTCCTGCAGGGTTTGATCCATGAGGTCCGGCAGAGTTGTGTGCCAGTACTTGAGATTCTCGGCCAATCGTGCGGGAGTCCGCACATCCTGTGCAGCAAGAAAGCGAACTAGACACTTCCAATCTGTTGGTGTGAGCCGCTCGTCCGAAGTAACTTTTCGGAGCACTTCTTCTGCTGGCGTCTCAAACTCCTGGTTAAACCATTTCTCCATTTCGTCGGTCTCACCGCCCGCGGCGATTCGAGTGTAAAGATGCAAGTGTTTTGCTACCCCCTCAATGGAACTTTCTTTCCATTGCGGTACTTGCTCGTGTGAGACGACGACACGATATGTCCACACCTTCTCGTGGGAGGATGACCAGCGCTTGAGATATCCTTGCGATACGTAGTGGTTATCCTTGCTAAAGGACGTTTTGGTCACAATACCTATACCTCCAAGGGGGATAATGGGACACAACCCATTTTCTGCCGCACTTTTTCTTTAACCTTCCGCGTAGCCTTAATTGAAATATTCTATCAAGTTTCCCTATTTATCCTCAAACGGAAAGAAGATGTCAAGAAGATTTTTTTATCCTCACAACCCAAGTTCAGATTATTCTGGAGACGCAAGGAATAATTTTTCGGGGCTGGTTAAATCTTGCAGATGGGCTGCCCTGTGACAAGTTTTATGATTTTCTTAAGGAGAGCTTAACCAGGTGGCCAAATTCTTCTGATTTGAGCAGGATTGAGGTACCGGCAAATGCAGCGAATGCGGCAGTCATTGGGGCAAAGAGTCTCAGTCCTTTAAAATACAAACTGCCGCTCCCGTCCGAAGCAGGAAACATTTTTAAGACAAACCAACACGCTATTACCATTGCTACCGAGGCAATCACGGTTTTCAGGATCGAGACGACAACCTCTTTTCCTATCTTGATGCGAAGCCTTTTTTGTAAAATAATGGTCAGAATAATGATCTGGACAATGGCGCTGATGGCTGTAGAGAGTGCCAAACCACCTTCCCGCAATACCCAAATGAGTGAAAGATTTAAGACAAAATCCAGACCCACGCATATCGCTCCGATTTTTACCGGTGTGATTGTGTCTTTGAGTGAATAAAATGCCCGAATCAATACATGGAGGCCGCAGTATGCCCAAATCCCGATGGCATAGAAGAGGATGACGCGCGACGTCCTGTATGCAGACACTGCGTCAAACTGTTTCCTCCGGTAAATGAGGTCAATGATGGGTTCACGAAGCATGATGATGGCCAGGGATGCAGGGATACCGATTAGGAGCATAAATTTTAATGCCCTGTTGAAGGTGGTTGAAAAGTTGTTCCAATCCTCTCGTACTGCATGGGTTGAAAAGAGCGGGAATACGGCCGTTGCCATGGCAATGCCAAATACTCCTAATGGGAATTGTATCAGCCGATCGCTGTAATACAGCACAGATGCTGCGCCCGCTTTCATTGGATAATTGATGACCATGCCTGCAAAATGGAAATAGTTAGGCCCGCCTTGAGGTGCAGCAAATCCAACGGCAATAATGCTGTCAACGAGGACGTTGATCTGAACGACAGCCAGTCCAAAGACAACTGGCCCCATGCGGGCTAATACTAATTTCAAACCTGGATCTGAAAATTGTACAATGGGCCGGTAGTATAATTCTTTTTTCCGTAAGACCGGTATATGAATGATCACCTGGACGAGACCGGATAAAAAGGTAGAGATGGCAACTGCGTAGATCATCTTTTCCAGGGTTTTCCCAGTGTAAGGAGCTAAAACAGCCCCTAAAATCCAGCACACATTCATAACCACAGGCGCAAAGGCAGGCATGAAAAAGTGGTGAAGTGTATTGAGTACCGCGCCCATGAAGGCCACCAGGCAAATGAAGAACACGTAAGGAAACATAATAATGGATAGTTTGAAAACAAGCTGCCACTTTTCCTGTACATGGAATATTCGTGGAATAGCAAAGAATGAACCCTCTCCTAATAACACGATTCCACCAAGTATGATGATGAGCACTGTGGCTATGACATTGACAAATGCCATGGCTTCCGCCCTGCCGCGTTTTTCGATGTGTTCTGTGAAGATGGGAATGAAGGCTGCGCTGAGGGCGCCTTCACCAAATAGACGGCGGAACAGGTTCGGTATCTTGAAGGCGACGGCAAAGGCGTCCCAGACCATGCCAGTACCGAAGATGCTGGCGCATATCATGTCCCTTACAAGACCAAGTATACGGCTTAAGAAGGTGCAGACGCTGATAATTCTTACCGACCGGAATAAATTATGTGTTTCTGACACGGATATTTGTCGTGATTTTATTTTTTTCAGTTAACTGAGGAATATTTTGATTACGGGTTATATAACTGTATTTGACTGAATAACACTGCCTTTGGGTATGATGACTATATGATCGTGGATCATGTAATTCTCCGCCATGAGATGTTCGACTTTATTGACGTTTTCTATTCTCACATTTTCACCAATATGAACATTCTTGTCAATAATAGCCCCAACAATGCGGGAATTATTGCCAATGCCGATGTTCGGCACTTTTTTTGACCGATTTACCCGTATATTAGACTCTGATTCATAGTAGTCGGCGCCCATAATTATAGAGTTTTGAATAAGGGTGTTGTTGCCGATAATACTCCTGATTCCAATGACAGAGTTATGTATTTCAGCATCGTTAATGACACACCCATCCGATATAATGGATTGAGTGATCTTGCAAGCGTTAATGACGGATCCAGGCAAAAAGAGCGGGTTAGTGTAGATCGGAGCTTTCTCGTTAAATAAATCGAAATTGGGGGTAAGAGAAGCCAAATTCAGATTGGCTTCATAAAACGATTTTATTGTTCCTATATCCTCCCAGTAACCATCAAAGAAATAAGCAAATACACGCCTTTTTTTTATTATTTCAGGGATAATGTCTTTACCAAAGTCGGATTTGTTTGTTTCCTTTAGGACGTCATTCAACACCTCAAGATTAAATATATAAATACCCATTGATGCGAGAAGCGTGCGACCCTTAGCGCTAATGCCGCGCCTGTCAAAAACAGATGAATTTAAGGAAAGGGATTCAATAATTTTTTCGTCTTTTGGCTTTTCAAAGAAATCAATAATCCGTCCCTGTTCGTCCACCTTTAAGATACCTAAATGGCCGGCATCTTTCCTTTGCACGGGAATTGCCGAAACGGTTACTTCCGCGCCACTCGCAATATGCATTTTGATAACTTCCTGATAGTTCATCCGGTAAAGCTGGTCGCCTGAGAGGATCAAAACAAAATCAATGTTGGGCTGATTAAAAAACCGAAGGTTCTGTCGAACGGCATCTGCTGTGCCCTGATACCAATTCATACTTTCCGTGGTTTGGGCAGCCGCCAGTAGTTCGATAAAACCCCTGGAAAAGTTATCGAATTTATACGCCCGTGTTATATGCCTGTGAAGAGATGCCGAGTTGAATTGTGTGAGTACGTAAATCTTGTTGAGATCAGAGTTCAGGCAATTACTGATTGGAATATCTATGATCCTGTATTTGCCTGCAAGCGGGACTGCGGGTTTTGATCTTTCTTTTGTCAGGGGATAGAGCCTTGTTCCGCGCCCTCCCCCAAGAATTACGGAGATTACATTATCCATTTCTACCATTCGAGATACATCCTTTGGCAGTGAAAAAAAGCGCATTTGATATACTTTTAAAAATACAAACGTAGTTTAACATAAAATTTCCCTTATTCAAGTCATATACCATAAATTTCACAACCCATTATTCATTTACCATTTCAGCATTTTGACTCAATAACTGTTATCCATCTGTAATAAAAATACTATCCATGATTTGCTTTTTTGCAAGCATTGTAACTGCTTAAGCAGTATTACAAAGACTTCATATCTGCCACGCTATGCCAGTAATTTGTTTGCAGCTTTTAATCTTGCAATTGCCAATTTGATTTGATAGTATTCCTTAAGATATTTTCATTAAGATACTTGAAACAATTATCATTTTTTAAGGGAGGGGTGAGTATCCAGAAAAATTTCTTGGATGTAGTTGATCCAGGTTTGTTGTCCTTAATATTTATCGTGGGGTTAATCGTAGGCAGTTTTCTGAATGTTTGTATCTACCGAATCCCCAGGAAAAAATCCCTGATATCGCCTCGCTCATTTTGTCCGAGTTGCAATACACCGATCGGGTGGTATGCTAATGTTCCTGTATTAAGCTATATATTTCTGCTGGGGCGATGCCGAATATGCAAGGCTAAAATTCCGATACGTTATCCACTCGTAGAGTTGCTGACAGGGTATGTTTTTGTACATCTGTATTACGTATTTATCCAATACAGACAAGAATCGCCATGTATTTTTATTTGTTACTTAGCTCTTTGTTGTGCCCTGATTATATCAACCTTTGTAGACCTTGAGTTGCTTATTATCCCCAATGAGGTCACGTTTGTTGGTATTCCGCTTGCCCTTGTTTTAAGTGTCATATGTCCCGGTTTGCATAATGCACATGACACCCTGAGAAATTTTTCATTGACGGGCATCTGCCGGTTAGATACGCTGATTGCATCCATGATCGGGATGCTTACAGGGGGAGGTCTGATATTTCTCTGTAGTATTTTGGGGAAATGGGTATTCAAGAAGGACGCCATGGGTTTTGGGGATGTGAAACTCATGTGTATGATTGGCGGGGTCACGGGTTGGAAATTAGCGGTGTCTGTCTTCTTTGTAGCTCCGTTTTTTGGGCTCTTAATGGCCGTCCCCGTGTTGTTAGTTAAAAAAAGCCATTTAATCCCGTACGGACCATTTTTGTCGTTGGCAACGCTGGTGTGTATTCTTATGCAAGATTATTTTATAGGTCTTGTCAATGTATATGTTCAACTTTTTGTCGTATTATTTTCCGGATTCCATTCATAATACTACCGAACGTAAAAATACCGAATTCCTATATGGTTAAAATTTCTTTATTGTGAAAGGAGGAAAGGACATATGTTAGAAGGACGTGGTGTGGCGCGTGGTCTTTGTCTTGTGGGGATATTAGGACTACTAGTTGCCGGTACAGGTTGTGGTCAGCTTAAGAAACTCAGGCAGGAAAATCAGCAGTTGAACGAAACCATATCAGGCCTGCAGCAGGAGAATGCAGAATTATCATCAAAGGCGGGCAGGTATGAAGGCGAGGTAAATCGGCTTGAGAACGCCAGAAGGGATCTCGAAGCAAAATTAAAAGGTACAGGGGCGACCGTAAGGATAAAAAACGGCACCGTTTCGGTATTGCTGCCCGGTGCCGTGCTGTTTGATCCTGGACAAACTACGTTACGGCCTCAATCCAAGGCAACGCTCAAGAAGATCGCTGGCATACTGAAAACATCCGCAGCGGGTGAAATAGTCAGAATTGAAGGCCATACGGATAATGACCCTGTTGTCAGACAGAAAGACAAGTACAAATCAAACTGGGAGCTGTCTGCGGCAAGGGCTGCTGCCGTCCTCCACTATATGGTTGAAGAATGCGGCGTTTCTCCAACAAGGGTTTACATTGCCGGATTCGGACAATACCAACCTATGGCGGACAA
>JACPHJ010000114.1 GCA_016188675.1 Planctomycetota bacterium
GGGCAGCTCCCGTCTTTTACGGGATTCCCTGAATATTTGAACCGTAATTAACTAATTTTTCATTCATACATGAAATAAAAAAGCCCGTTCCTTCGCATTAAGAAGAAACGGGCTTTTTTTATTTATGTAGTTTTGTGACTATAACCCAATATAACAAATAACCGGGGAATACCTCCCCTTTGTCCCCTCCTTGCGAAGGAGGGGAAACAGGGGTGGTTCTAAGTTTATGAATGATTAATCACGGTTCAAATATTCAGGGAATCCCGTAAAAACGGGAGCTGCCCCGCAACTGTAACCGGCGACGAATCTGCAATACGCCACTGTCCTGATCGGGAAAGAGATGGGAAGGCGCAGAAAGTAGGAAGACCCGGAAGCCAGGAGACCTGTTTGAACGCTGTTTTATGAACTTTATTTCCGAGGGGGAAAGGAGAAACATAATGGATTTGTTCCGAAATATTTATCAAAAGAAAATAAAGAATCACTTTTTATTATTTTGTACGTGTTCTTTTGTTGCAATTGCCTATGAAGGGACTTCTCTATCAGCCGACCTGTCGCAGGAGAATCTTGAACAGGTAAATGATAGGCTGAATCGTCTGGAAAAGAAGGTCGAAGATATCGACGAATGCTATGTGAGGGTAAAGGACGTCCAGAAGGACGTAGAGATGATTAAAAGGAGTATGAAAGAAAGCGCCGCCGTCAAGGAGAGTCAACCGGTGGTCAGTAAACGATTGGAAACCCGATTGGAAAAGCTGGAAGAATCTGTTCAGGATTTGACCGGCAGGGCCGCCCTTATGGACACGGCAGAAGAGATAAGAAAGGTGACTGAATACGTATGTCCCAATGGGCATGGATTTGAAACAATGAGTAAAGACGGGAAGTGTAGTATATGCGGGTTGAATTTAAAAGAGAGGACGCATTTCAAAAAATTTAAATTTGCAAGGCGTGAAAGCATTTCAGATAAAATTTCTACTGCCTTAGAGGAAGAATTTAAGAAGCGCATCCTTGTGGGCGCCAGCGGAACGGGCGTATTCCAGCAGATTTTGAACAACGATGAAGGCCGGCACTCTTCCGCAGAAGGTTCTCTGGACTTGCTGTTTATAGGTAAACCGCTCACCTATATGACATTTTTTGTGGATTTGGAGGCCATCGGAGGAAACGGACCCGATGAATTTATCGGCAGTCTTTCCGGCCTGAACGACGATTCAGGCTCGTTCCAGGACAGTGATGGAGTTGACCGTGTATCCGTCCGTGAAGCATGGTTACAGACTGAACTCCTGAAACAGCATGTAAGGCTGGTGATAGGCAAGATTGATTTAACGAATTATTTTGACAGTAACGACGTGGCAAATGACGAAACAACCCAGTTTATCACCAGTGCATTTGTGAATAATCGAACCTTAGAAGTTCCGGAAAATGGGCCTGGCGTAGCGTCCTTTTACGACACGAGAAGAGGCCTGTTCTTTGGACTGGGATTACAAAGCGCAGACAACACGGGTTTGGATATTGTTGATAAGCTGTATGGAATTGGAGAAGTTGGCATGCGGTCACGCTATTTATTTGGCTTGGAGGGTACATACCGGCTGTGGGCAAAAATTAATGGTGGCAGAAATGATAACACGGGGTTGGGTATGAGCATAGACCAGCATCTTTCTGCAAAACTCATTGCCTTCGCACGATATGGCATTAATGAGACGGATGGCGCTGACGTAAAAAGCGCCTGGAGTACGGGTCTGGAATTGCGTCACCCATTTTCCTCACGGGTAAATGACAGTACGGCGTTTGCGTTTGGCCATACGGAGTCAGTGGTGGGCGATGAGGAACAAATAGCAGAGGTATATTATAAATTTGCCTTTAATGACCACTTTGCCATTACCCCACTATTCCAGGCGGTATTTGACCCTGTTGGTTTGGAAGACAGTGATGTAGTAACCCTGGCGGGTGTAAGGACGCAAATTGAATTTTAAAAAGATAGAAAGGAGGTGATGATCAAAATAGCTCTGTTTATGTGCTGTATGGACTGTATTCGAGGTAATTTTTAAAAGGAGAGATAAAAATGTTTAAAAAAATAGGAGTGTCAGTAATATGTGCAGCAGGCTTGGCGATGCTGTCGCAACAGGTAAATGCCGGAAATGAACCAAAATCTGCCGTACAGCAAACTTTTGATCCTCGATCCGTGGTCTTTGTAACAAACCGTGATTCAAGCGACATCGCCGTTATCGATATGAAAACAAACAAGGTCATCGACCGTATTGCCTGCGGCAACTGCTGCAATCCGCACATGACCATGGCAACTATGGATGGAAAGAGGCTGTTTACTACGGGTACACAAAAAAATTATGCCGTAATTGTTGATTTGAAAACCAGGGAGATTAAGAAGGTGAGTTTAGGTATTGCCCCCGAGCATTTTGTCATATCACACGACGGGAAATTGGCATATATTGGTGATATGGAAGAAGGCGCCGTTTCAATCGTGGATCTCATAAATAGCAAAGAAATAAACAGGATCCAGGGTTTTTACGAACCGCATGGTTTCTCCATGTTACCCGATATAACCAAGGTCTATGTGTCTAACCTCGGCGCCCATGAAATTGGGGTCATTGATGTAAAGAGCCAAAAACTTATAAAGACCATCTATATTGGTAACACCCATGTATTGGCATCTTTGAATCTGGACAAAAGACTTTCCGAAATAAACGGTATTGCAAATCCCACATTAACCGCGGATGGCAGGTATTTATATGCAGCCGACGGCGATTCCAATCAGGTGGCAGTGATTGATACACGAACTGACAATGTCATAAAAACCATCACTGTAGGCCAGAATCCATGGCGTGCTTACGTCTCACCTGATGGGACAAAGGTACTCGTCCCCAATAATGACGACCAGACGGTATCGGTAATCGATGCGAAGACCAATAAGGTTATAACTACATTCCCTGGCGGCGAAGGGATGACGGGGATAAATTTTGTACATGGAGGAAAAAAGGCATATATCATCAGCCAGCCGGAAAGCGCCGTTTATGTTATTGACCTGGAAAAGTACAAGGAACTGAAGCGAATTAAATTTGGTGAAGGTCTAATGCTGGAAACTGCAACAACGACACCCGATGGGAAAACCGTCTATCTGGCATGCTCTACGAACAACTCCGTTTATGTTATCGATGGGACAACAGACAACTACTCAAAAATTTCCGATGTAGGCTTGTCACCCTGGGCAGTTGAGATCATTGGCGGCAACAGCTATTGCCACTAATAATTAATTCCAGACTTAGGTAATTTTGAATTTCCTGAACATTAATTTAATAATGTAGGGGCAGGTTTCAAACCTGCCCCTACAGCCTTTTCACTATTATAAATCCAATAAGACACAAAGTCTTTTCTTTGTGACTTGATGTCTTTGTGGCATAAAAAGGCAAGTAACGTTCATATTTGGCCTCTCAGTTTTGCCCAGATAAGGCCCAGATATTCGTATATGACACCTTCCGCCCTGCGCAAGCCTCCGGAAGTAGGGAAAAAGTCGCCCGGACTGATGCCCTGACTTTCTTTGACCGTGTAATCCGTAGGTGCTGCAATAGGATGCATACCCAATTTCTTAAACATGCCCATTGAGCGAGGCATATGCGAGGCAGAAGTAACCAGAATAAATTTGTCATTTCCAACGATTGATTTAATGATTCGGGCTTCATCTATGGTGTCTCTTGATTCTGATTCCAAAATCAAATCTTCCTGCTTTACACCCACAGCCTTTGCAACCTCGGCCATAGTTTCCGCCCCAGGAACTGAATCAAAGACCTTTCCTTCTGACAAAATAAGCTTGCTTCCGGGTATCATCTTGTGCAGCCGAATGGCTTCTATAAGGCGAAATAAAGATGCGTCTGATAGTTGGCTGGTAATAGGGATTTTTGGGTCAGATGTGTGTCCCCCACCCAAAACGACAATCCATTTGACCTGTGGCACAACCTCACGGGGCGCAAAATCAGATGCTGCGGTTGAGATAAGCGGTGGGTACTGATATTCCAATCGCCTGAGAAATATATTTGAAAGAGAGGTGTAACTCATTAGTGTAAATAGAACAACTCCGACAGAAAGAATAATCTTTCCTGCCTTTTGTTTCCGTGTAAACAGTAGCAATATCAGGCCTGCAATCAATATTTCCAGGCACAACGGGCCAGGAAAAAATAATTGAGCAATAATCTTTTTTAGGATAAACATCTTTTACTCCATTGTTATTTCTTGCCAATAATCAGCGATGAATTGGATTCCAGGTCAATCTTTCTTATGTGTTTAAAACCAACCGCTTCAAGCCATGTCCTGTATCCAGACTCGCTGTAAGACGCCCCTTCCTGTGTGCCGATGAGCATATTCAAGCTGAAAAGGACGGCGAACTGCGGCTTTGTTTTGGTCTCGTCCAGGACAAATTCATGAATAATAACCTGCCCGCCATCCCTTAAGGCATCCCAGCACTTCTTGAGTATTTTCGTGTTATTTGCAGGATTGTAAATATGCAAGATATTTGAAGCAAGGATGGCATCGTAATCATTTTTCCCGAAGGAATCTTCCAGGCAGTTACCGGCTAGTGTAGTAACGCGGTCTTCCATCCCAGAAGCCTTAATAAATTCCTGAGTAAGCTTGGTCACGTGCTCCAGATCAAAGACAACGGCATGTAAATGCGGATGAGCCTTTGCAAACTCAATGGCATACGTACCAGGGCCGCCTGCAAGGTCAAGCAGCCTTTTTGCTCCCTTTAAATCGAGTTTCCCACAGAGGTCTTCTGCCTTTGTAGATGCGATATTGTGCATGGCTGTGATGAAATCTCTGAGGTCGTGAGGGTCTACCTCTTCAGGCAAGTCCTTCAGTGAAACGGCCTTTCCCGTTTCAACGGTTTCCCGCAGCATCGTCCAGTTTTCCATAACATTATGGGCATGGTGGATGAAATCGCCCAGATAATGCGGTTTCCCCTTGATTAAGTGAAGATTTGAAATAGGAGAATTATGATAAGAATTTGCCTGCTTGGTAAGTAATTCAAGTGAAACGAGGGCATTTAAGAGCATCTCCGTTGCACGTTCATTTGTGTGAATGGATTGGGAAATATCTTTAGCCGTAACCTTTCCTTTACTGATAAGGGTGAATATATCGAATTCGGTTGCTGTAAAAAGTATACATGATTTCCAGTATCCAAAACTGAGTTGGAATATATAGTCAGCGTCTGAAGGGTTCGTTTTAGTCATTGTCTTATTACCTCAAATTGATTGCTTGCCAATAATTATCTCCAGTTCATGCGCCAGCTTCAGGCTGGTTTCTCTCACTGTATCTGGATTATCAAGGTTTACATTAGTTTCAAAATCCGAAAGGGTTTTCTCAAACATAGTAACCAATGCATTGTTTAACGTATTTAATAAATTTGATTCATTGCCTGCCCCAGATGTATTATTTTCGCAGGTAAAGGTTTTTGGGAGCAAGGATAAGGCCATTTTGCAAACATGAGAAACGATTTCTGAGAATGCCTCAACCTTTGGGTCTTTTATCCTGTAAAAAATTTCATAATTTGTGAACGAAGTATCAGCGCCGGTTACCTCATGTAACATTGATTGATAGTCGGATGTCCCTGCAAAAATGGTCTGCCTGTGATGCAGCAGGTGGGCAGTTACGGCAGGGGTGGTCATAATACCTGTTTCCTGTAAAAATCCGAAATTGTTTCTCACGCTCTCCATCGTGGATTCGGGTTCGAACATAATAAAACCAAAGGTAGGTTCGATTCCATACTCCCGCAGCAATTGAATGGCATTTTTATTTTCATCAACGGTAGTGTGTTTTTTGAATCGTTTCAACGAACGAGAATCTCCGCTCTCCAAACCCAGAAAAACATTGGTCAGGCCGGCCATAACGAGTCTTGAGAGTGAGTGTTCTTCGATATCGTTTGCGCGGCACTCAAAACCGAAATGGATATTCAGGTCGTGGGCAAGGATAAGTTCAGCAAACGTAACAGCCCGTTCCTTTCCGGTTTTTCCCGGACCGAAGAAATTAGCGTCTGAAAAATAGAAGTTATCGATGGCGTGTTCTGTATGCAAATTGAGTATCTCGTCAAATATATTTTTTGCGCTCCTGCCTCGCCATTGGTTCATTTCTTCATAAAAGGGATTCAGGTAGCAAAAGGTACAATGCCCATAACACCCGCGGCTTCCCTGGATATACGTTACAATGCCCTTTTTCTGATAGAGGCCGATATCCTGACGATCTGGGTAAGGCAGTTGATCCAAATTCTGGATAGGGGGGCGGGGATTAAAAACAATCTTCCCATTGGTATTCCTGAAAGCCAGTCCCGGAATATCCATTTCATCGGGAAATAAATTTCTTACCCCACCATTCCCCCCCTTCGCAAGGGGGGGACAAGGGGGGGTATTTTTATCTTCTTTTATTAACATATTGTTCACACGTGTTTCTGCTGAATTACGCTTCGCAGAGCAGATACACCTTGCAAGGTCAAGGGTAGCAAATTCAGGCTCGCCAACAGTCACAGAATCAATGAATGGAAAATCTGTAAGAATTTTCTCGTAAGCAAAAGTGGGATAGTACCCGTAGAGATTGATATGTATAGTTGGATTTCTTGATTTTGCCGTTGAAAGCATATCAAAGACGTCCTGCGTCCTCTCCCACAGATACACCGTATGAACACACAGAAGTGGAAAATGTTTTTTTGAGAGATGTGTGATCGTCTGCTCTATTGACCAGTCATAGAGATGGGCATTAACAATTTCGATTTCTATGTTATTTTTCCGTAATACCGATGCAATATAGCCGGTAAATAGACAGGCGGAAAGCGGGGCGTTGACTACGTCCTCAAATCGGCCAGAATTTTCCGGGCGTGGTGGTTCGAGCAATACAATCGACAAGGCAACAAATCCTTTTGAAAATTTTTCTTATGCAAAAACTAATCTGCCTTTTGGTTCAGGAATAGGCCGACCTAATTCCTTTGCAGTTTCTATCCACTCTTGTATAACAACCTCAACATTGGTAAGAGCCTCCTGGTATGTGGCTCCATCTGCTGTACAGCCAGGCAATTCCGGGACTTCTGCAATAAATGCCCCGTCCTCTTTGCTCCAATAAATTATTATTTCATATTTGTATTTACTCATCGCTTTGCTCTCCTAATTTATATTTTAATATGATATTTCGTACCTGCTTGACCTAATAGGGTTTTGATTTCCCACCTTTAGGCTGCAAGTTAAGTATTTCTTCAACACCATCTTTTGTAAATATGTGATGACTACCTTTGATTCTCTTTTCAAAACCCATATTTTCCAGTAATCTGCATAGTCCGTCAAAAGGAATATTTGCATCGGCAGTTCCACTCAGAATTTCAAGCAAAAGCTTTTCATGTTTACCCATTTTGTTTTCACATAACGCTAAGCTCAGTGAATCGAACCACTAAATCACTTCTCAAAGCAAATAAACCGATTTGCAAACCTCAAACTGTTGCTCGCCCAAACAGCACTGTGTGGTTCGATTTCACAGTAGCGCGTTAATCAAAATTTACGAATTCCTTAATGAACTCTAGTACTTTAAATTGTTTTTCGGGCAACATAATCTTACCACTTGAAACGGAAGTAATATGCTTTGTCTTTGCTGTACCAATTCCGCAATTTGTTCCAGTTATGATTCTTGCAATATACGCCTCTCCAGAAGGAGTTTTTCTAATTATAATGTCAGGTAACTCCGAAATCTTTAATCTTCTTAAATTTTCATCGTTATATCCAAATCCAAGAAAATATATTTTGTCTGCGTCAGATAATAATTTATGGGCTTCTTTAAATTCGATATCTTTTTCCACATCTGCTTCATGTATTATTTTAATCTGGTTACTAATTCTTCTTATATAATGAACTGCCTCGGCAAGGGTACGAGCACTAATTTTATTAGCTCTAATATTTAATGAATCTACAATAGTTCTGTAGGCTGGGAAATTGTTATCATAAGGTCGTCCAGTACCATCAGTAACCTGCCAAGGAAGTTTACCAGTTTGACCATGTAGATGTATTATCGGGATAGTATTAATTATCTCGGTACATTCTTTGTCTGATATGCCGTAACTATTCTTTATTGATGTGTACACGTAGTGTTCAAATGAACGATCATAGTTAAATGTTAAAAAGGCTACACTATTTTTGAAATCATTTATTGATGGTGATTTCAACTCGTTCAATAAATCTCCATACCATTTGTCGTTACCTTCTGAGAATAAAGTTCCTGTATTTTCTTTTTCGATTAGCGTTAAGGTTATAGCAATTTTTCCTAAGTCCACAAAATTTGGATTACGTTCAAGGAAAGCATCAATAGAGGCATCTCCAGAGAACTTAAGAGCATTTGCAAATTTGATTATCTCATTTTCAGTAAATTCTAATTTAGAGCACAATTGAAACAGTAATTGTCTTTTCAATAATGAAGCTATTATGTCTTCCACTAATTTATTGCCGGAAGGATAATTATAAGGAATGCTTCCACCGGCTCCTAAAATAAAAACTGTTGGTCTGTTAATCATAACTGTAAATTATTAACACCTAACATTCACTTTTATCTTTATTCTATAAATATACTATATCAGTTGTTGGACAGAAACCGATTGAATTGTGTTGAAATAGGGAAAACATTTCAATAATACCACGCTTAATTACATACAGGAATTTCAAATTATGTATCATAGCATGCCAGACAACCCCCTGATTCCCCCTTTGCTAAGGGGGACTTGAGGAAATCCCCCTTAATAAACATGTCCTCGTGAAAACGGGGAGGGGGCGAGGGAGTTAATCCCCCTTAACGTGTATATAAAAAGTTGCTGCCTATGACAACAATTTAAAATGCCGCTGTGTCAGGCTTTTTTTGCGGCTTTATTGCTCTATGTAATGGTAGTTTGATATGACGTGAAAAAGAGTTAAGCAGTCTGGAGTTTATTTTCTATTAACTTTACGACATCCTTAAGTAAATGTGATGCATTAAAGATTTTAACGCCAATAAGATTCCCTTCTATATCAAGTTCTGCATTTATTCCAGGAGAAAGTTCTACCACTTCTTCTTCTAAGCCTTCCCTAGTCAGATAAAGAATATCTTCCCTTTCGTCATAAAATACTTTAAAGTCTGTCATTAAATTTTCCTCCATCTTCCGGATTTAATCCTATTTTCCTTTTGACCAACTTTTAATGGATGAATTGTCAAAAGTTTTGCACAATCTTCTTCGACAAGGTAAGCAACCATTATTTCTTTAATTTTACCACAAAACACAGTCTTCATAATTGCAATGGAATGTCCTGTTTCATCTTAAAATGCTGCTGTGGTTGCGCTCTTCTTGCGGCTTTTCTTGAGGTCTTGTTCATAGTATTTCATCACACCCTTTAACGAACACAGGCTGCCGCACATGGTGCAGGTGTCCTCGTCCATAGGTGGACGGCTGTTACGAATTTCCTGGGCGCGTTCTTTGGTGATGGCTGTTTCGTACTGGGTTTGCCAGTCGAGGTCTCTCCGGGCGATGCCCATCTTTAGGTCTAAGTTCTTTGCCTTATCCTTGAGCTTCACCATATCGCCCACGTGGGCGGCGATACGGGCTGCCATGACGCCTTCGCGCACATCATCTGGTCCGGGAAGAGCCAGATGTTCTGGCGGTGTGACATAGCAGATGAAATCTGCGCCGTAACATGACGATAAGGCTGCGCCGATGGCTGATGAAATATGGTCATATCCAGGCGCTACATCGGTGGTAATCGGTCCCAGCATATAAAATGGGGCGTTATTACTGAGTCGTTTTTGTATCAGCACGTTGGCCTCAATCTCGTCAATGGGAATGTGACCAGGACCCTCTACAATAATCTGGACACCCTTACTTTGAGCATATTCGGCAATTTCAGAGTTGATAATGAGTTCCTGTATCTGGGCGCGATCCGTGCTGTCATGAATGGCGCCAGCCCTGAGACCGTTTCCCAGGCTGAGGATGACGTCATGTTTTTTCATGATATCAATAAGGCGATCAATCTGTTCGTAGAGCGGGTTTTCCTTCTTGTTGTGATTCATCCATGCAGTCAGGAACGAACCGCCGCGACTGACGAGACCGCCGTAACGGTAGCCCTGTTTTCTAAGCCGTTCAAGGGTTATGAGGTTGATGCCGCAGTGGATGGCCATAAAGCCTATGCCCTCCTCTGCCTGCTGTTCTATAACATCGAAGAGAAAATCGGCTTCCATGTGTACTACAGAACCTTTTTTCTTATTGGTTTCGATTGCCGCCTGATAGAGGGGTACGGTGCCAACGGTGAGTGAAATGGAGTCCAATACCCGTTTTCTGATCTTGGTTAAGTCTCCCCCGGTTGAAAGTTCCATCAGGGTGTCAGCGCCATATTTTTCGGCGGTCTGCGCCTTTTTCACCTCCATGTCGATGTCAATGATATCGGGGGACGTGCCAATGCTGGCATTTACCTTTGTCTTGAGTCCTTTACCAATACCGATCACACGCGCTTTTCTGTTTGGGTTTCCATAGATGACGATCTGTCCCTTTGCGATACCTTCACGGATAAATTCCGGGGAAACGTCATCATAGGCAGCGGCCTCTTTCATGGCATCCGTTATGATACCTTCGCGTGCAAGTTCTAACTGAGTTTTCATGTATTTTTACTCCTGTATAAGTTGAGTTAAACGAAACTCAACAAAATAAACTAACTTTTGATTGGCTCTTCCAATATTAAGTTTTCGGTTGAAATATTGAAAATATCCTTCAAATTATATCTTTCTGTTGCCCCAATAATTTCTAAACCAATGATATTACCTACATCGTCCAAATCTAAATTTATTCCCTCTTCCAATTCTTTTGTGTGCGACACTTCTTTTTCCTGTATCCTGATATAGAGGGCGTCCACTTCTTTATCATATTCAATTTTCATATCTTCCCCTAATTATTTTTATCTATTGCTGTAACTACAGTTATTTTATTGCCTTCCTGTACAAACGTGACTTTAAGCCACTTATTACCGATATGTTTAAAAGCATTTTTTCGCTTTTTTACTGAATCCTCTATAGTTTCTGGATAAAGAATAGTATTATTGACTTCCCCCTCAGAAATCTTTCTCCATTTCATTTGTTTTTTGGCATGCCTGCTAAAATATATTTCAAAGTCTGCCATTATCTCCAACCATTAAGCCTGGTCGTGAAATTCCACGTTTTTCGAAATTATATTATAATGTCTTTGTCTATATTATCACTAAAAATTTTTATTAGTACCTCCTTGTTATAGTTTTTTATATCCAGTCCTTTATTAAAAGGAATTGTGCCCAATATTGGAAGACCTGTGAGCCTTTTAATTTCATCCGTGTTCGTCTTTTTAAGGGTAGCGTCACAATGTTCAGTTGATTCATTCACAATTATCCCTTTGACCTCCAGCCCATGTTCACGTGCATACGATGCGGTCAGTAGGGTGTGGTTGATTGTGCCGAGGGTAGGCCGACAAACGATGATTAATGGCAATTCCATTTCACTTGCCAGGTCTACAATGAAATAGTATTCATCAATAGGAACCAGTAATCCGCCAATGCCCTCGACAATCATAGACTCGTGTCTTTCACATAATGTGTCGAAGGCCGTATTTATTTTATCTGTATCTATTTTTGTATTGCTCAACCGTGCGGCTACCGATGGGGCAAGAGGCTGTTCAAGGCTGATGGGGTTAATGAGTTCGTATTCGTCTTCCACTTCTGCCGATAGCTTTAAAAAGGCGGCATCATCCGATTCCAAACGATTATTTACCCGTTTACAGCCAGTAGCAACAGGTTTCATAACACCAACATTAATGCCCTGTTTTTTGTAAAGGGCGGCCAATCCGCCGGCAACAAGCGTCTTTCCCACGCCGGTATCCGTTCCGGTTATAAAGTATCCCTTTGCCATGACTATTTCTCCTTTTTTAAAAAATCCCTCTAAGGAAAACATGAAAATCAGGAATATTTGTGTTTTTATTCGGTTTCTTAAGTTTGCTGAGTTAAACTCTCCTGACACAAAAAACACTATCAACTCAAGAAACCAAAGGAACCCGGCTTTCCTGCTCTTCCTGCCTACATACGCTATTTCTCATTTGTAACAACTTGTATAGACTTATAAGTAATCTCAAGCATTCTGTCTAATTCATCGGTCTTGATAATTATTGGCGGCATAACGATGATGATATGTCCAAGCGGTCTGATAAGCAAGTCTTGTTTCCTGGCCTCGATGCACACCTTAATCCCCACCCGTTCTTCCCAGGGATATGGTTCTTTCGTGCTCTTATCCCTAACCAGTTCGATCGCTGCGATGAGTCCACATTGTCTGATGTCTCCAACGTGTTTTAGTGATTCAAAGGATTTTAGCTTAGCCCGTAAATAATTTATTTTTGGTTCCAAGTTTTTCAGGATGCGTTCTTTCTCATATAGTTCCAGACTAGCCAATGCAGCCGCACATCCCAGGGGATTCCCCGTGTAGGTGTGTCCGTGGAAGAATGTTTTCAGTTCAGCATACTCGCCCAAAAAGGCGTTGTAAATTTCTTCCGTGGCAAGTGTGGCGGCAAGCGGCATATAACCGCCATTGATACCTTTTGACAGCGCCATGATATCGGGTGTAACATCTTCATGTAAGCAGGCAAACATCTTGCCTGTTCGACCGAACCCTGTAAGCACCTCGTCTAAAATGAGAAGGACATTATATTTTTTGCACAACGCCTGTACGCCGGATAGATGACCTGCTGGATGGACAATCATCCCGCCTGCCCCCTGTACAAGAGGTTCCATAATCATGGCGGCAATACGGCCAGAATTTTCCTTTAGAATTTTTTCTAATCCGTCAAGACATGCCAGAGAGCAATTTTCAGGCTGTTTTCCAAGGGGACAACGATAACAATAGGGTGCGGGTGCAAGGTGTGTCTTGAAGTAAAGGGGGCGGAATGCCCCGTGAAAGAGTTCTATTCCGCCGACGCTCATAGTCCCAATAGTGTCTCCGTGGTAACCGTATTGCAAGGCAACAAATTCCGTCTTATCTTTAAGTCCCTTATGCTGCCAGTACTGGAAGGCCATTTTCAGGGCAACTTCATTCGCCGTAGAACCGTTATCTGAATAAAATACCTTTTGCAACCCCTTCGGTGCGATCTCGACAAGTTTTTTCGCCAGTTCAATAGCAGGTATATTGGAGGGTCCCAGAAGTGTCGTATGTGCAATCTTATCGAGTTGCCTTCTTATTGCATCGTCAATTTCCTTCTTGCGGTGGCCGTGCAGATTACACCACATGGATGAAATTCCATCTATGTATTCTTTGCCATTAATATCTTTAAGGAAAACACCGCTTCCTTCTTCAATAATCAGGGACGCTTCCCTGACGTAATCCTGCATCTGGGTAAACGGATGCCAGAGGCAGGACTTGTCCCATTCTTCCAGTTGTTCTTTGTAAGTTTTATCTAACATTTTTCAGTAATAACTGCCACGAAGACTCAAAAACACAAAAATTTTTAAGCTAAGAATTATGAGTTTGGTCCGATTATTTTAGCAAGTTCATCTTGTATGAAACAAGGCACCTTTGCGTCCGTTCCCTTAAACAAACAACAATTATACACTGCTGAAATAAAACCCTTGATATTCTCAGGAGTATTCGATATTGTGCCTGTCCGACTTATAAATTCCCGCCATAAGTTTTCGTTCCCTCCGTAATAATCCAGTAAATGCAAACCGGCAAGATATTCAGCCATCGGATCAAGAGCAAAACGAATTTGGTTTCGCTCCAGTCCGATCGTTTGTATGAGGCGTAGCCGATTTTCAAGATACTTGAGATGCTCTTTGGCATTATTTTCGTTACCCATAGCATTCAATATATCATCGCATTTCGCAGGTGTGGGGTAATAATTATGTTTCATACATTCCCATGCAACGACTTTTGCTATTCGGTGAACAGTACGATCGTCAAGTTTATTATCCTCAATTTGATGGTTGATCTCATTTATATAACTGAGCATAAGGTCTGGAATATTTTTAGGCAATTTCCCTCCTGTGCATTCCTCCTTATTGGAAATCATTTGTTCGGCAAATAATTTGGCTAGAAGAACGGTGATATCTCTATTTCCAACCATTAATGATAACTTGCGGCACGCATCGAAATACTCTGTATCATTAAACAAATCTCGTTTGGCGCGTTGCATAAGATAAGCCTCCATAAACGATGAAAGCCTGTTACCTTGAATTCGGATGGGCGAGACAGTGGTTTTTGGTATCCCACCAAGCTTCTCTTCAATACGTGATGTGATAATTAATGCATTAGATGGAAACTCTGGGTCATTAGGGCGAATTGTTTTGCGTGTTACCTCATTCATTTCGGAGAAATGGTCCACAATTACAAGAATGCGTCTACACCTTAAAAGCTGAATAACCAGTTCTTCAGAAATAGGGTCTTCTTCGCCAATAAAGACTCCTAGCTCTCCGCGGATCGCTTCTGAGAGAGGGTGTTTGTTTTGGTTATCTGTGATGTGCAAATCTTCCTCAATCAAGACAGGCAGCATGAGATGCTTTTTACAAAGACGTACAGATTCATCGTCAGCCATTGCTGACTTAGCTAACTGATAAGCTAAACTTGTCTTTCCAGAGCCACCCTCTCCCCAAATTAGTAAACACCAACGTTTCATATTAAATAACGGTCGTAAATGCTCTGCTGTAAGGTTACCAATAGTTCCACCATTGATGAGAACTGGCATGGCAATATGAACCTGTCTATCTCTTACTGAATCTTTTTTTTGAAATGTTTCGTTAGCCAAATTAGCGTATTTGCTAACCCAAGCATCGAGTACCCGTTTGTGATAATGAAAAAATCCAACTAAAAACACATATTGAAGCGGAATTCTTATCCTGCCCCAACCAGGTAAAGTAAAAATAAAAGGCGATAATGGCTTAAGTACATCATTAATCCTCAATAGCCATAGAGGTCTTATTAAAAGGATTGCAAACCATAAAGATACAAGCGGTACAAGATAGGCAACAATTACAACTATTACTTTATGCTGACGAATCAAATTCATTAATATATTAGATAGGCGTCTGTTTTCAATTGCCTTTAGCGCCTGAATGGAACGTCTCATACGTCCGACATCCTGCGACTCAAATAGTTCAGGATGATCAAGAAACTTGCCGAATGGCTCTAGAAATGGTAAATAAGCTGTATCTTCCGATTCTTGAAGCGCCTCTGCAATTTCAATTAATGCATGTGCGATAACTTTGTAGGGTTCATCAATGTCTTTTTTATCAAGTGCTTCAAGAAACGCATCTATAAGATATGGGACTGCTTTCTTTGCGTCAAAACCGAATTTTCCCAAGGCAATTGCAGCTTGCTGTGAAATATCAAAGTTTTGGCTACTTAAGGAATCAACAAGGACTGGAATTGTGGCTTTTTTCTCAGAACCAATATTCCCCAAAGCACGTACAACATCACTGCGAATAAAAAACTCTTCTTCATTTTTCAATATGTCTATGAGGACAGGGACAGCAGTTTTTGCTGCTGAGCCAATACGTCCTAATGCATCCACGGCAGCCCGTCGGTTATCGTTGTACTTCAACGCCTCAATAATAGCAGGAACAGCAGTTCTTGCTTCTGAACCAATACTCCCTAATGCTAGAATGGCATATCTACGGAAATCATCATCTTCATCATTCAGGGCTTTAATAAGTACCGGGGCGGCTGCTTTTGCATCTGTACCGATAGACTCAAGAACATAAGCTGCTGCACAGCGGATGTCTTTATCTTTCAATGATTCAATTAAAGTATCAATGGCACCAGCACAGATATTTTTTAATGCTTTGCCTGCCGCTTCCTCTACCGGATACTCGTCACCAGGAAAGCCACCTTTACCAATCTCGTTCTCTAACGTCTCAAGGAGGGCAGGTATAGCAGCCTCACCAATTTTTTCCAGAGCATATGTAACAGCCTCTCGTACTATATCATCTCCATCATTCAACCTATCAATAAGAGTAGGAATGGCATCTTTTGCTCCGGAACCAATTTTCCCTAGAGCCCGTGCAGCGGTTTGGATTTGGTATGAATCCTTGTCGTTCAGTGCTTCAATGAGTACAGGAATGGCGGGTTTTTGGTTGGGGCTGATATACGCCAAGGCATATGCGGCTGCCATACGTATGGATGTATTCTTATTTTTCAGTAGTTCAAGAAGGACCGGGATGGCGTTTTCCACGACGGCATTTCCCGGTCCAAAACTAATAAAACCTAAATCATCTGCTGCACTGATACAAACATCTGCATCTTCATCTTTCAGAGCTTCGATGAGTACAGGTACAGCGTTTTCTGGGCTAAACATTATCAATGAATGCGCGGCAGCCCTGCGGACATTTGCGTTCTCATCCTTTAGTGCATCAATAAGCGCAGGAACAGCAACGTTTGCAAATGGACCAATCCTGCCCAGTAAATGTGCCGATTCCTCACGGACTTCCTGATTATTATCCTTCAAGGTTTCGATTAGGATTGAAGCAGCAGTTTCACTTTCCCAATTGATATTTACTAAGGCATGCATAGATGCTTTGCGGACATTTGCATTCCCATCCTTCAGAGCTTCCATGAGGGCAGGAACGGCAGCTTTTGCCTTTTTACCAAAAAATCCCAATGCATACGTTGCTGCACATCGGACGCTATTATCCTTCAATGCTTCGACTAAAATTGGAACAGCATCTGCACCAATTTTTTTAAAGACTTTTCTTGCAGCTTCTGTCACCAGACCCTCCTCACTACTTAAGAAGGGTGTATTATACTCATCCTCCATCTCTTTGATGACAGCAGGAATAGCAGCTACACCAATACTTCCCAGAGCAGATGCGACAGCTTTACGTACACCGACATCTTCATCTTTTAACATATCAATAAGAACCGGTACCGCAGGCTTCGCCTCTTGACCAATGTGTCCCAATGCATATATGGACGCCTTACGGACGTCTATTTTCTCATCCTTTAAAGCCTCAATAAGCGTAGGAACGGTAGCTTTTGCTTCTTGACCTAATTTCCCAAGAGAATATGCGGCTTCTTTGCGGATATTTTCATCACTATGATTTAACTTTTCAATAATTGACGACATATCAATATCTGTATTCTCTAGTGCCCATCCGCTACTTATTAAAAAAATAAGCAATACGTTTGAAATACAAACGATTTTAATTGAAGCAAAGAATCTTTGTTCAATGTAGTTTAGCATTATCTTTCCAATTCATATCTGAGTAGCTTAGTGACCAAATATAATTTTATCCTAAAACAGATTTTTACCGATTTCGATATTTACTTTGTTGCCTCTGTTTACTTTAAAATGTCTCTCGGCATTTCCCTGATTGATGGAGACCTCCAAGAAACCGGCGCTTCCAAAAAGAATAAGAGGTTCCCCTGCCTTTACATCCGCATAGGTGTTACACAATCCCAATATTCTCTTTTTCCCAACGCTTGTTTCCATAGCAAGTATCTTTTCTTCAGAAGTTTTCTTTAATGTATCTGGTTTCTGATTTCTAACTTCTTGCTTCAGTCCTCTGACTTCCGGCTTCTGCCTCCCGACTTCTGTCTTCTGCCCCCCAACACCTTTTGCCAGAATTTCCTCAGTAATATTGGTAACAAGGTTTCCAAACCGGTCGATGTAGATAATCTGACCCTCAATCTGCCCTGTTTTTTTATAGATTGGTTTGGGTATATCCAGTTGTTCCAGTTGATTAATCTTAATACCCAATTGCTGTGGTTTTACCCCTAACGACAGATGCGCTGAAACGGGTGCAAAGACGTCCCGGCCGTGAAAAGTATTTGATGGTAACGGTAAGAAATATTTTTTATTTATTACCCGAATGATATTTTTCGGTTTTTCATTCTGAATGATAAAGCTGAGAAGGCCATTGTCAGGCACAAGAAAAAAGTAATCTTTCATTTCAACACAAACAATGTCTCTCTTGCTTCCCACCCCGGGGTCAACGACTGCTACATGGATTGTTTTTCGGGGAAAGTATTTGTAAGCCGTGTACAAGAGATAGGCGCCGTTGATTATGTCTTGTGGAGGGACATTGTGGCAGATGTCTATAATATTTGCCAGAGGATTAATTTCCGCTATTACTCCCTTCATGATGCCAACATATGCGTCCTGATTGCCAAAGTCTGTCAGTAGTGTAATTACGCATGGTTGGCGCACGGTCGTGAAATCTCCTGCTGGCTTTATTTTCTCTGTGCCACAGCGAAAATAAAGCGGCGCATTTACGTTCTTTCATTCTCCTTGGGATTGACGGAGGTTCGTTCTCCAAAGAAGAACGGACAGTATGCCCAGCAATTTATATCTACAATACGGTGTTGACCGCAACACTCGGGGCAGAGCCAGTCTCCGAGTCCAACGCACAAACGCTCACCCTCTTGCCGAATACATATCTTACAGCGTACCATCTTCAGAATAATCGGTGATTATTAGTTTGTCCCGTCAATTAACACAATACAGTCTTATAGTAATGGCAAAATATTTTAAATTCAAGGACTTTTTCAAAGGATGATGTTTACGCAAAAAAGAAACTTATTCCTTAATCGCCAGGGAGGAGATGTATTCTCTCAGGTGGTTGATTCTTGTGAAGGTTGCCGTATAAAAGTCAAATCGTAAAAAGCCAAAGGCTCTGTTCTGTATCAAAAGATTGAGATGCCGTTCCAAAAAGTCCGGCAGTCCATCAGGACTAAATCCTGCTTTCTGTGCATAAAGAACACCCGCAGTATCTGCTTCCTGCTCAAATTCTTCGAGGTGACAGTTAAAAAGCAGCAATGTAGCAACAGAATCGGTTCCCTTTTCCCTCTGTGAAATGATTTCGATGAACTCGCGATAGAGTTTTGATACATGTCTCAGGGATGCGTGCGCAACTTCATGACCTATAATACCCGCTATCTCATCTTCCGTTTCAGCAAATTTCAGTAACCCTTCTGTTACATAGATGTGCCCGCCCGGCGCAGAAAATGCGTTGATGGAATATGATTGAATAATATCACAGGCAAACGGGAGTGTCTTTCTGTCAGATACGGCGGTGAGTCTTTGGGTAATGCCATTAAGTTCTTTGTTGAGTTCCGGATCGTTACACAGGTAGAATTGATGTCGTATGTATTCATTGACACTTTTGCCGAGTTCAATTTCTTCGGCATCGCTCAGTTCAGCGCTATCGTCTAATTGCCAATTGTCGTCTGCTATAGTAAGCCATTCTTGAATAAAAAAGACGGCCACAGGGATAGTGATAATAAATAATAACTTTCTTATCAATATCATGATATTACCCGCGAAATAACTGCGAACCTATTTTCAGTAGATTATACGACAATTCCGATGATAATTCCACTTGCCCTTTTTAATTTACATTTATATACTCATATCATAGTGCGGCGTAGCTACAACCAAAAAATGAAAAAAGAAGGCGGGTGACGAGTGGCATGTGACAAGTGACGCAGGAATCGCCACCCGTCACCATTTCTTAAAAATTGTCAAAAAAGAAGTTTTTACAAAGTGCATATTAAAGATTTAAATTATTAACTTATCAAGCCATTGATCCGGTGGCAGGTCATGAAAACACTCGAAGAAATCAAAATAATTATTCAACAACGCAGGTACGATTTAGAAGAAAAATACAAGGTTAAAAAAATCGCTATTTTTGGCTCTTATGCAAGGAGTGAGCAAAATAAGGAAAGTGACCTTGATATCGTTGTGGAGTTTAAAGAACCTGTCGGCCTTCTCTTTATCCATTTAGCAGATTTTCTGGAAGAAATTTTGGGGGTTAAAGTTGATCTGACTACTCCTGATGCAATTAAGCCCAATAGACGTAAATACATCATGGAAGAACTTACCTATGTCTAAGAGAGAATGGAAGCTTTATGTGGAGGATATCCTGGAGTCCCTTGAGTTAATAAGAAGTTATACGGAAGGCATGCATTATGATGCCTTCAGGAAAGATAGGAAAACAATAGATGCTGTGGTAAGAAACCTTGAAATCATTGGAGAGGCATCAAAGTACATACCCGAAGATATAAAAATAAAAGTAAAGAATCCACCCGCGGAGCAGGTGGCTTTGGGTTAACCCCTAAAAGGGGATGAGTTTGCCATTTGTACTCATTACGCAAACTGTAAGTAATTCCCGTAGTGTGTAGAACTAACAGCGATTCGTTTTCATGCAACC